>CAZJGQ010000036.1:0-14312 GCA_964545425.1 uncultured Chthoniobacter sp. | reverse complement strand
AACCGCAGGTGAAGGAACTCTTCGAAATCGCGCAATTCATGACCGCCTACGCGGTTCATGACACCCGCGAAGCCGCGGTTGCCGCGGCCAAGGCTTCCTGATGGACATCACCCGCCGCAGCGAGAACGGCATCCCCGTGCTCTGCCTCAAGGGCCGCCTCAATCAGGCCAGCGCGGATGCTCTGCATACTGCGGCGATGGAGGTTGCCGGAGATGAAGACTGCAAGGCGCTCATCGTCGACATGGGCGGCGTGGATTTCATCGCCAGCGTTGGCATCCGCTCCCTGATCCGTCCCTCCCAAGCCCTCGCCATGCGCGGCGGCAAACTCGCCGTGGCTAATCTCAGCCCCCAGATCTCCGAATTCTTCTCGCTCACCGGCCTCGACCAAATGTTCCGCGTCTACGAGTCCGTGGCTGATGCGGCGACCGGAGTGGCTTAATCGAAATCGCGTAGGGCTGAGACTACTTCGCTGCGAAATCGGCCGAGCAATTGCTCGGCGTAGCTCGCCGGGTCCAACGAGTCATCCTCGATCAACGGCGTGAGATCCATGCCGACAATCACTTGCCCAGCCCGGTCTGTGGCATGGGGATCGGAGAAAGTTGCGTTGGCCGCGCGCCGACCCGCTACGGCGAGGTCGTAGCGCTTGCCACCTTCGATTTGCGAAGCGAAGCACGCCGCCAGCTTCGACGCCAACCCCTCGTGGCCGCTCACGTCCATGAGGACTTTCTCTTTATCCGGCAGCCAATCGAGATCACGCCATCCTTCGCAGCCGATCATACGCCGCGGACGCACTTCTTTCGGCAACGAGCGCAGTGCATCGATCACGGCGAGCACCACGGCGATGTGCGTCGGATGTTTGTCCGCCAGATTGTGCGTGTAAACCACCTCCGGCTTCGTCGCTTCGAGAATCCCGCGCAGATCGTTCCGCAGACCCTCATCGCTCCGGTTCTTGGCCTCCGCGCTGGTGTAGCCAAGTTGAATCATCACGCCGTATTCACCGACGTCCGAGGCCAGCCGCTGCTCCGATTTTCGCAACTCTACCATCTCCGCATCCGTGAGCTCTGCATACTTCCCGCTCCGCGCACTCCCCGCCCCGTCGGTGCAAGTCACCCCGCCGAACCAGCGGTCACTTCGCCCGTGGCATTCCTCGATTCCATGGAACGCCATGAACTCGAGGTCATCCTGATGCGCCCCGATCCCCAAATGCGTCACCCGCGCCAGCGCTTGGTCCGCCGGAGCGCCATCCGGCACATAAACCTCCGCTGCGGCTTTGTGAAATTTCACCGTTTAAAAGATGCCGGCGGAGGGGGTCGAACCCACACTCCCTTGCGGGAAACGGATTTTGAGTCCGTCGCGTCTGCCAGTTCCGCCACGCCGGCTGATAGAGCGGAAACTATAGGCCAAGATGCGTCCGCGTAAAGCACTGCGCCACTCCTTGCCTTGCGACTGCCCTCGCTTGCCAGCGCTGACCCCTTTGCCCCCCGTGACGTCCTGGGTTAGGTTTAGACCCCAAGCAACTTGGCTTGATCGGAACCTTTACATATCTAAGCGTCTGAAGAGCTTGTGACATTCAAGCTGCACCTCTCTCCGACCTTGAGAACTTCCACTTCAACACCACCGCCCGTCGCCCTCCAATCGGCGAGGGTCTTATCTCGCCCATGAAAATTGCCGTCATCGGTTGCGGTGCGCTCGGTTCGTACTACGGGGCGATGCTGGCGCGGGCCGGTCACGAAACTCATTTTCTGCTGCGTTCGGATTACGATGTCGTGAGGCGTCTTGGAGTTCGCATCCTGAGTCCCAACGGGGATTTTAGTGTGCACCCGCAGTGCGCGCGCACGCCGGAGGAGATCGGGCCCTCGGATCTGGTGCTTATCGGACTGAAAACCACGGCCAACGATCAGTTTCCGAAACTGCTCCCGTCCTTGGTCGGTCCGCACACCGCGGTGCTTACTTTGCAGAACGGCCTCGGCAACGAGGAGGCTCTGGCCCGACTCTTCCCCGCGGAGCAAATCCTGGGTGGCCTGTGCTACGTGTGCCTCAATCGCATCGAGCCCGGTGTCATCCGTCACACGGCGCACGGGGACATTCTCCTCGGCGAATTCCAACGCCGAAGCGGGCCGCGCACGCATGGCATCGCAGACTTGTTCCGTAGCGCCGGCGTGCCGTGCGAGGTGACCGACAACCTCGAGCGCGCCCACTGGGAGAAGCTCGTTTGGAACTTGCCATTCAACGGTCTCGGCGTCGCCGGCGCAGCAGGCATCGAGACCATGCTGGACCCGCAACGGCCGGTAACGCGCGTCCAGCCGGTGATGACCACGGACCAACTCCTCGCCGACCCGCGCTGGTGCACGCTGGTCCGCGAGGTGATGCTCGAAATCATCGCTGCCGCCAACGCCAAGGGACTCGCGATCGAACCCGCCCTTGCGCAGGCGAATATTGATCGCACCTTGAAGTTGGGCGCCTACCGTGCGTCCACGCTGGTCGACTCCGAGCGCGGCCAGCCGCTTGAATTAGAGAGTCTGTTTCTCGAACCGCTGCGACAAGCGCAGGCTGCGGGCGTTGCCGCTCCGCGGCTGGCGCGGCTAGGCGAAGTGTTGCAGGCGCTTGATCCGGCAGACGCAAGTGGCACGGCCGGGATGCAGGTGCAGCGTGGCGGTCTTTGTGGTACGAGTTCCTCATGAACGTCCGCATACCCGCTTTCTGCCTCCTGACACTCGCCTGCCCGGCCATGGCTACTGAAACACCCGATTACAAAGTGCTGGTGGAGGACGGCAAGTTCGAGGTGCGGGACTATCCAGCACTGACTTTGGTAAGGACGGCGTCGGGCGACGGGGATTTTATGCGGTTGTTCCGCTATATCTCGGGCGGCAACGAAGCGGACCAGAAGATTGCCATGACGGCGCCGGTCTTGATGAAGCACGAAGGTGACAAGCAGGGAATGAGTTTTATCGTGCCGCGTGACGTCGCGGCGGGAAAGGTGCCGGCGCCGAAGGAGGCAGCCGTGATGATGGACCAATTGCCCTCCGGACACTTCGCCGTTTACCGCTATTCAGGCGGACGTAACGAAACGAACGAGCAGGAGGCGCTGGGCAAGTTGCGCGGCTGGATCGACAAGCGCCGGCTCGAGGTTACCGGCGATCCCCTCTTCGGTTACTACGATCCCCCATGGATCCCGCCGTTCATGCGGCGCAATGAAGTGATGCTGCGGATCGCCGGGACGCAGCCTTGAGCGGCGGCCGGGCTTTGGCATAGGCTTTACGGCCTTATGGGACGTCAATGGTTGTTGGCCAAGCGCGAGGTGGCCTCGTTGAAGAAATCGCAGGCCACGGGAAAATTCATCCGGGAAATCACCATCGCGGCGCGGCATGGCGGGGCGGATCCGGCGACGAATTCGCGGTTGGCCGCGGCGCTGGAGAAGGCGCGCAAGGAGAGCGTGCCGAAGGACGCCATCGAGCGGGCCATCGCGAAGGGCGCGGGCACGGGCGGGGACAAGACGGCGCTGGAGCACATCACGTTCGAGGGCTATGCGCCGCACAAGGTGCCAGTCATTGTCGAGACTTTCACCGACAACACCAACCGCACCACGCCGGAAATCCGTGTGCTTTTCAAAAAGGGGCAGCTCGGGGCTTCGGGCAGCAACAAGTTTCTTTTCGATCATGTCGGACTGGTCGAGGCGCACACCGCAAAGGCGGGCGTCGATATCGAGGAGGCAGCGATCGAGGCGGGCGCGAACGAAGTAGAATCCCTCACCCACGAGCAGAACGACGATATTCCGGCGGAAGCGAGCGGCGCACGGTTCATCACGGAGCGCACCAACACGCACGGGGTGTCGCAGTGGCTATCGCAAAACGGGTGGACCGTGGTGACGAGCGAGCTGGGTTATGTGCCGAAGCAGTGCCCGGATTTGAGCGAGGAGCAGCGGGGGGAAGTGGGGGCGTTTTTGCAGGCGCTGGACGATCACGATGATGTGCATCGGGTTTGGGCGGCCGTGAAGTAAAGACAGGCCACGGATTAACGCGGATAAAAGCCAGGATATGATCTCAGCCGGCTGACACCGGCAGAGATCAGGTGCTCAAGAAAGCCGGGCGGACTACCAATGTCCGCCGGCGGAGACGAGGCCGCGGGGGGTGCCGAGGATTTCGGCGAGGACGACGGCTTTGCGTTGGGAATCGCGGTTGGCCAGGAGGTCGTGCAATTTCGAACTGCGGTAGACGGGCGCGGGCTTTTCGCCGACCGCGGCGAAGGCGGAGGCGAGTTGGGCGGTTTTGGCGTCCGGGCGGCGGACAGACGGGGCCTGCCAGCGGGGTTGCTTGGGCGGGGCGGGCTGCCGCGGCACGGGCGGCGGGGTTGGCTCTTCCATCGAGGCGAATTCTTCCTCGTGGAATTCCTCGCGGGCCACAACCGGGGGCGGCGGGGCTTCGTCGGCCGGGAGCCCGAGTGCATCCATCAACTCCTTGAACGGATCGCGTTCGGCCGGGGCGCGGCGGACGCTCGGAGCCGGGGCAGGCACGCCTTGCGTGTAGACGTTGCGCCGCGCCTCGCGTTTGATCTCGCGGCGCTCGGCGCGCTTTTGTCCGGCCGCCTCGCGCTTCTCGGCCGCTTTCTGCATCAGCCAATTCACCAGGCTGATCAGCCCGATGATGATAAGGATGACGAGTTGTTCCATGGCGGAACGGGCGGCGGATTACCGTGCCTCGGCGCTGCCGCGTTCGGAGCCGGCGATGGATTCGCGCATTTGCGAGTCGGCCTGGATATTTTTCATCCGCATGTAATCCATGATGCCGAGGTTGCCATTGCGGAAAGCTTCGGCCATGGCCTGGGGCACTTGGGCCTCGGCTTCGACGACCTTGGCGCGCATTTCCTGGGTCTTGGCGCGCATTTCGCCTTCGAGAGCGACGGCGGCAGCGCGGCGGACCTCAGCCTTGGCTTGGGCCACGACTTTGTCCGCTTCGGCCTGCTCGCCCTGAAGTTTCGCGCCGACGTTTTCGCCGACGTCGACGTCGGCGATGTCGACCGAGAGGATTTCGAAAGCGGTGCCGCTATCGAGGCCTTTCTGCAGGACGGTTTTGGAAATGCGGTCGGGATTTTCCAGCACATCTTTATAGCTCACCGCTGAACCGATCGAAGTGACGATGCCCTCGCCGACGCGGGCGATGATCGTTTCTTCGGTGGCGCCCCCGACGAAGCGGTCGAGGTTGGAACGCACGGTGACGCGGGCTTTGACTTTGACCCCGATGCCGTCGCGGGCCACGGCGTCGATCGTCGGGCGGCCGGATTGCGGGCCAGGGCAATCGATGACCTTCGGATTGATGCTCGTGCGCACGGCTTCGAGCACGGTTTTGCTCGTGCCCTTGATGGCGAGGTCGATGGCACAGGCGCGGTTGAAGTCGAGCTTGATGCCGGCTTTGTCGGCCGCGATGAGGGCCAGCACAACGGCGTCGACGTTGCCGCCGGCCAGGTAGTGCGCTTCCAACTCGTCGGTATCGAGCGGAATGCCCGCTTTCACCGCGGTGATGCGGCTGTCGACGATCATGCCGAGCGGCACACGGCGCAGGCGCATGCCGACGAGGCGGGCGAAGGACACGGGGGCATCGGCGATTTTGGCGCGCAGCCAGATGCCGAAGAAGTTGAAGAGAATGATGAGGAGGACCAGGCCGAGGACGACGGCCAAGCCGGTGACGATGTAGATGAAGAGAGATCCCATATGCATAAGTTATCTTAGGCAGGTGGAGCGGCCGGCTCCAACCCGTCTTTTCGCCGCACGGCCACGCGCATGCCATCGGCGGCTACCACGACGACCGCCTCGCCCTGCTCGAGAAAATCGCCAACCGCCGTGACATCAACACGTTTGCCACCGATGCGGGCCGTGCCGGACGGACGCAGGGGCGTGATTGCCTCGCCCGTTTCCCCGACCAGAGTGCGGTTCTGATCGGCGGTCTGGTCAGGCGGTTGCTGCGTGCGGAGCATGAGGCGGCGTCCGATGAAGGTGCGCGGAAAAAGAAAAAGCCAGAGGACGAAGCCGACGATGGTCAGTCCGCCCACGACAAAAGCGGCCAAGGCACCGGCCGAAGTTCCGTATTGCACGAAGACGAGCACGACCGAGCCGATGAGGCAAAGTAGCCCGATCGTACCAAGGATGAGACCGGGCAGGAAAACCTCCGCGGCAATGAGGAGAAGACCGACAACGACCAACGCGACAATGAGAGATGCTCCGTCGGGCATGGTCAGTTGCCGGACGGGCGCGCGGGGCGGCCGATGAAAAAGGCGCTGATGCTGTCGCCGACTTTGACAGCGGTATTTGTGGTGGTCTCCCAGGTTTTCTCGCCCCAGCGGCTGGCGTGTCCGACCAATCCCCCGCCCTCAACCCAGCGTTCCCCGAGCGAATCGCTGCCGCTGGTGCGGGCCGGGGCGGACGGCGCGCTGGCGGTTGTTTCGGCGCCTGCAACAGTGGCGGGTTTGCGCAGGCGCGAGACGAGGCTGCCATCTTGCGCGGAGACTTCCACTTTGCCGACCTCGCCGCCGTTGGCGTCGAAAAGTTGCACCAGCCAGACGGGCTTGCCGGCGCGATTTTGCAGGAGGTAGTTGAGGGAATGGAATCCGAGCTTGGCTGCAGCGGCCTGCTTGTTGGCGGCGGCGAAGGCGCCGGTCGAATCGAGGTTCAGCGTGCGGGCCGACATGATCTGCGCGGCGGAAGCTTGCTCGGTGCGCACGGGTGTGCGCTCGCTGACCACGCCCTGCCGGGTCACGGCGAATTCGCGCACGCCGCCGCGCGCGTTGGCATCGCGGAAGGTGAGCAGCCAGCGCGAGGGCTGCGGATCGCCATCGACGCCGCGCATTTCGACGAGGGCGCCGAGCCAGTTTTCACCTTTCTCGCGGCCGACGGTGCGCAGGGCTTCGTAGGCCGGGAGTTGCGAGGCTTGGGCCAAGGCCGGGTCGGCGAGCAGAACCGCGGCGAGGAGAAGAGCGGCAGTTGCTTTCATGGACATATTAAGAACCCGTTCGCGCCGGTTTTCCAGTGCGGAAAGCGGATTCAGGAGAGAAGCCGGGCTTTGTCCGCCGGGGAGAGAAAAGCAATTTCCCAGGCATTTTCGAGCGCGCGGACGATTTGTCCTTCATCCAAACCGGCGGCCGGCGCAGCCACGTCCAGTTCGTGGGGCAGGTCGATGGCGCTGATGCCGGGGTCATCGGTGTTGATCGTGGCGAGCAGGCCGGCTTCGAGGAACGCCTTGAGCGGATGGCTGGCGTAGTCCGGCACGGTGCTGGTCTGGACGTTGCTGGTCAGGTTGGCCTCGATGCCGATACGGCGATCGCGCAGCAGTTCCATGACGTTGGGATCCTCGGTGGCGCGCACGGCATGGCCGATGCGGGTGGCTCCGAGTTTTTCGATGGCCGTGACGATGCTCTGCGGTCCGGCGGCTTCTCCCGCGTGCACGGTGACCTGCCATCCGGCGTCTCGGCCCTCTTTGAAGTGCTCGACGAAAAGTTCCGCCGGCCAATTGCCTTCGTCGCCGGCCAGATCGAGAGCCACGATTTCCTTGCGATGGTCGAGCAAGGCGCGGAGTTCGCGGCGGGCGCGCACCGGACCGTAAGTGCGGGTGAGGATGCCGATGAGATTGGCTTTGACCCCGGTGGCGGCCTCCCCTTCCCGCGTGCCTTCGATCACGGCCGCGGTGACACGAGACGGATCGAGGTTGTGGGCGTCGGCCATGAAGGCGGGGCTGAAGCGGAGTTCGATGTAACGGATCCCCTCGCGCAAAGCGTCTTCGACATTTTCGCGCGCAACGCGGCGGCAGGCGTCGTAGTCGACAAGCACGCCGGTCATCCAACGGAATTTGGTGAGAAATTCGACGAGCCCCGGCTGCGGCGTGGTCACGACGACATGCGGACGCAATTCCTCGAGCGTGTTGCCCGGGAGAGGAATCCGGTGCTGGCGCCCGAGATCGAGAATGGTTTCAAGGCGGACACTGCCGTCGAGGTGACGGTGGAGATCGATCAGCGGGGGACGGGCGGACATGAGGGCGCAGAGGATTTGTCGTCCGCGCCAAAGCGACAAGAGGAATTATTCAGCGCGCGACTTCGTCCAACGCATCGGCCACGTCGGAAAACTCGTAACGGTAGCCGTATTTTTCAGCCACGGCAGGCCGGACGCGCGCGCTATCGAGAAGGAGCGAAGCCATGTCGCCCAAAACCGCGCGCAGGAAAAAGGCCGGCGCCGGAAGAATGGCTGGCCGGTGCACGGCGCGGGCCAAGGTGCGCGTGAAGTCCGCGTTGGTCACAGCTTGCGGCATGACACCGTTGAGCGGACCGCTGATGGCTTCCGTCTCGAGAGCCCAGAGCGCGAGGCCCGCGATGTCGTCGACATGGACGCAAGACATCCACTGCCGGCCGGAACCGAGGCGTCCACCGAGGCCGGCGCGGAAGACGGGAAGAATGCGCTTCATCGTTCCGCCGTCGCGTCCGAGGACCAAGCCGATGCGGAGAATGACCACACGAGCGTTCCTCACCTTTTGCGCTTCGGCTTCCCACGCGCGGCAGACATCGGCGAGGAATCCGCGGCCGGCCGGCGAATTTTCGTCGACCACGTGGTCGCCGGTGTCGCCGTAAAATCCGATGCCGGAGGCATTGACCAGAACCCGCGGCGGACGCGCGGCGCGGGCAAAGCCCTCGACGATGGAACGCGTGCCGAGGACGCGGCTGTCCATGATGCGGCGGCGTTTTTCCGGCGTCCAACGACCGACCACCGGTTCACCGGCAAGATGAAGCACGGCATCGAGTCCGTTCACATCGGCCGGTTCACCCGGCACGAGCAGCCGGGCCCGTTCGTCGCGCGGTTGGCGCGAGAAGGGCACAATTTCCCATCCGCGGGCCGCGGCAAGCCGCGCGGCGTGACGTCCGATGAAGCCCGAAGCTCCGGTGATACCCAGGCGCATGGTCAGAAGGTGCGGTGCAGCCAGCGGTAAGGAAAGCGGTTGCCCGGGCAATCCGTCGGCTTGGGGTTGATTTCGCGGTGCGCTTTGACAATGAGGACGCGTCCTTTGCTCCGGCCGACGCGTTTGCGCAGGTATTTGATGATTTCCTCGAGTGCGGCGAGTTGCGCTTTGGTCGGCACATCGCGGTTGAAGTCGCCGACGAAGCAAATGCCGATGGCGATATTGTTGAGATAGTCGCTGGCCACGTGGCCGCCGTTGATCTGACGGGTCCAGCGCGGACCGATTTCGATTTCCCCGTCGCCGGAGGACGTGCCGTTGCCGATGACGAAGTGGTAGGCGAGGCCGTTTTTCATCTTGCGCACGTTTTTGTGGTAGTTGGCAAAGATGCGCGCGTTGCCTTGGCGCGTGCCGCTGTTGTGCACGATGATGTATTGCCAGCGGCCGCGTTTGACCGGAGCGCGGTCGATCGCGCTGCGCACGGCGCGGGTCAGGTAGCGGTAGCGGGGACCGCCGCCGAGGCCGAACCAGCCGCGCTTCTCGCGCTCGGGAACGGGGGCCATGCCCTGCTCCTCTTCGGCGCCGGATTTTTCCACCACGATCGGCGCAGCGGGAACGTCTTTGGCACGCTTTTCTTCTTCCTCGCGCTCGGGCTTGCGCGGCGGGGGCGTCGGATCGAGCCGGGGCGGAGGAAGTTTGATGAAGTCATCGGGTTCGTCCTTCGGCGGCGGTAGGACGATGTCGTCGGGCTCCTCGGCAACCAGCGGCGGCGCTTCGCGGGGAACCGGCGTAGCTTTCGGTTTCGGCGTGGCGCGCGGTTCGGGCGTCGGTTTGGGCTTCGGCGTGGCGGGAGGGGTGGCGCGCGGCGGGGGCAAGGTGATCGGCTTGATCGGCTCGAGCGGTTGCTCGACACCGTCGGAGACCGGACGCGGGCGGGGTTGCGGACGAACCGGGGGCTTGGAGGGTGTGGCGGCGGGGGCGGGTTGGATGGACTCGCGGGCCTTGAGGAACAAATCGCGTTTGCGTTGTTCCTCGGCGGAGATTTGCGCCGAGGAGCGCGGCACCACGAGCGCCGCGAGCAGGGACAACCCGAGGACGGCGGCGATTGTGGTGGGCGCGGCACGCACGGGTGGAAGCTAATGGCGCGGATGAAGGGAATTCAACCCGTTTGCGAGACCTTGCGCCCGTAAGCGACGCGCACGAGGTAGAGACCGTCCGGCGGGGCAACGTCGCGCGGGAGATCATTCGGGCGTCCGTGAAGCCGCGCACGCAGTCCTTCCATTGTCGCCCTGCCCTGGCCGACCCGGACCATGGCAGCGACCAGCATGCGAACCATTTTGTAAAGAAAACCATCGCCCTCGAAACGCAAGCGGACGACGGGGCCGTCGCGGGTTATGCTGATGCGACGGAGATCCCGGCACGTATCCTGCACTGGCGTGCCGCGGTTGGCGGAGAAAGCGCGGAAGTCATGCCGACCGACCAGCACCTTGGCCGCGCGGCGCAACGCGGAAAAATCGGGCGCGGGCTGCACGTGCCAAGCGCGGCCGGCCCAATGCGGCGGAAGAACGGAACCGGTCCAGAGCAGATAGTCGTAAGTCTTGCCAGTCGCCCCATAGCGGGCATGGAAATCGTCCGCGACGCGACGGCATGACAAAATGCGCAGTGACGGAGACAAGGTGGAATTCAAGGCGCGCGGCCAGAATTCCGCGGCACCGCGCTTCTCGGAAACATCGGCATGGGCCACCTGACCGAGTGCGTGCACGCCGGCATCGGTCCGTCCGGAGCCTTGCACGGAAACTTTTTTACCCCCGGCGAGGCGCGTCATGGCCGCCTGCAAAACATCCTGCACCGCTCCCCCACCCGGCTGGCTCTGCCAACCGCGGAAAGCCGCGCCGTCGTAGGCCAAGGTCAGCTTAAGTCGCATGGGGCGCGATCGAGCCAGCTTTGCAGCAAGATCTGCGCGGCGACTTGGTCGACCACGCCGCGTTGGTCCCGGGCCTTGCGTCCGCTCTCGCGCAATGAGCGCTGCGCGGCCACGGTGGTGAGGCGTTCATCCCAAAGATCCACCGGGCAATTGACGCGGGCGCGCAAGTTTTCGGCGAACGCGCGGGCCGCCTCCGCCGCGGGACCGTAAGTGCCGTCCATATTGCGCGGCAGGCCGACAAGGATGCGTCCGGGTTTCAGCTCAACGAACGCGGCGACCACGGCATCGAGCGAGGCGTCGCCTCCCGGCAGCGTTTTCCAAGGCTGGGCCAGCATTCCAAGCTCGTCGCTCGCCGCAACGCCGGTGCGCGCGGAGCCGAGATCGACAGCCATGGTGCGGCTCACTGCAGGGCCTCCGGGACTCGGGGGACAAGCTTCTTGATGTTTTCCGCTTCGCTGCGATGGCAGACGAGGAGCGCGTCCCCGGTGTCGATGACGATGAGGTCCTGCACGCCAGCCAGCGCGATGTGCTTGCCTCCGCTGGAAAAAACAATGTTGTGCGAGGCATCCTGGGTGGTGAGCGCGCAGTTGGCCGCGTTGGCACCCTCGTGGGAATCGAGATACTTGGCCACAGCGACCCAGCTGCCGACATCATCCCAGTCGAAACCGGCCTCGAGCTCGAGCACGCGGGCGGCTTTTTCCATGATGGCGTAGTCGACGGAGATCTTGGGCAGGCTCGGGAAATCCTTTTCGAGGAAGGCCGGGAGGTCTGCGGCGGTGCGCATGCGGGAAACGAACGCGGCCAATTCGGGCGCGTGTTTGGTCAGCTCGCCCATGATGGCGGGGATCGACCAGATGAACATGCCGGCATTCCAACGGAAGTTGCCCTGCTTGAGAAAGGACTCGGCCAGCGCGGCGTCGGGCTTTTCTCGGAAGCGCTTCACTTCGTAGACGGCGGGATCCGCATCCGAGACGCAACGGCCTTGCTCGATGTAGCCGAAACCCGGGCAGGCCCAGGTGGGCTTGATGCCGATGGTGAGCAGCGCGCCGGATTCCGCCGCCTTGGCGCCGGCGAGCAAATCGCGGCGGAAGGTCGCGGCGTCTTTGATGAGGTGGTCGGCCGGCAGCACGGCCATGACTGCTTGCGGATCGCGGCGGAGGACCAGGCCGACACCGAGGGCCACGGCGGGGGCGGTGTCGCGCTTGGCCGGTTCGGCCACGATGTTTTCCGGGGGCAAAGCGGGACAGGAGGCGCGGACGGCGGCCTCTTGTTCGCGGTTGGTCAGGACGAAGATGCGCTCGGGCGGCACGGCATCGCCGAGACGCGCGATAGTTTCCTCGAGCATGGTGCGGTCGGAAAAAAGTTTGAGCAGTTGCTTGGGCCGAGCTCGTCGGCTGTAAGGCCAGAATCGCTCGCCGCTTCCGCCGGCAAGGATGAGGACGTAGAGGTCGTTTGCCATGGGCCGATGAGACGATTTTGGCGGACACGAGGCAATCCTGCGGAAAAAAATTCGCGGTTGCGGTTGCATGAGCGCGGCAAGTGGAGTAAGGGACGGGGGTTATGGCTGACCTCCTAGACCGCTTCTCGCAAAATCTTTCTGCAACCTCCGTGGCCGCGGCGGCCGAAATGGCCGTGGGCGTGGGTGCGGGGCTGCTTGTCGCCGACCAATTGGGCAAAAGCGCGCGTCAACGCATCGGCGTGGTCGCACTCATCGCCGGATTGGCCGCCACCATTCCGCTTTTGATCGGGGCCGGGGTGCGCGTGAATCGCGAGTTGAGCCAGGGACGCCGCACGCGGCGGCGCCTCGAGACCATCCGCCACGATTCCGGTCTGCCCGACGACGGCGACTTCTATTGAGCCGTCCCCCGCTCGTTCTCGCCTCCTCCTCGCCGCGACGGCGGGAGCTGTTGCAATCGGCGGGATTGGATTTCAGCACCGAGCCGGCTTTCGGTCTGGAAATCCACGATCCTTCGCTCGGCATGGCCGCGTTGGTCACCGGCAACGCGCGGGCCAAAGCGCTCGAGGTCGCGGCGCGTTTTCCGGATGCGGTGGTTATCGGCGCGGACACGCTGGTCTGGCTGGACGGAAACGCTCTGGGCAAACCTTCGGGCCCCGATGATGCGCGGCGCATGTTGCGGGATTTGTCGGGACGCGTGCACGAAGTGGTCACCGGCGTGCACTTGGTCCGCATGGAACCGCGGCACCAGGTCGAGTTTCACGAGGTGACGCGCGTCCGCTTCCGTCCATTCGGCGAAGAGACGATCGAGCAATACCTGTCCGCGGTCGACGTGATGGACAAAGCGGGAGCCTACGCGCTGCAAGAGCACGGCGAGATGATCGTCGAAGCGGTGGAAGGTAGCCGCTCCAACGTGGTGGGGCTCCCGGTCGAGCGCACCTTGGCAGCGCTGACGCACCACTTCGGGTACTAAAGTCTTATTCCTCGCCGCCGGGCGGACGGTCGAAGGCGGCATTTTCGAAGCGGGTGTATTCTTTGATGAAAGTGAGCGGGATTTCCCCGATCGGGCCGTTGCGCTGCTTGGCAATGATGAGTTCCGCTTTGCCGGCGAGATCCGCTTTGGCGTCCTCGTCTTCCTCGTAAACCTCGGGGCGCACGAGGAGCGATACCAGGTCGGCATCCTGCTCGAGCGATCCCGACTCGCGCAGGTCGGACATGCGGGGTTTGCCGCCGCCGCGTTGTTCGGGCTGACGGTTGAGCTGGGCCAGGACAATGATCGGGATCTCGAGTTCCTTGGCCAGGGCCTTGATACCGGCGGAAATTTCGGAAATTTCGATCTGGCGGTTCTCCTGTCCGCGCCGCGAGGTCGAACGGCAGAGCTGGAGGTAATCGATGGCGATGAGTTCGATACGATGGCGGTCGCGCATGCGGCGGGCTTTGGCGCGGAGCTCGAGGATGGTCAGGCTCGGGGTGTCGTCGATGAAGATCTTGCTCTCGCTCAAAGCAGCCGCGGCGTCATTGAGCTTGCCGTGCTCGGCGCGGGCCAGCATGCCGGAGCGGATTTTCTTCATGTTGACCCGCGCGCGGGAGCAGAGCATGCGCTGCACGAGCTGCTGGGTGCTCATTTCGAGGCTGAAGACGCCGACCGGTTTGGGCTCCTCGAGATTGAGGGCGACGTGCTCGACGATGTTCATGGCCAGGGCGGTTTTGCCCATGGAGGGCCGCGCGGCGACGATCATCATTTCGCCGGGATGCAGGCCGTCGGTCATCTGGTCGAACATGTTGAAGCCCGTGGCCAGCCCGCTGATGCGTCCGCGCTGCTGATACATCTTCTCGATGTTTTCCAGTGCGGTGAAGACCTCGTCGCGCATGTCGGGCGCGCTTTTGCGGAAACGCGTCTCGCCGATGGTGAAGATCTCGCGTTCGACATCGTCGAGGAGTTGCGGGACGTCGCCTTGTTCCTCGTAGCAGCGGGCGGCGGACCCGGTGCAAGCCGTGATCATGC
>CAZJGQ010000035.1:0-15265 GCA_964545425.1 uncultured Chthoniobacter sp. | reverse complement strand
GCCGCGACCACGCAGGATCCGCCATCGTTCGGGATCACGCGGGACGCGGTGTGGGCGCGGTTCACGGTGCGCTCGGAGGCGGACCGCGAGCAGGAGTTGCTCGCTGAACTGCTCTGGGCGCGGTTGAGTCATCTCACGTGGTATGTGGTCGCTGACGGGCGCGTCGTAAAATCGGCCGTGGGCGGAGCGGCCGATGAGCCGCGCCGGACGGATCGCATGCCGATCATCGAACTGGATGTGCCGCCCGGAGCGGAGCTGACGATTTACCTGCGTGCAGAGTCTGACACGTCGATCTTGCTGCCGCTGCGGATCGGATCGGTCGCGGTGATGCGGCAATTCGAGCAGCGGCAGACCGCGAGCGATGCGCTGCAGATCGGCTTTTGTCTGGCGCTGGCTTTTCTCAGTCTGGTCGTCGGCTGGGTGCAGCGCTCGCGGCTCTATCTCTACCTCGCGGCCATCGCACTGTCTTACGCGCTCTACTACGCCATCTACCACGGCTATGCCGCGCTGGTCTTGTCGGGGGCGCCGCTGTGGGTCGAGCGCCAGATGTTCGGCATGGTGTTCGCGCTGCTGTTTTTCTTTTTCGCCGTGTTCAACGGCAGCTTCATCGGCCGCGCGCGCATGAGTCGCCGCGAGCGCTGGCTGCAACGCCTCGCCGAGGGACTCACCTTGGCAGGTGCGGTTGTCTTTTTGCTCTTCGATTTCCGCACCGCGGTCCGGCTGGCCGTTCCATTGCCTTTGATCGGGATTCTGACCGGGCTGGTGCTGGTGCTCGCGCGCCGCCAGCGCGGGCCCGCGGAAATCTGGTTCGCCGCAGCGTTGGCCGCGCTCGTTCCGCTGCTCTTGCTGGGCGACTTGCAGTTGAAGGGTGTCGTCCCGGTGCTCATTCCGTTCTGGGTCCTCCAGCTGCTGCTGTGGCCTTCCATTCTCACCGTGTTTTTCGTGGTGGCGATGGTGCGGCAGCGCGCGAAGGAATCCGAGGAGTTGCGGCGCGATGCCCTGCGCATGGCCGAGAAACGCGCCTATGAGTTGACCGAGAACATGCCGGCGGGCACTTACGTCGTCACGCTGACCCCGAGGGCCGACGGCTTGGTGGATCTCGCTTTCCCTTTTGTCAGCGCGCGATTTCTCGAATTTTTCGGTGTCGAGCGCGAGGCATTGATGCAGAACCCCAACATCGTCATCGAGTCGTTCCATCCGGAAGATCGCGACGACATGAATGCGAGCAATGCCCGGGCCTACGCCACCGGGGAACCTTTCCGTTGGGAGGGGCGCATGTTGGTCCACGGGCGCACACGCTGGGTGAACATCAGTTCGAATCCGCGCAAAGCGCCCGATGGCGTCACGGTCTGGGAGGGCGTGGTCACGGACATCACGCCCCGCGTGGAGGCCGAGAAGAAACTGGCCAAGGCGCTCGAAGCCAAGGGTCAGTTTTTGGCCAAGATGAGCCACGAGATCCGCACGCCGCTCAGTGCATTGGTCAGTCTGGCCCAAGCCATGTGGATGCGCGGGGAAGAGCAGGAGCTGGATCCGAAGTTCAACCAGTTTCTCAACCGTGTGCGATCCGGCGGCCAATACCTCAATCTGCTGCTGCGCAATGTGCTCAGTGTTTCCGCGGCGGAATCCGGCCGCGTGCCGGTCAAAGCGTCGGAGTTTTACCTGGCCGATTGGGTGGGGGAGATCCGCAACATTCTCGAGCCCATCGCGGAATACCACCGCGGCCGTATCGAGTGGACGATGCCGGTGGACGACGAGGCGCGCTTCCGCACCGACCAATTGCGGCTCACGCAGATCGCGCTCAACCTGGGCGAGAACGCGTTGAAATTCAGCGCGGGCCAGGATCAGCCCGTGGGTATCGCGGTGGACAAAATCGGCGACCGCCTGCGTCTTGTTGTCGAGGACCACGGCCCGGGAATTCCGCCGGAAATGACGAAGGCGGTCTTCGAGGAGTTTTCGCAGACCGCCACCGAAGTCTCGCCGCTCGACGAAGGTGTCGGGCTCGGTCTCGCCGTGGTGCGGATCAATGCCGAGCTGCTCGGCGGCACCGTGCGTGTGCAGGCCCTCGACCCGCACGGCACGAGGTTTTTGGTCGAGGTGCCGGAGATGGGGTAGCTGTCAAAAGAGAAAGAAAACAGGCCACGGATGGAAGAGGATGACAGAAGATAGTGTTCGGGCCGCTGACACGGCGCGAACACAGTCTCCGGACTGAAGCATTGAGCGGGGCGCGTGTCAGCGCGCCCCGCTTATCCTCTGCTATCTTCTTCAATCCGTGGCCTTCTTAACTCTGGCAAAAGCGAGCCATCCTGCTCTTTACGCCTTCGACCAGTTGCTTACATTTGCTTACTCCCCATGCGTGCTTTGATTGTCGAAGATAGCCGCGAAGATTTGCTCAATCTTTGCTACTTGCTCGGGCAAGTGCCGGAAGTCGAGATTGTCGGCGAGGCCCACACCTTGGCTGCGGCGCGCACGGCGGCGACCGAGACCGAGCCCGATGTGGTCTTCCTCGACATTGAATTGGGCCCGGATAACGGCTTCGACCTGCTCGAACATTTGGCCGATTCCACGCGCGTTGTCTTCGCCACGGTGCACACGGGTTACGGCGCGAATGCCTTCGAGGTGAACGCCACCGACTATTTGGTCAAACCCATCACGGAAGATCGCCTGCTGCGCGCGTTGGCCAAACTGCGTGAGCCCGGGGCCGCGCCGCTGACCAAAGTTCAGGTTTACCGCGGGGGCGGGGAGCGTCATCAACTCGCGCTCGAAGCGGTTGCCGCGATCATAGCCGATCGTGATTACAGCAAAGTGATCTGCGGCAGCCGCGAATATCCCGACCACCGCCGCTTCAGCGAATGGAACGAACTGCTCGCCGGCAAAGGGTTCTCGCAGTTGGACCGCTCCACCTTGGTCCGCCTCGACCTGGTGCACTCATGGCAACCCCTCGGCGCTGGCCTAAAACTCAAATTCCGCAATTCACCCGTCGAACTGGAACTTGGCCGCGCGGCGGCCAAGCGCCTCGAGGAGATGACGGCGAATAAGTAGGGTAGAAGCGGCCTAAGGCGACTTGGTATAAATCGTTTTCCCCCGCTTGATCGTGCGCAGGACTTGGATGTCTTTGATTTCATCCGGCCTCACCTTGAGGGGATTGCGGTCGAGTTCGACCTTGGGACGAATGGCAACAACTTGAACCTGATCTTCACCGCAGCCGGACCCGGTCCCGGACCCTCTGGTGTTCCCGAACCCGGCACGTGGGCCGCAGCCGCGCTGCTCGCCGGTGGCGCCGCCTTCATGCGCTGGCGCAAACGCGCTAGAGCTTCCTGAATCTGTTGATTCAATCCATAATGCGACACGCGCACGGATCGTGCGGGTGTTTTTTTTGCGGCCAACAAATATCGCGACAGCGAGTGCAGTATCGCCTTCGTTACGCGGGCTGTGTTTTTCTCGAGTAATTTTCTTTCCCGTCTGCCCAAGAGATAAGATTGTCAACGAGTTGCCATTTCTTCAGACTCCGCACCCGTGAGCCTTTCCAACTGGTGACGCGACTGTTTCGCCAGCCAAGCTCCCACGCCGCACCACATGCAGTATCGCTCACTTTTTTTCCTCGCCGCCGCACTGCTCGCCTTGTCTGCCGCTAGCACGCTGCGCGCGCAGACCAATCTCATCGTGGGGAGCAACAGCACCGTGTCGGCGACGAATTTTTCGAGCGGAACAAACACTTACAGCAACGCGGTCGTCGGTTTACAGAGCGGCGCCAGCAACAACAGGCTCAATGTCACCAACACCGCCTTTTTGTCCGTGCCCAACAACAGCTCGTCTCTCTTGGTCGGCTCCAACGGCAGTGGAAACATCCTGCTCATTTCCAACACAGCCAGGGTGCGGAGTGGCACTGGCTACGTCGGGTTTGCCAGCAATTCCGCCAATAACAGCGCGGTGGTCACCGGGTCGGGTGCGGCGTGGACCAACCTTTTCCATCTCTATGTCGGCAATGCCGGCACGAGCAACAGCCTCGTCATCTCCAACGGCGGCAGAGTGCGGAATCAGCGGGGCTACCTCGGGTTCAGCAACACCTCCTCCGGAAACAGTGCGCTGGTCACCGGGGCGGGTTCGGCGTGGACCAACTCGGCCTTGCTCTATGTCGGTGACTCCGGCAGCACCAACAGTTTGGTCATTTCCAACGGCGGCCAAGTGGCCGCCAACTTGCAGAACGCCTTCACCACCTCCATCGGTCGCAACACCAACTCCGCCAACAACAGCGCGCTGGTCACTGGTTCGAATTCGCTTTGGACCAACACCGGCGATTTGCATGTCGGCAACCTCGGCAACGACAACAGCATGGTCGTTTCCGACGGCGGCCAGGTGATCAACGTCGCCGGCCTTGTCGGCAGCGGTGCGACTGCCTCCAACAATAGCGCGCTGGTCACCGGGGCGAATTCGCTTTGGACCAACAGTGGCAGTGTGACCGTTGGTCGCGAAGGCAGCGGCAACAGTCTCACCGTGGCCGACGGCGGCACAGTGGCGGCAACGAGCATCGCCATCGCTTCTTCGAACGGTTCCTCCGGCACGCTGAACATCGGCCGCTTCGGCACCAATGATGCGGCCGGCACGATCGATGCGCCGACTATCGCCTTCGGCGCGGGCACCGGCGTGCTCAATTTCAACCAGAGCAACAGCACCACCCTATCCGCCGCCATTTCCGGCACGGGATCGGTCAACCAACTCGGCAGCGGCACGACGTTCCTCGCCGGAAGCAACAGCTACTCGGGCGGCACGGTCGTCTCGGCGGGGTCGCTCGTCGGCACGGCGACAAGTCTCCAGGGAGTGATCACCAACAACGCCGCGGTGACCTTTGACCAGACCACCAGCGGCACGTATGCGGGCAACATGTCGGGTTCAGGCTCGCTGACAAAACTCGGCAGCGGCACGACGACCTTGAGCGCGTCGAACGCCTATACCGGCGCGACCACCGTGGCGGCAGGAGAGCTTGTCGTCGACGGCTCGGTCGCCTCGAGCGCGGTCACCGTGCAAAACGGCGGAACATTGGCCGGGTCTGGCACGGTTGGCGTGCTCACCATTTTGGATGGCGCCACGTTGAGCCCGGGCAATTCTCCCGGCACGCTCAACGTCGCCGGCAATGCCGTGTGGAACGGCGGCGGCAACTACAACTGGCAGATTCATGACACGGCGCTCGCGGCCGGCATCGGCTGGGACCTGGTCAATGCCACCGGCACGCTCGACCTCACCGCTCTGAGCAGCACGAACCAATTCAATCTCAATCTCTGGTCGCTCTCCGCCATCACCCCCGATGCGAATGGCAACGCGCTCAACTTCGACAACACGCAGAACTACACGTTGACCATCCTCACCGCGGCCACTGGCATCAGTGGTTTTGCGGCCGACAAATTCAACATCAACCTCGGCGCGACCAACGGCACAGGAGGATTTATCAACAGTCTGGGTGGCGGCACTTTCACGCTCGTGCAAAACGGCAACGACCTGAACCTCATCTTCACCTCGGCTGCCGCTGGTGTCCCCGAACCCGGCACCTGGGCCGCGGCAGCCTTGCTCGCCGGAGGTGCCGCGTTCATGCGCTGGCGCAAGCGCCGCTCGGTCGGTGACGAGCTCGAGGACTAAGGGTCAAGAGCGGTCGCTGCTTTCCGGCGTGCGCTTGGCCGGAGAAATCCCCGCCAATTTCGTCGCCCCCGCGCGCTGATCTGCGCACTATTTCCCGCTATGCCCTTTGTCAAACGGCCGAGTCGGCGCCAGAGGCTGCTCAAGAAGTTGCTCGTCATCTTCGCGCTCTCCTTGGTCGGAACGGTCGTGCTCGGCGCGGTGGGTTACCATTTTTATGCCGGTTGGCGGGCGCGTGATCTGGCGGTGAAGGCCAGGGAGAACTTTGCCGCCGGCAATTACCGCGCGGCTTGGCTGCAGTTGTCCTCCGCGCGCAGCCTGCGGGAAAATGACCCGGAGGTCATCCGGTCCGGCGCGCTCATCGAAACAGGCTTCGGCCGCAAGGACTCGATAACGCTGTGGGATGAACTTGCGCGCAAGGTCACGCTGTCGGAGGAGGATCGCCTCGAGCGGAGCGTATCCACCTTGCGCCACGGCACGGACGAACAATTCGACGCGGCGATCCGGGAATACGAGGGGGTGGGGGATCTGGCCAAAGCCGGTGCATTGCGCACGGCGCGACGGGTCATCCGCGGCGATCTCGACGGCGGCATCGTCGAGGCCCGCAAGGCGGCCGAGGCCACGGGCCACGCGTTCTTGCGCCTCGATGTGGCCAAACTCCTGCGCCAGCGCCACGCATCCGAGTTGGCCTCACCGCAACAGGGTGCCGCGCGGGTGAAGCAGGAAATCATCGGGATCGTCGACTCGCTGCTCGAGACCGAAGCCGCGGAGCAGGCGCTGGCTTTCGGCTTGGGCAATATGTCACCGCTGCCACAGGAGACGAGGCAACGCTGGTCCGCGCGCGCCATGCAGCGCCAAGCGGCCGACAACCCGGCATTGCTGCCCGCGGTGGATGCCATGGTGCGCGGTCAAGACGCCACGGCGGCGAAAATCTTCAGTCAACTCCGCCCGCTCTACGATGGCGCGGCTCTCGACCGCCGCTCTTCCTTCGCGCTCTGGCTCTCCTCGCAGGGTCTGGCCCGCGAGGCGCTCGGCCTCGTCACTGCGCAGGAGGCCGCAGACAACCAAGCCGCTTTCCTTGTCCGCGCCGATGCCCTCGGACGCGATGGCAACTGGTCTGCCGTGCTCACGGCGACGGACAACGCCCCGGCGTTGCCGGAATCGGTGCGGCTGATGACCAGAGCGCGCGCCGAGTTGGCCATGGGAGAGAATGATGCGGGATTGCGCTCGGTGAAGGCTTCCATCCTTGCCGCGGCGCAGGAGGGGAGGTTGGCCGATATAGTCGAATCGGCCGATACGCTCGGACCTGTCACGGCAACCGCGGTGAACGAAGGGCTCCTCGTGCTCTGCGGCCAGACCGCGCCGGCCAACACGGCTTTTCGTTTGCTCCGCCGCCGACTAGGCCGCACGGAGGGCACCAAGGCCGTGGTGCCCGCTTGGCAACGCGCCAAGGAAGTGGCGCCCGATGCGCCCTCGGTCCGGGACTTCGGGCGCTACCAAGAGTTGTTCCAAGGCTCAATGCTCACCCCCGAGCAAGCGGCCGCCGCGGTCGCCGAGCATCCGGCCGAAATCGATCCGCGCATCAACCAGGCTCTGCTGCTCATCCGTCGCAACCGGGAAGCGGAAGCAGCGGCCGTCTTCGACCGCTTCGGCATCACTTTTCGCGATCTTCCGCCGGGCCAGCAAGCCGTGCTGGCCGCCGCAGCCGCGGGCGCCGGAGACAAAAATCTCGCACGTTCGCTGTGCAACACCATCCGTCTCGACCTGCTGACCCCCGGAGAAAAATCACTCCTCGATCAATTCGCGCCCGAGGGCCAAGAGCCTTGACCGCATCCCTCCCGCCGATGCCGTCCTCGAGGCTGGAGGCGCTGGCTTCATGCGCTGGCGCAAACGTGCGAAGGTTTCCTGATTAGTTAATCGCCGCTCAATTCAACACCCGTCCTGCAAGGGGCGGGTGCTTTGTTTTCAGGGCATTACAATCCAACAACGTCTTCCATCATCAGCCGGCTTTTTTATTCCGGGCGGACTCACCCCTGATTGTACTCGGACCCGTGTTCCTGTTACCTCCTGAGGAGTGAATAAACCAACATCCCTCCATCTTGTCGGCGCGGTGCTTTGTGCGGCGTTCCTTCTCTCGAACTCTCCGGCCCGCGCGGCCGAAGGCAACACGGCGGCGGTCCGCGCTGCAAGCGACCAATTTTACACCGCGCTCAACCAGCTCTTCACCGGCGACATGGCGCCGATGGAAGCCCTCTGGTCACACCGCAAGGATGTGACCTACATGGGACCCGGTGGAGGATTCCGTGTCGGTTGGGACGCCGTGCGCAAAGATTGGGCATCTCAGGCGGCGATGAAGATGGGCGGTTCGATCAAGCCCGAGCAGGTCAAGATCACGGCCGGCAGCGATCTGGCCACGGTGAGCAACATGGAAGTGGGATCCAATGTCATCGACGGGAAAAAGAGCGTCGTCTCGCTGCGCGCGACGAGCATTTACCGCAAGGAAAACGGCCAGTGGAAGATGATCGGCCACCATACCGACCTCATCCCGGCCATGGAGAAAAAGTAACCTCCCGCCGCCTCGGGAACCCTGATGTTGTTCTCGCGGATGAAGGCTGCCAGCTGCTCGACGGGGCCGCCGCAAATGCGGCAAAGCCTCCTGGTTCGCCGCGCGTCTTGTCAGCGGATCCCGTTGTCCGCATTGTGCATGTGATGTCGCACCGCACGGAAGCCGGGGAATTTTTCCGGGCAAAGGGCTTCGCACACCGCATGGGGTGGGGGAACCATCCGGCGGTGCTGGTCGTGGATTTCGCCTGCGGCTGGACCGATCCGGCCTCGCCGCTCGGTGCGGACTTCTCGCGCGAGATCGGTGAAACGCGACGGATCCTCGATGCGGCGCGGCAGGCCGGCGTGCCGGTTTTCTTTTCCACCATCTGCTATGACGAAGAGGAGGCGCGCGATGCGGGTCTGTGGTCCGCGAAAATCCCCGACCTCGCCACCCTGCGGTCCGGCACCCCGGAGGTCGCGATCGACCCGCGGCTCGGACGACGGGACAATGAACCCATCATCGCCAAGAAATTCGCCTCCTGTTTCTTCGATACCGATCTGGCCGACCGCCTGCGCCGTGCGGGGATCGACACGCTCGTCCTCACTGGTTGCACGACCAGCGGTTGCGTGCGGGCCACGGCGGTGGATGCCATTTCGCACGGCTTCCGCCCGATCGTCGCGCGCGAAGCGGTCGGCGACCGGTGGCCCGCGGCCCACGAACAAAGCCTCATCGACCTCGAGGCCAAATACGCCGATGTCGAACCGGTCGGTGATGTCTTGGCCAAACTGCAGACGCCGAACGCATAACGCGGGCCGGCGACATGCGGCATGCGGGGATTTGCCGCCGCGGACAGGCTGCTCGCGCTCTACGGGGATGTGGTTTATTATTCCCACCTTGTGAAAGTCGAGGAACCAGCCGCCGGATACCCGGTTCGCATCCCGGTCGCGCCTGAAGTGGCGCGGAGGGCCATGGATTTCGTGCGCCAATTTCCCGGCTGTTTTTGGTTTCGCGACGAAGAAGCTCAGGTGCGGTATCGCGACGATGTCGAGCTGGTCGTCAAGCACCTGCGCGAATATGGCGACAAGACCGCGTGGGAAGCCGCGAAGGAGTTGCGCCGATGCCTCTAACGCCTTTCCAAAAAGAAGTGATGGCGGTTCTCTCGGCCAACCGTTCCGAGACCAGCCATGTGGCTGGAGGTGTGGTGATCAATGCATCCGATGATTCGGCCCGCTTTTCCAAAGACTTCGACATCTTCCACGACAGCGTCGAGGAGTTGGCGGCGGCCAGCCAGCGCGACGTTGCTTCGCTACAGTCAGCCGGTTTCGAGGTGGAGAAACTCGAGCGGGATGAGGAATGGAAGCAGCTCGCATCCTTCCGCAAAGCGCGCGCCAGCCGCGGCTCCGAATCCGTGGAGATCGACTGGGCGCACGACTCGGTTTTCCGTTTTTTTCCGGTGGTCCGTGACGAAATCCTGGGTTGGCGGCTCCATCTTTTCGACGTCGCGGTCAATAAATCCCTGGCCCTCTCCGCTCGCACGCAGACGCGTGACTATATAGACATCGTCGAGTTGACCCGGCGCTATCCGCTCGAGGCCATCCTCTGGGCCGCTTGCGGCAAAGATCCCGGCTTCAATCCCATTTCGCTCTTCACCATGGTCATGCGCTTCGCCCGCGTCGATCCGGCCACCCTCGAGGAAATCAAAGCCCGCCACCTCGATCCGGTTGCGCTCAAGCAGGAATGGATCGCGGCGAGCGATCAAGCGCGGGAGGAAATGACCGCGCTGGCCGACGAACAACCCGACACGCCTATCGGCGTGGCCTTTGTCGATGCCAAGGGCGAACCGGGTTGGATCCGTCGCGATCCCTCCTTGCGCGTGCACTACCCGAGCCTGCGCGGATGCTGGCCTACGGTCCACTAGCGAACAGCCTTAAGAGTTCGCGTGTCCGCAGGAAAGAAAGCGGACGAGCGCGCTCTCCGAGCCGGAGGTCCGCTTGTCCCTACCGCAGGAAGCAAGGTCTAAAATCTTTTTGGGGCTTGGTATAGCTTCGCTGCTGAGGCGGCGCTGAAGTCACCTGCAGGGCGGTTGCCGTGGTGGCAACTACGGACGGATGTTCACGCCGAGGGCCTCTCCGAGGCGGATGAAGTCGCGCAGGCCGGACTCGACGACCCAGCGCAGCACATCGGTGTCGAGTTCCTCGTATTGATGGACGGCGATGTTGCGGAAACCGGCCATGCCACGGAGGGACTTCGAGACAGCTTCGTCAATCAGGCCTGCGCGCTCGAGCAGGGAGAAAGCTTCCGCATTACTCTGGGGAACGCCCAAACGCTTCGAGGCCACGACATGCATGGCCATGTCGATCGCGGCCTGGCAGGTGCGCTCAATGTTGAGCGTAAGGGCGTCGACATGGGTGAAGTCGTTCAACTCGGGGCAGGCCCGCGATTCTTCCTCCACGCGTCGGATGCAGCGTTCAATGATGGCCGCTTTGTTGAGGAGGACGTCATCAGGCGGCGTAGGCATGGAGCACCTCCCGGCGATTTTCCTGAAGATCGGCGTACATGGATAGCGTTAGTGAGTCGAAGCGGGCGCGTGCGGCAGGGTCGCGTTCGAAGATGATGCGACCGCCGGCTACGGCTTCCTTGGCGTAGACCAGATTGCCCGTATGAAGGATGCCGAGATCGACCGGGCGGCCGACAAGCCCGGCGAGATCGGCGGCCAGTTCCAAGCGTTCGCGTCCGGTGAACGATGCGCCGCGCACCGGCAGGAGCGCGATATCGACATCACTGTCTTTGCGCAAACGGCCTTCTGCGCCCGACCCTAGAAGGTAAGCGGCAGCAATCTTGCTCTCCGTGGCCAACCGGTCTGCCACCGCTTGGAGAACGGAGTCGGCGAGCTGGCTGTCGGACTCAGGCATCCCGGCAACTTACTCGGCTCTGCCCACAGCGGCAACGCGCAAGCGCGGCTGCTATCGGGCCTCCTCCCGGATGCCGTAGAAGATGGCGTAGAGAACGGGAGTCACGAGTAGCGACAGCACGGCGGCAAAGGAGAGGCCGAACATGATGGTCACGGCCATGGAGGAGAAAAACGGATCGGTGACCAGCGGGATCATGCCGAGCACGGTGGTCAGCACGACCATGCAAATGGGGCGCATCTTGCTGGTGCAGGCGTCGAGGATGGCGCGGTAGGGGCGTTCGCCTTTGTCGATGAGGGTCTTGATTTTGCTGACCACGACAATTTGGTTTTTGATCAGCTCGCCGCCGAGGGCGAGGAGTCCCAACAAGGCCATGAAACCGAAAGGCATTCCGGTGAGGAGGAGTCCGGCGGTCACGGCGATGATGCACAGCGGCATGACCAGCCAGATGAGAACGGTGGTCCGGATGGAATTGAATAGCGCGACGACGATGAAGGCCATGAGGGCGAAGAACCACGGGATGGGTTCGGCCAGCGCGCCGCGGGCGCGGCCGGAGTCTTCGTATTCGCCGCCCCACTCGAGTCGGTAGCCGGGCGGGAGTTCGATTTCTTCGATGCGATCCTTCACGCGGTCGCGGAGTTGGCTGGGCAATCCGCGGCGGGGATCGGCGTGGACGGTGAGGGTGGGTGAACGGTCGCGGCGGGCGATGACCGGATTTTCCCACGCGACTTCGGTGCCGGCAGTGACTTGGGCCAGCGGGATCATGCGAGCGGCGGCCGGACTCCAAATTTGCAGGTTGCCGATGGCGGCGGCGTCTTCGCGTTCGGCCTGCGGCGGACGCGCGATGATGGGGAGAAGACGGTTTTCCTGCGGGAAGAGGCCGGTGCCTTCGGTGCCGGGTTCGCGGTAGAGTCCGACGGGGCGTCCTTCGAAACTGGTTTCCAGCGCGCGGGCCACATCGACGCGGGTCAGGCCGTTGCGGCGGGCTTGTTGTTCGAGCACTTGGGGGCGGATGACTTGCACCGGTTCCTGCCAATCGCTGCGCACGGCCACCGCGTTGCCGTCTTCCTCGAGGACTTGCATGGCTTGTTCGCCGAGTCGGCGGAGGACGGCGGGATCGGGGCCGCTGAATCGGACTTGGATGCGACCGCCGGAACCGGGACCGAGAAGAAATTTTTTGGCGATGCCGTTGGCGCCGGGGCGGTTGGTGTCCAATTCCTGTTGGATGGCCGCCGCGACGGGATCGATTTTGCGCCAGTCGTCGACATCGACGAGAAATTGCACGTAGGCGCGGTTTTCGTGCTCGGGAGAGTAGACGAGGAGAAAGCGCAGTCCGCCGCCGCCGATGAGCGAGGTGACATGGGTTACGCCGTCGAGTTTCTGGATGTAATCACGGAAGTCCTCGGCGAAGGCTTCCGTTTCGCGGATGTGGGTGCCGGCCGGAAGGTGGACATCGACCATGAATTGCTGCCGCGTCGAAGGAGGGAAGAAGCTCTGGTTGACGTAGCGGAAGCCGTAGAGTCCCGCGGCGAGACCGGTGACGGCAACGGCCACGACGAGCCAGCGGTGACGCAGGGCGGCGGTGAGGAGTTTGCGGTAGATGCGGAAGGGCAGGGCGTCGTAGGGATCGCGGGCGGCCTCCGTGCTACCCGGCGCGAGAGGACGGAAGAAAATGTAGCTGAGCAGCGGCGTGGCCGTGACGGAGGAAACCCAGCTGAGGCTCAGGGCGATGAGGATGACCCAGAACAGGGAATTGGTGTATTCGCCGGTGCGGTCTTCGGAGAGTCCGATGGCGGCGAAGGCGATGATGCCGATGGCGGTGGCGCCGAAGAGCGGCCATTGGTTTTCCGCCACGACCTCGCGCACGACCTGCAGTTTGTCGCGGCCTTTTTCGATGCCGACCTTGATGCCCTCGATGACGATGATGGCGTTGTCGGTCAGCATGCACAGGGCGATGATCAGCGCGCCGAGGGAGATTCGCTCCATGAGCAGTCCGCCCATCAAATACATGACGAGAAACGTCGCCATGATGGTGAGGAAAAGAACCCCGCCGATGATCAGGCTCGTCTTGCGGCCCATGGCGAAAAAGAGGACGACAAAAACAATAGTCACCGCTTTGGCCAGGTTGAAGACGAACTCGTTGGTTGCGGCGGCGACGGCTTCGGGTTGGAAGTTGATCTCGCCGATTTCCATGCCGACGGGTTGCGTGCCGGCCAGTTCGGCGAGTTTCTCGCGCACGTAGGCGCCCATCTCGACGACGTTGCCGCCGGGCACGGTCGAGATGCCGATGCCGATGGCGGGCTTGCCGTCGTAGCGCAGCAGACGGCGCGGCGGGTCGCGGTCGGCGCGTTGCAGGGTGGCGATGTCGCGCAGGCGGAGTTGGCGTCCGCTCTGATCCGACCCGATGATCATCTCGAGCATGTCCTCGGCCGAGGTGAAGGCGCCGGTCGGGTCGACGGCGATGTGGAGGTCGCCGGCGCGGATGCGTCCGCCATCCGCCGCGATGTTCTGCTCGCGCAACTTGGTGTAGATTTGTTCCTCGTCCAGTCCGAGTTGCGCCAAGCGCAGGCGGGATATTTCGAGGTAAACCACTTCCTGTTGCTCGCCGAAGAGGACGACGCTTTTAACCATGGGGACGCCGAGCAATTCACGGCGCAGGAAATCGGCGTAGCGTCGCAATTCGGGGAAGGAGTAGCCGTCGCCGGTCAGGGCGAAGAAAATGCCGTAGACGTCGCCGAAGTCGTCGA
Organism: uncultured Chthoniobacter sp.; assembly: GCA_964545425.1. Lineage (GTDB taxonomy): Bacteria > Verrucomicrobiota > Verrucomicrobiia > Chthoniobacterales > JACTMZ01 > JACTMZ01. The sequence continues at coordinate 1,439 of CAZJGQ010000035.1, read as the reverse complement.
TGATGACCGACTGTCCGCGCGCGGCGGGCGGCAGCTGGTTTTGCACATCAGCCACTGTGCGTCGCAATTCGTCCCAGACTTGCTGGATGCGATGTTTGTCATAGAGGTCCTTGATCCGCACGGAGACGAGGGATTGTCCGCGGGTTGATTCGGACTCGATGTAGTCGACTTGTCCGAGTTGCTGGCAGGCGACTTCGATCGGATTGGTCACCTCCTGCGCGACCTCGGCCGCGCTGGCCCCGGGGTAGGGGGTGATGACCAGCGCCTGCTTGATGGTGAACTCGGGGTCTTCGAGACGCCCGAGATTACGGTAGGCGACGAGTCCGCCGATGACGGCCAAGGCCATGGCCACAAGGACCACGCGGTTGTGTTGAACCGAAAAGACGCCGGGGTTCATGGCCGGCCGCCGAGCGCGTCCCCGAGATCGCTCACCTTCATGCTCTCGCGCAGATGGCTGGCGCCGGCTGCGGCGATGCGATCACCGGGTTGCAGTCCTTCGGTGATTTCGATGAGCCCGCCAGAAATGGCGCCGGTGCGCACTAGGCGTGCGGTGACGGTTCCGTCGGGACCGACGATCCACACGATGGAATCACCGCTGCTGTCCTGCACCACGGCGGCGACGGGCACGGAGATGTTGGGGCCAAGGACGGCGGCACGACGGTAGTTCATGGTCACGGTGGCGGTCATACCGGGGAGCAGGTTAAGGTCCGACGGGGCCTGCATGGTGGCGCGGACGTTGAAGGTCTGGGTCACGGGATCGGCGCGCTGGGCGATCTCGCGCACTTGCACGGGGAAGCTGCGTCCGGGTGCGGCGCTGAATTCCGCGGTGAGTCCGGTGATGTCGGCGGTGCGCAGGGCCGAGGCCATGACCGACTCCGGCACATCGACAGCGATTTCGATTTCCTCGACGTCTTGGAATTTCACGATCGGTTGCTTGGCGCGGATGCTTTGGCCTTGTTCGACGAAGCGGCGGGCAATGACGCCGGCGTAAGGAGCGGCGAGGGTGGTGTCGGCCAACTGGATGCCGGCTTCAACCACGCGGGCTTCGAGTCCGGCGATTTCGGACTGCTTGGCCAGAATGTCTTCCTCGCGTCCGGTCAGGCTTTGATCGAGAGAGGCGCGCGCGGCTTGGCGGTTTTCCAAAGCGACGCGGAATGCTGTGTCGGCGCGGTCGAATTCGAGACGGGAAATGGTTTGAGAGCGGAGCAGCTGCGTGGCGCGATCGAGATCGACGCGGGCATTGGACAGCGTGGCGTCGGCCGAACGCAGCTGGGCTTCGAGGCGCTGTTGTTCCTCCGGACGGGCGCCGGCCTGCAAGGCCTGCAGATCGGCGCGCGCGCGGGCAAGTTGTCCCTGCAAGGCATCAAGGCGCGCTTGGAATTCGTCCGGACGCAACCGCGCGACCAAATCACCCTGCGCCACGCGTTGTCCCTCGCGGA
>CAZJGQ010000034.1:0-15598 GCA_964545425.1 uncultured Chthoniobacter sp. | reverse complement strand
AAGACGTGGCCGACGAAGACTTTGACCTCCACGCGCAAAGGAAGGCGCAGTTCGTCGTCGCTCACCCACACGGTGCCGCGATGGAACTTGCTGTGCGATTTGAGGGAGTAGTCTTTGTCGATCCAGTCGATTTCCATGGAGCAGCGGATGACTTTTCTTTGCTCCCCTTGCCAACGCAGCGTGTCGCGCCCGAGGACTTTGAGTCGCACCAGATACATCCATTCGCCGGGGAAAACGGCGAGGTTGAGCACGTCTCCGTTTTTCAGCGGCTGGCTGCGCGCGAGGAGCAGGGAACCGGCCATGTCGCGGAGTCCGGCCACGTAAAAATTGAGCCATTTGCCCGGAGAGGCGCCTTCCTTGGTGCTGACCCGGCGCGAACGCACGCCGCCGGGTCGGAACTCCGACGTCTCGGTCACGCGGTAGCGCTGATACTTTTCGGTAAGGGTGCAGTAAACCGAGCGCCAACCTTTTTCCGCTACCTCGGAGGTGAAATCGGCATCGAGTTTCCACAGCTTGCGCGCCGCTCCGGTCGTTCCACCGTTGACGGCTGCGGTCCACACGCCGCTTGCGCCGCGCTCGAGCCGGACATCGGCCGCGGCGGCTTGGATCCCGGACCAACCGAACACGTAGCGGGCGGAGACGTTCGACGGCGGCGGCGGGAAAGGTCCTGGTTGCAAGGACGCAGCCGCGGCGCGCCAGTCGGCCCGGACTCCGGCGGCCGTCAGCACGAAGGCCGCGAGGACGAGGAGCCGCGTCACTGCGCTCCGGGCAAAGCTCCGGGGAAGACGGGCTCAAGGGCGGCGCTGCGCACCCACCCGTCGACACCGAGGGGCAGACGCACGAGCGACCAGTCGTCGCGCGCCGCGATGATGCGCACCGGCGTTCCGATGGGCAGGTCAGCCAGCTTCTGTGCGTTGTCCGCCGGCGTGCTGCGCGCATCGACCGCATCGCCGACCACGATCGATGTCTTGGCCAGGGCGATGCGCGAGTCACCGGCCCACGAGAGCGCGACGAAGGTGGCGCCGACGATGGCGGCGAGCACGCCGAGTGCGGCGAGGCCGGGGCGTTTCTTGACCGAGAAAAGAGCGAAAACGAGCGTGAGGGTTCCCAGCCAGAAAAGCATGCTCCCGATAAGCGAGAGCAGATCGAACGAGATGTATTGCCCGACGATTTCGGCCGCTCCCAGACCGGGCGCCGGGACGCCGAGTTTGTTGAGGACGTGCTCGAGGCTGCTGCGGGCGGCCGAGTTCGATGGGTCGAGGGCGAGCGCGCGGCGGTAATTGATGGCGGCGGCCACGTCGCGGCCGAGCCGGAAGTCGGCGTGGCCGAGATTGAGAAAGACGGCCGGATTGCGCGAGCCGGCATTGACCAATTGTTCGTAGGCCTCGCGCGCGGCGCCGTATTCGCCTTCGGCATAGGCGCGGTTGCCTTTTTCGAACACGGCGCTCTCGTCGGCCGGCTGGCCGAGAGCTGTTCCGGCGAGGAGAAACAAAAGCAGAAGTTTTTTAGGCATGATTCTTGGCGAATTTTTCCAGCAACTGGGTGACTCGGTTGCGTTCCTGCAGATCGAGGGCGCCGGCACCCGTCCGTCCATAAGCCAGTTCGTCGCGTTTGGCCAACACGGCCTCCAATTCGCGGCGTTCCGCCGGATCCGACACGCGCCGCGCGAGCGCCTCGGCAGGATCGATCAGGGCGGCGGGTTTATTGTCGAGCAGGGCCAGGCGCGCGAGAAGGAATTGTCCGGCCGCCGTGTAGAACTCCATCGGGTCGGAGGCTTTTTGCCATGATGTCTTGGCCGTGCGCACGGCCGACTCGAGCTCGACGGTGCGGGCATCCTTCTTGGCGCGACGACGCATCCAAATGAGGTAGGGAATGGAAATGATGAGGGCGGCGAAGACCGCGAAGTTCAGGAGGTGGAACCAGTCGGAAAGGATCCACGGCTTGAAGTCGGGCGCCCGCGAGGACAGGGCGGCGGCGGGCTCGCTGATATCGTCCGCTGCGGCACCGGTCGGCGGCAGATCCTCGTCAGCACCGGCGGCCGTGGAAGCGGTGGCATCCGCCGCCGCACCGGAACCGGCCGCGGTCACGGCGACGGGTTCGGTCTTCAACGTGACGTATTTTTTCTTGAGCGGATCGAAGTAGGAAAACTCGGCCCCGGGAGTGGCGGCACGGTCCTCGCGGGCGACGAGACTGAATTCGAAGCTCTTCGTGCCGCTACCGCCGAAGCCCATGGCGTCATTGTCATCGAACGATTCCTTCGGCGCGTAAGTGCGCCAGCCGTCGGTGCCTGTCAGTTCGGGCGGCGCCATGGCATCGAAATTCCCGCGGCCCTCGACCGACACGGTCAGCGTGACCGGCTCGCCCGCGCCGGCCGACTTCGGATCGGCTGCGGCGCGCATGGTGAATTGACCGACCGCCCCGGAGAAATTCTCCGGGCGCCCGTCTTTCGGCAGCGGCTGCACGTCGAGGGTGCGGGAGTCGGTCGCGGCCTCAATGTTTTCCGCGCGGCCGAATCCGGGCATGGGGAAGTTCTGGAAAAATTGGTCGAAGAAGGGATCGAGGCCCGCGGGTCCGCCCGCGGCGATCATGCGCCCTTCCATCAGCGCGGGAGGAATCTCGATGTCACCCGTCTTGGCCGGCGTAATCGCACTACGGAAGGTGACGATGTTGTAGGGGATATCGTCGATGTATTGCTCGGTCTGCTCGGGCTCGCTCAGGGGGGCCGCGGTGAAGCCGTCGCCGCCAAATGTCGGACGCTGCAGATCGTTGAATTGGCAATCGGCGCGGAAGTAGTAGCGCAGCTCGACCGGGATCAACTCGCCGACATAGGCGGTGCGTTTGCCGATGACGAGTTCGCCGTAATAGGGCGCGGGTTGTCCGTCCGCGGTGCGGGGCGGTGTGCGCGCAGATGGCGGACTCGAGGGTTGCGAGGGCTGGCGCGGCGGAAGTTGCTGCTGCTGACGTTGCGAGGCGCCGGGAGGCGGCGGGATCATTTGCTGCACCCCGGGGCCGGGCGATGGCGGCATGCTGCCGCCGGGACCGGTCACTTTGAGACTGACGGACGGCGTGCGGACCTGGCGTCCATCGACCTGCACGGCGAAGCCCGGAATGGTGAAATTGCCCGGACGGTTCGGAATGACCGTGTAGGCAAAGATGACCATCGAGGTGGCCTGCATGTTGACGATTTCGGTGCGCTGGGAGCGTCCGGTCAGACGGATCTCCAGACCGTCGACCATGAGCGAGCGAGGCATATCGCCCGGACGGCCGACGTTGAGGAACTGGTATTGCAGCTGGAGCGGCGCGCCGACTTGTCCGGTCTTGGAACTCAACGAAGCCGTGACCTGCGCGCGCGCTGCCGGAGCGGCGCAGAGCAGAACGGCCGCGAGCGCGAGCCACCGGAGCGAGGAATTCATGGGAGCGGTCATCCTACCAGTCTCTTGAGACATCCTGAAAGTTCCGACGTTCGCGCAGATCCACTTGTTCTTCCTCGCTTTGTAATGAACGCAGGAGGGCGCGGGCCTGCGAGGCACTCATCTGACCCTCGACTTCCTCTTCGGCCTCGGCAGCGGCCATGGCGGCTTCCTCCTTGCCCTCGCCTTGGCCCGCGGCGCCGCGAAGTTCGCCTTCCTTTTTCTCGCCGGCCTGTTGGGGAACGGGCGCCGGCTTGTCGCCCGCCTCGCCGGGTTCGGGGCGTCGGCTCTCCGACTGGCCCTCGCCGGAAGATTCGTCGGCTTCTTCTTGGCCGCCTTCGCCGCCTTTTTGCTTTTGGTCTTGGCCCTCGCCGCCACCTTGCGGCTTTTCGCCGGGCTTTTGACCTCCCTCTTTTTCCTCGTCGCCCTCGCCGCCTTCGCCGTCTTTCTTTTGCTGGTCGCCCTGCTTGCCTTCTTGTCCCTGATCGTCGGGCTTGTCCGGTTGACCTTGGTCTTTTTGCTCCTCGCCTTTTTTGCCCTCTTCCTTCTGGCCTTCGCCTCCCTGCTGTTGCTGCTTCTCGTCCTTCTGGTCGCCGCCACCCTGTTGCTGCTGGTCCTTCTGCTGCTCTCCTTTCTTGTCCTGCTCGTCTTGGCCGCCATCGGCTGATGGCTGTTGCTGATCTTGTTTTTGCTGACCTTTCTGTTGCTCGTCCTTCTGGTCCTTGCCCCCCTGCTGTTGCTGGTCCTTTTGGTCCTGACCGCCCTGCTGTTGTTGATCCTTCTGCTGGTCGCCTTTTTGTTGGTCCTGCTTGTCCTGTTGGCCACCTTGCTGCTGCTCCTTTTTGTCCTGCCCGCCTTGTTGCTGTTGATCTTTTTGATCCTGACCGCCCTGCTGCTGGTCCTGCTTTTGCTGGTCTTTGTTCTGCTGATCTTTTTTCTGATCCTTCTGCGACTGCTCTTGCTCGAGCTGATTAAGCAGTTCCTCGACGCGCTCCTTGTTTTCCTTGGCTTCGGTGTAGTCCGGACGGGTCTTGAGTGCCGCGTCGTATTTGGCGATCGCGTCTTTCCAGTCGGTGATCTTCTTTTCTTTGTCCTCTTGACCCTCGCCCTGACGGAAGAGTGTGTTGCCCAAGTTGAATTCCGCCGAGGAGCGTAGCGCAGGATCCTCGGACAGCATGGCGCGTGAGAAATACTCGGAAGCTTTGCCGTAATCCTTGAGGCGATAGGCCGCGGTTCCGGCATTGAGCTGCAAGGAAGGAGAGTCCGGCTCCATCTGCAGGCGTTGTTCGAAAGCCGAGCGGGCGGATTGGTAGTCGCCTTGTTGGTATGCGGTCAGACCCGACGGCGCCGACCAAGCCGGGCCCGCGGAAAGCATCCACAAGGCCGCGGCAACCGCGAGAGGACGGCGGCGGCGTTCGCCGACCAGAGCCTGCAGAACGAGCAACCCGATCGCACCCGCCAAGGGCCATTGGAAGCGTTCAATGGGACGCCGCGAGGTGCTGGCGCTCATTTCGACTTCCTTCATCTGGCCGATGCCGTCGACGGCCAGCTTGCGCGCGGCATTCTCGTCGAGGGGGACGTAGAAGCCGCCGGTGATTTCCGCGATCTCGCGCATGCGGGAAGCGTCGAGCCGCGATTGGACAATTTTTCCGGAAGGATCGCGCACAAACTCGCCGGGTCCGAGGGGGATCTCCGACCCCTCCTCCGATCCGACACCTACGGTGAAAATCCGGATGCCATCGGCCGCCGCTTGCCGGGCGGCCTCAAGACCGTCGGCGTCGAGTTCTTCGCCATCGGAGATGATGACAATGGCTCGGGAAAATCCCTCGGCTTTGCCGAAAGCTTCTTCGCAAGTGCGGATGGCTGCAGCGAGGTTCGATCCGCCCTTCGGGATGAGGTCGGTATCGAGCTCGTCCACCGCGGTGAGCACGGCACCGTGATCGAGCGTAAGCGGAGCCTGCAGAAAGGCGGAGCCGGCGAAAGCGACGAGGCCGAGCCGGTCGCCGCCGAGCTCGCTGACCAAATCCTCGGCGAGTAGCTTGGACCGCTGCAGGCGGGTCGGGGCGACGTCGGTGGCAAGCATGGAGCGGGAGACATCCATGGCGATGATGACATCGCGTCCCTTGTGGGGAACCTCCAGAGTGTCATAGCCAAGACGCGGACCGGCCATGGTGACGACAAGCAAGCCCAATGCGCCGAGGACACAGGCCGCGCGGAACCACCGCCGAGCGGGACTGGTATTACCGGCGAGCAAAGACCGCAACTTCGGGGCGACAATGCGCCCGATCAAAGCGCGCCGCCGTTGTTCGGCCCACCAAAAGAGGGCCATCACCAAGGGCAGAAGCCACAAGGCGTTGAGCAAGACGGGGCGGGCGAAAGTCAGGGCAGACGTCTCCATATCGTTTGTCCGAGGAAAGTTTCCGCCGCGAGAAACACCGTGCCGACGAGGACGAACCACGGGAAGAGATCGCGGTATTGCGCGACTTTCTGGACTTCCACCTCGGTCTTTTCCATCTCGTCGATCTGCGCGAAGATGCGTTGCAGCGATTGCGTATCCGTGGCACGAAAATATTCCCCGCCGGTCATCGCCGCGATCGCCTTGAGGCTTTCCTCGTCGAATTCCACCGGGATCTGGCGGTAAACCGTGCGGCCGAACGGATCGACGAAAGGAAACGGCGCATTGCCCCGGCTTCCGGAACCGATGGTGTAAACTTTGATCCCGAGCGCCTTGGCCGCTTCGGCGGCGGTGAGCGGGGTCACGCGGCCCATGTTGTTGTCGCCGTCGGTGAGCAGGACGACGATTTTCGATTTGGCCTCCTTGTCCTTGAGGCGGTTGGAAGCGGACGCCAGGGCCGATCCGATGGCCGTGCCGTCCTCGACCAGCCCGATGCGCGTGCGTTCGAGGTTCGTGACGAGCCAGTCGTGGTCAAGGGTGAGTGGACTGACCAAATACGGCCGTCCGGCGAAGGCCACGATGCCGATGCGGTCATTCGGACGTTCCTCGATGAATTTTTCCGTCACTTGCTTGACCGCTTCGAGCCGGTTGGCGCGTTGGGCGCCGATGGTAAAGTCCTCGGCCAACATGGAACGCGAGACGTCGATGACCAGCATGATATCCACGCCGCTGGCCTGCGTGCGCGTGATGGTCTTGCCGAGTTGCGGACGGGCCAAGGCGAGGATGAGACAAGCCAGCGCGAGGTAGAGCAACCCGGTGAGGAAATCGCCGGCGCGCGAGCGGCGTCGGCCGCCGATCTTGGCGATGGTCTGCGTGGTGGAGAACATCACGCCGGGAGTCCCGCCGAATTTGCCCTTCAGCCAGGCAAGGAACGGGATAAGCAGGAGGAGCCAAAGGAGCTTCGGATTGACGAAGCTGAGCGCGGAAAAGTCAGGCAGCGACGGCATCGGATACCTCCCCTTTGACCAAGTCCTCGGCCAAGGCAACGAGTTCGACATTGTCCGCTCCGGTGGCGTCGGCCCGGGCGAACTTGATGGCGTCCGCCTTGTCGAGAAAGCGGGTCAGACTCGCAATGCGTCCCGAGTCGAACATGCCGCTATTGCGCGCAGTCCGCAGAAACTCGTAGGAGGTCTGCGTGGTCGCCGGCAAATGATGCTCCGTGCCGAGGAAGGAGCGCAGCACATCACAGACCTCGATGCTGAACTCGTAGGGTGCAGCCTCCTGCGCCCGCGCCTGCGCCGCGCCGAGCGCGGCGAGAGCTTTCTCGCGAGCGGTGAGAATACGCTTGGCGCGATTACGGCGCCAACGCACCAAGGCCCAAACAGCCAAAGCGAGCAGGAGGAGAAGAACAACGCCCGCGCCGATCATGACCGGCAACGGGTAGGGCAAATACCAAACCGGCCCGGCAATCTCGTGCGGAAGCAAATCGGCGGCGGGATCGGAAGTCGGAGGCATGGTCATGAAGCCAACCGGCGCTGCTCGCGTCGGTCGAAGAAGGCGCGGAGGACGCGCAGGTAATCTTCGTTGGTGCGGAGAGGAATCATGTCGATGCCGGTCTTGCGCAACTCCTGCTCGATCCCCTTCTTCCGGCGGTCCTCGAGCGCGAGGTAAGCGCCGCGCAGGGCGCGGTTCGAAGTGTTGATATCGATCTGCTCGCCGGTCTCGGGGTCTTCCAAGGTCACGATACCGACGTCGGGAAGGTCCTCCTCGCCGGGATCGACCACCGGGATGGCAATGAGGTCATGACGCCGCGCCGCCACGGCCAATGGACGCGAGTAACCTTCATCCATGAAGTCGGAGATTAGGAAAACGACCGCGCGGCGGGTGACCACGCGATTGAGATACTCGAGCGCGGCGGAGATGTTCGTCCCGGTGCGACGTGGCTTGAAATAGAGCATCTCGCGGATGAGGCGGAGAGTATGCATGCGCCCCTTCTTCGGATGAATGAACAGCTCCACCTCGTCGGTGAAGAGGAGAAGTCCGACCTTGTCGTTGTTTTGGATGGCGCTGAAGGCGAGGATCGAGGCCACCTCAGCAGCCAGTTCGCGCTTGCTCGTGTTGACGCTGCCGAAATTGCCGGACGCACTCACATCGACGACGAGCATGACGGTCAATTCGCGTTCCTCGGTAAACTTTTTGACGAAAGGTGTATTCATCCGCGCGGTGACGTTCCAGTCGATGGATCGGATTTCGTCGCCCGGCGTGTATTCGCGCACCTCTTCGAAATTCATCCCGCGGCCTTTGAAGACGCTGTGATAGGACCCCGCAAACATGGAATCGACCAGACGCCGCGTGCGCAGCTCGATGCGGCGGATCTTTTTCAGGATTTCGCGGGTGTCCTGCATGAAGGGAAAGTTTTCAGTCTTCGGTTTTCAGTCTTCGGCTCAGTGCCCGGAATCTCTGAGGACTCACTGAACACTGAACCACTGAAAACTGAGCACTCCTCACGGCACCGGCAGGCCGGCGAAGATCTGCTCGACGATCTGCTCGCTGGTCATTTCCTCGGCCTCGGCCTCGTAGCTGACCGCGATGCGGTGCCGGAGCACGTCGGGGCCGACCGTTTTGACGTCCTGCGGTGTGACATAACCGCGTCCGTTGAGGAAGGCGTGCGCTTTGGCGGCCAGCGTGAGGTAAATCGTGGCGCGCGGGGAGGCACCGTAGCGGATCATGCCGTCCAGCTTGAGTCCGTAAGTATCCGGCTGGCGGCTGGCCCAGACGATGTCGACAATGTAGTCCTTCACGCGGTCGTCGACGTAGATTTCGTTGACGATACCGCGGGCCGCGATGATGTCCTCGGGGCGCACGAGGGTGTTCACTCCGAGCTTGGGCGCGGATGTCGACATGGCATCGAGGATGGCGCGTTCCTCGGTGCGCGTCGGGTAACCCACATTGACTTTGAACATGAAGCGGTCGAGCTGCGCTTCGGGTAGCTGGTAGGTGCCTTCCTGCTCGAGGGGGTTTTGCGTAGCGAGCACGAGGAAGGGATCGGGAAGCTTGTAGGTCTGATCACCGATGGTCACCTGCCGCTCCTGCATGGCCTCGAGCAAGGCGCTCTGCACTTTGGCCGGCGCGCGGTTGATTTCGTCGGCGAGAATAAGGTTGGAAAAAATCGGTCCCAGCTTGGTCGTGAACTCACCATCACGCGGGTTGTAAATCAACGTGCCGACAAGGTCCGCGGGGAGCAGGTCGGGCGTGAATTGCAGGCGGGCGAAGCCGGTGTGCAAACACGAGGCCAGGGTGCGGACGGTGAGGGTTTTGGCCAACCCGGGCACACCCTCGAGCAACACGTGGCCGTTGGTCAGCAGACCCATGACCAGACGCTCGACGAGTGTCTTTTGCCCCACCACCACTTTGCCCACTTCGGAAAACAGCGGTTGCACCCACTGGCTGCTGCGCTGCACTTGTTCGTTCAGTTCGTACGTTGATTGACTCATAAAACTTGTCGGGAGTGACTTCCTCCCAAAAGAGACAGTCTGACCCGGCGGATGTTCGATTTCCGCCCGGGCTTCAGGGGGTCGGGATCACATAATAGTCGTCGCCTACGTCGTATTCCTCGTAGACGCGGCGGTCGACCCAGACATTGAAAACGCGGGAACCGTCCGGGGTCTCGACCTTGAGCACAAACTCGCCATCGATGCGGGTGCTTTGCAGGCCGCCGGCGCCAACGGTGATTTCCTGTGCGGGTTCGGGGGTGAACTCTTTGGCGATGATTTTGCCGGTGAAAGCCCCGGTGCTTTTCATCGTGCGGTCGAGCGAAAGGGTGGCCAGAGCGATGGCCGCAAGCACAAAGACGGCGATACCAATGCCGATCAGCAAAATTTTCCCGCGTTCGGGGTCACGGTAAACTTTCGGCTCCATCCAAGGGCGAGTATACGCAGGCCTCACACCCCGGCCCCAGACGAAAACCTTCCGCCGCCGTGCGCCACGCGCTACTTTGAGGCGCTCGATTCATGGACTACGCGGTTTATTTGCTGGCCCTTGCACTGCTGGCCGTGCTCGGAAGACTGCCCCTGCCTTTGGTTTTCCGTTTGGGCGGTCTGATCGGTCTGGCGGCCTGGGCCGTCCTGCCCGGGTATCGCCGGTTGGCCCGGCGCAACATGCAAATCGCCTTTGGAGATCGCATGGACGAAAGGGAAATCCGGCGTTTGGTGCGGCGTCACTTTCAGACGCTCGGCGCCAACCTATTGAGCGTGCCGCGTCTGGCCAGATTACCCGAAGAGGAAGTCCAGCGACGCGTCGAAATGCACGGGTTCCCCAACCTGCGAACGGCCCTCGACCGGAAGCAAGGCGTGGTCATGGCCATCAACCACATCGGTAACTGGGAACTTTACGCGCAACTAATCGGACGCGTGCGCGATGTGCCGGTGGGCACCATCTTCCAATCGCAGCGCAACAAATACCTCAACCGTCTGATCGACCGCGACCGCAAACGCCGCGGACTGGAAACCTTCGACCGGCGCAAGGGCTACCTTGATGCGGTGGACTTGGTCAAACGCGGCGGCATTCTGGCCATCCTCGTCGACCAGCATGCCGGCGACGGCGCTCTCTGGACACCGCTTTTCCGGCGCTTGGCCTCGACTTCCACGCTCGCCGCCATCATCGCCGAAGGCACCGGCGCTCCCGTCATTTCCGTGGCCATCCACACCACGGGCATCGCGCGTTGGCGCTGCGTCATCGAGCCGCCGCTCGAGCCCGCGGGAAAATCCGTCGAGGATCTTACCGTCGAAATCAACCGGACCCTCGAACGTGAGATTGCGGGGAGTCCGCCCGACTGGTTTTGGGTCCACGACCGCTGGAAAACGCCGGGGCCCTTCATTCTTGGCCGTGCGCGCCGCGGCTTCCATCTGCCAGCAAGGCAATCAGCCGCGGATCTGCAACCGTTCCGCCTGCTCATCCGCTCGAGCAATTGGCTGGGCGATGCGGTGATGAGCATTCCCGCAGTCGAAGCTTGCAAGCGCGGACGCCCGGATCTGCACCTGACCATTCTCTGTCCGTCCAAACTGGCGGCTCTTTGGCGTCGCGTGCCTTCGGTCGATGAAGTGATCGAAATACAACCCGAAGAGTCGCCCCTCGGTCTTGCGCGGCGGGTGAAGAGGAACTTCGACGCAGCAATTCTTTTCCCGAACTCCCTGCGCTCCGCATTGGAAGCACGTGCGTTGGGCATCCGGCATGTTGTGGGGTATCCTGGGCACCAGAGACGGTGGTTGCTCAAGCGGGTGCCGCACTTCGACCCGGACTCCGGCGGCCACCACGCCAAGAGGTATCTGCGGCTGGTCGAATTTTGCGGCGCGGCGATCAAACCCGAGGACGCGGATTTCCGACGAAGCACCCGCGCACCGAAAGCTCCTCCACGCATCGGAGTCTGCCCCGGAGCCGAATACGGTCCGGCCAAACGGTGGCCGGCCGAGCGCTTCGCCGCAGCCATGACAGAATTCCACGCCAAGACTCCGGCCGATTGGGTACTCTTCGGGGTGACGGGCGATGCGCCGGCCGGGCATGCCATCGCCGAAGCTTGCGCCTTCCCGGTGCGGAATCGCATCGGGCAAACAAGTCTCGACGGACTGATGGACGAGTTGGCGGAGTGCGATGCGCTGCTCACCAACGACACCGGCACCATGCATCTGGCCGCGTTCCTTGGCGTTCCGACCGTGGCGATTTTCGGATCGACGGAGCCAGATCTGACCTCACCGCTCGGCAACTTTCATCAGGTTCTCCGTCACAAAGTCGATTGCAGTCCGTGCTTCCTGCGCGAATGCCCGATCGACTTTCGTTGCATGACACGCATCGAACCGTCGGAGGCTGCCGCGGCCCTCGAGCGCGTGCTGCGGGCTCCTACTTCTTGAGGATCGCGTAAGTCTGCTTGCCCTTGCGCTCGACGAGGAGAACGGCCCCTTCGTCGCTGGCCAACTTTTCCAGAACCGCCACCAACTCCGCTTTGTTTTTCACCACTTCGTCGCCTGCGGCGGTGATGACATCACGCCGCTCGAGGCCGGCCATGGCCGCCGGGCTTCCGGGTTTGACGTTGGTCACGATAACCCCTCCGGCAGGCAGCGACATTTCCTTGGCCACGTCTTCGGGAAGGTCCTGCACCTCGAGGCCAAGGACAGCCAAAATATCACCGGCGCCTTCCGAATCTGGCGCGGGCGGACGGAAAGGAGCAGGCCGCGCGGAAGCAAGTTCTTCCGCGGGGGCAGCGGGCAATTCCTCCGCTTTGACCGACACCGTGCGGTAGGCGCCGTCCTGCCGACGCCAGACTTTGAGCTGGACCATCTGGCCGATGTCTTTGCCGAGGATGGAGCGCTGCAAATCGCGCGCGCTGGCCACGGGCTGACCATCGACGTCGACGACCACATCGGCCGGCTGGAGGTCGCTGCGGGAAGCCGGGGTGTCGGCAAAAATTTCACGAACCACCACGCCATTATCCAAGCCGAGCATTTTTTGGAGGGCAGGCTGTTCAGCCAGCGTCTCGATGCGGATGCCGAGCCAAGGACGCACGACGCGGCCCGCAGCGATCAGTTCCTCGCTCACAGTCAACGCGAGGTTCGAAGGGATGGCAAAACCAAGGCCGCGGCTCAGGCCGTTGATCAGGGTGTTCACCCCGATCACTTTGCCGTCGATGTCGAGCAAGGGTCCACCGCTGTTGCCCGGGTTGATCGCGGCGTCGGTCTGCAGATAATCCTCGTAGACCGTGCTGGTCAGATTGCTGCGACCTTTTGCGCTGAGCACGCCGACCGTGAGCGTGTAGTCCAACTCCCACGGCGCGCCGATCACGCAGACAAACTCACCGACCCGCGCCTTGTCGCTGTCGCCCCAAGCCACCACCGGCAGACCCTCGGCGTCGGCTTTCAATACCGCCAGGTCGGTCTTGTTGTCTACTCCGACCACCTTGAGTGGCAGGCGCGTGCCATCGTGACGGCGTGCCACGATCCCCTTTTCGGGATCGGCCCCTTCGACGACGTGTGCATTGGTCAAAATGTAACCGTCTTCACGAATAATGAATCCGGACCCTTCGCTCTCGTCTTCCCGCAAACGCGGATCCATCCCGGGATTGCCGAAGAGCGACTCCCAGGAAAAATTCTCCTCGTTACGTCCCGGCTTGGTCACTTCGAGGACAACGACAGTCGGGGCGACCTTCTCGTAGACCCCGGCGAAAGCGTTGCCCAGAGCGCGCACCGCGGAGGACGCAGTGGCCGGATCCGCGGCCATGACCCACGCCGCGCAAAGGAGACCGAAAACCGCCCGTTTCATACGCACATCCTACCATACGGCCCTCCGGCGGCAACGGACACCTCGCGTTTCTCTTGTTTTCGCGAGGTGTCGGCAGGACACTATCCGGCTGCCATGGACCTGGCCGACCCGAAATATTTCATCAATCGCGAACTGAGCTGGCTCGAATTCAACCAGCGCGTTCTCGACCAGGCCAAGGATCCCGCCGTCCCCCTTCTCGAGCGCCTCAAGTTCCTCGCCATCGTGTCGTCGAACCTCGACGAATTTTTCGAGGTGCGCGTGGCCGGCCTCAAGCAGGTCCTCCAAGCCGGTTCTCAGGCCACCGGTCCCGACGGACTGACCGCCGCGCAACAACTGGCAGCCATCGCCAAGCGGGTGCGCGAACTGGTCGCCGCGCAATACGCCTGCTGGCGCGAAGAAATCCAACCGCAACTCGCCGAGAAGGGCGTGCGCTTCCACCGCTACCCCGACGTCGACCCCGCGGTCCGCGCGCACTTCGACGATTATTTCGAGCGCGAAATATTTCCCGTCCTCACCCCGCTGGCCATCGATCCGGCGCACCCTTTCCCCCAACTCCTCAACAAAAGCCTCAACCTCCTCGTCGAGTTGGAAGGCGAGAACCTCGGCACCGACCTCGCCGTGGTCCAAATCCCGCGCATCCTGCCGCGCCTTCTCCCCTTTCCGGGCAAACAGGAAAACGGACAAGACTTCATCTTCCTCGGCAACCTCGTGCAGGAACACGTCGGCCGCCTCTTCCACGGCGTCAAGGTCCGCGGCGCCCACATGTTCCGCATCACGCGCAACAGCAACCTCTACGTCGACGAGGAAGAGGCCCGCAATCTCCTCCGCGCCATCGAGGACGAGTTGCGCAAGCTCAACCGCGGCAATGCCGTCCGCCTCGAAGTGCAGGACGCGCCCGCCGCGCTGACCGACCGGCTCTGCGACATCTTCAATTTGGACAAAGAAGACGTCTACCGCGTCGAGTGGCCGCTCAATCTGGTGCGCTTGATGCCCGTCGCCACGGAACTCGACCGGCCGGACCTCAAATACAAACGCTTCACCCCGGTCACCGTGGTCGGCCTCGGCGAGGAGCACGACATTTTCTTCCACATCCGCAAGGGCGACATCCTGCTGCATCATCCTTATGACAGCTTCCAGACCGTGCTCGACTTCATCGGCCAAGCCGCCGAGGACCCGCAGGTGCTGGCCATCAAGCAGACGCTTTACCGCACCAGCTCCGATTCCCCGCTCATCCCCCTGCTCGTCCAAGCCTCGCGTCAGGGCAAACAGGTCGTTGTGGCCATCGAACTCAAAGCGCGCTTCGACGAGGCGGCCAACATCAAGTGGGCCCGCCAGTTGCGCGAGGCCGGGGTCGATGTGGTCTACGGTCTGGCTGGACTGAAAACGCACGCCAAGATGGCCATGGTCGTCCGCAAGGAATACGACGGCATCCGCCGCTACGTGCACCTCGGAACGGGCAACTACCATCCGTCCACCGCCCGCCTCTACACCGACCTGAGCTACTTCACCGCGCGCCCCGAGATCACCGAGGACGTAGCCAACATTTTCAACACGGTGACCGGCGTCTCCCAGTTGCCGCCTCCGCACAGGTTGCTCGTCGCACCCTGGCATCTGCACAAAGACATCCTCGGCTTCATCGACGGCGAAATCGAACACGCACGGGCCGGGCGCCCCGCCACCATTTTCGCCAAGCTCAACGCCCTCGTGCAGGAGGAAATCATCGAAGCCCTATACCGCGCCTCGCGCGCCGGCGTGAAAGTCGAACTCCTCGTGCGCGGCATCTGCGCTTTGCGTCCCGGACTCCCCGGCGTGAGCGAGAACATCACCGTGCGCAGCATCGTGGGCCGCTTCCTCGAACACAGCCGCATCTACCGCTTCGGCAACGGCGGCGACCCGCGCTACTTCATCGGCAGCGCCGACTGGATGGAACGCAACTTCTTCCACCGGGTCGAAGCCGTCTTTCCCGTGGAAGGCGAAGGTGTGAAAAAGCACGTCGAGGAAATCATCGACACCTTCCGCAAGGACAACGTCAAAGCCCGCATCCTCCAACCCGACGGCACATACCTGCCCGCTCCGCGCGAGGGCGAAGCCTTCGACGCGCAGGAAGAGTTCCTGGCCGAAGCCAACCGCCGCCGCAAGCGCCACGCTGCCGAGACGGCCTGAGCCTTTGACAAACCCGCCCGCCCGGCGGACTTTGCTCCCGTGCGCACTCTCCTCGCCGCTTTGCTCCTGACCGGCTTGGCGCTGGCCGAAGAATCCGCGCCCTCGATGGTGAGCGTTGTCTTGGTGGACAAAGACGGACAAAATCTTCCCGCCGAAAGAATGGAAAAAGTGGTCAAAACCGACGCCGAATGGCAGGCCCAACTGGGGGACGGAGAAGTCTACCGCGTGACCCGCGGCAAAGGCACCGAGCGCCCCTTCTGCGGCGCGTTCCACGACCACAAGAAGGACGGCATCTACTACTGCGTCTGTTGCGACCTGCCGC
>CAZJGQ010000033.1:0-15824 GCA_964545425.1 uncultured Chthoniobacter sp. | reverse complement strand
TGCGGCCGACCACGGCGCCGAGGGCCCAGAGGGCGCGTCCGTGGCTGTCCTCGGAACCGTGGCTCTCGAGCCATTTGCGGTCGAAGCTCATGAAGTTGCGGAAGCGTCCGGTGTCGCGGACGAAGGCGTGCTGGAGGAAAGCGGAGTAGGAAGCGCGGGCGAGGCGGATTTCCGGCGGGCATTCGTCGAGGGTTTCGAGCAGAACGGAGAGGAGGAGCGCGCGGGCGTTGTCATCCGCGCAGTAGCCGTGGTCGAACCACGGCACGGTGAAGATGGCGTGCTGGAAGATGCCCGTGCTGTCGGTCATGCGAAGGAGATGATCGAAGCGCCAGGGCGGAAGATGGGAATGCTCGCCGAATGACGCGGTGTGGTGGTTGAGATGATGACGGTAGATTTCGTAGTGGTCGTTGACCGTGGCGAATACGCCGGTGTAAGCCTCCGCGACGGCCGACCAGACCATGTGGCGTCCGGCCAGGTAGGCCTGTTTGCGCATGGTGTTGAGGCGGGCTTCATCGGTGAGGAGCGCGCTGACCTCCCGGGCCACGGCGTCGGAATCCCGGAAAGGAACAAGGACACCGGCGTCGTGCCCGAGCAGCTCGGCGGCATGCCAATAAGGCGTGGAGACAACGGCTTTGCCCGCACCGAAGCAGTAGGAGAGCGTGCCGGAGGTGATCTGCGCTTCGTTGAGGTAGGGAGTGATGTAGATATCGGCCGCGCCGATGTATTCGCAGAGTTCCTCGTTGGAGACGTAGCGGTTGACGAAGCGGACATTGTTCTCCACGCCGAGGCTGCGGGCGAGGCGTTCGAGTTGCAGGCGGTAGCTCTCGCCTTCCTCGCGGACGAGATTCGGATGCGTCGCGCCGAGCACGATATAAACGAGGCGCGGGTGATCCTGGACGACGGCGGGCAGGGCGCGGATGACGTATTCGATGCCTTTGTTCGGCGAGAGGAGGCCGAAGGTGAGCATGACGGGACGGCCGGCCACCTCGAATTGGTCTTTGTAGAAACTCGGATCGGTGAATCCGGTGTCGGGAATGCCGTGGGGAATGACTGTGATTTGTCCGTCTTCCACGCCATAGAGGCTGGTGAGCATGCCGCGGGCGCGTTCGGCCATGACGACGAGCCGCGAGGAAAGGTCGAGGACTTCGGTGAAAACGCGGCGTTGGTCGGGGTCGGGATTTTCCAGGACGGTGTGCAGGGTGGTGACCACAGGCATGCGCACGCGGCGGAGGAGGGCGAGCAGATGGCTGCCGGCGGCGCCGCCGAAGATGCCGAACTCGTGCTGCACGCAGAGCGCATCCATGTGGGCAAGGTTGAGGAAGTTGGCCGCGCGCACGTAGGAAGCGACGTCGGGCTGGGGAATTTCGAAGCGGACCTCCGGCGGATAGGCGTAAGTGCCCGGGCGGTCGGACACGGCGATGACGGGGCAATTCCAAGCGGGATTGGCCGCGACGACCGAATCACGGAGATCGCGCGTGAACGTGGCAATGCCGCATTGGCGCGGAGGATAGTCACCAAGAAAAGCGACTTTGTTGACCGGAGACGGCGAGGTCATGGATGCATTGTGGCCAGCAGGGCGGGCGCGCCAATGGAAATTTTCCCGACCGGGCCGATGTTCAGTCCGCGTTGTAGGTGCCGAGTGCGTCGCCGATCCACCAACTCAAGCCGCGCAACGCGAGGTCGGCGAGCGCGAGCGGATGTCGGTCGAGCTGTGCCATGAGTTGTTTGGTGATGTCGGTCTCGGGCTTTTGCTCCGTGCCGGAGAGCGTGACGGTGGCCCAGAAAAGTCCGTCTTCCTGTTTGGCGAAGACCGTCTTGGTCGCGTCGGGCAACCACGTGAGCGAGGACGCGGGCAGTCCGGCCAGAACGGTGCCGGAGAGTTTCCCGTCGGGCGCAACTTGCGCCGATCCGCGCAGACCCGCCAGGCCGCCGGCCACCACATCGATCTGTTCGATGCGCAGACCCGAATCATCCTGTTTCCAATGGAGCGAGGCGCTGGAGAGAGGAAGATCGTCATAGCTTTGGTTTTTGAGAAAGCGGGCGAGGAATTTCTGGAAAGCAAAGGTCTGCAGAACTCCGCCGCTGAGCTGCAGCGATCCGCCGCCCCGGCCGGAGGTGAGGTGCGTGCCTCGCCACGACCAATCGACATGTCCCGAAAGTTCACCGCGCAGTCCGTCGGCAATCTTGGCCGGGAGATAACCGCGCAGGGGGATGCGCGATGCCGCGATGGAAACGCTCGCGGTGTCCGTCGTCATGTTCCAAGTCCCGCCGCCGGTCAGATCGATCTGCTCGCGTCCACGCACGACGAGGTTGCTTACGGTGAACGTGTCGCCGGACAGCGCGTAGTCGAGGGAGACTTTGTCGAAGGAAAGAGTGCGGAGGCTCGGATCGTTGGCTTTGGTCGCCAGGCGGTCGAGGTAGTCCCAATCGGAAAGCGCGGCGTCGTCCACGCGCAAGCTTCCGCCGCCGGTCGCGTTGCCGCCGGTTTCATCCGTTGCGTATTTCAGCGTGCCGGAGAGTCGTCCGGCGAGCACACGGGCGATGTCCGAGGGGAGGAACGGGCTCAGAGTGAGCGAAGTGATTTCGGCCTCGGCGGCGACGCTTTTGTTCTGCTGCTGACCGAGGCGGCAAGCGATACGCAGGTTGCTTTGCGGGCTGTTTGGTTCGCGCAGGTAGAGGTAGCCGATGTCGATCAGTTCGCGGGTCACGTAGACTTCGAGCGCGTCGATGGCGAGGTGCGGATAGCCGGGGAATTCGAGTGTTCCGTTGCGTCCGAAGTATTTGAAATTGCGCCCGACCATCATGGCGCCGACTTGGAGGCCGCGTCCCTGCACCTTGGATTGTCCGACCGGAAGTTCGATGTTCATGTCGGGGCATTCGATCCAGCCGCAATGGAATTGCGACGGCATGAGGAAGGCATACCAAGGCTTCGGCGAGGGAACGGGGTCCTCTTTTTTGAGGGCGTTGTCGGGCGTGACGATGCGGAAGTCGGCGCGGGCGATGTCGATGCGATCCACCTGCCAGCGTCCGCGGAAAATTCCCCACGGGTTGAACCAGCCTGTCGATCGTCCGGCGTCGAGGCCGCCGATGGCTTGCCCCGGCCAACCGGTGCTGGTGAAGCCCTCGGTGGTGACGGAAAGATCCGGCTGCAACGACATCGGCCCGAATTGTCCGTTCACCTTGAGGGCGTGGCCGACGGCTTGGGAAAGAAGACGGTTGAATTCCGGTCCGGCCACCCAGCCGGCCAGCATGCCCGGCAGATAGTGCCGCGCGGCGAGGTATCCGCCGGCAGCCAAGATGACCATGACAGCCACCGCTGCGGCGAGGATACGCTTCCATTTCATGAGGATGATCCTGCGCAGCGTTTCCTCAGTTCGGCAACCAAGGGATGCTCTCGGAAGAAGCACATGCCCGGGGTGAGGTAGGGCATGAACACAACCTTGCCTGCGGTCGCGGTGTAGAGAGCGATGCGGGGCGGATCAAAGACGAGGGAGTATTCCACCTTGCCGATGTCCCGGAGAGGAATGCGGACTGAGTCTTTGCCACGGCGAACGACCAAAGCATCGCCGTCATCGAAGACCTCATCGGCCAACGGCAGGACAAAGCGGCGGATGTAGGCGATACCCGCTGCCGTGAGAAGGACGGGCGCGAGCAACCAGGCGGGGGCCAGTTGCCCACGAAGAACAAGATAAAGCGCATAGACGTTGGCGATGAGGGCAACAGCACCAAGAACCCAGAGCCCGATGCCTTTATACCACCAGAGAATGAGCGTGGAGGAGATGCGCTTCATGAAGCTATTTCGCGCATGGCTGCCTCGCATGGATTGATCGCCTGTGGCGATCTTTCCGAAGTTGGCTTCGCATGGCGAGGACTTGGGTCTGCCAACCAGCGGTTGGCTGCCTCGCATGGATTGGTCGCCCTTGGCGACCCTTCCAAGGTGGGCTTCGCCATTCGAGGACTTGAGTCCGCCATGCTCTGCATGGCTGCCTCGCATGGATTCGAACCATGACAAACAGATCCAGAATCTGCAGTGCTACCGTTACACCACGAGGCATCGGTGACTGGGCAGACTACGGGCAGTCCCACACTTTTTCAACTGCGGAGGGGTCTTTACTGCTGCGCGTGCTGTTCCTGCAGGCGGGCGAGGACGGCTTCGGCGGTTTGGCGGTGGGTGAGGGTGCCGGAGTCGATGCGGATGGTGGAGGCTTCGCGGTAGAGAGGTTCGCGGGCGCGGTAGAGTTCTTCGACGGTGCGGCGGGGGTCGTCGGTTTGAAGGAGCGGACGCTTGCTGTGTTTGACCCGCTGGTAAAGTTGCTCGGGGTTGGCATCGAGCCAGACGACGGGTCCGATCTCGGGGAGAATTTTGCGGTTTGCTTCGACGGTGATGACGCCGCCGCCGGTGGCCACGATGAGGCCGATGCGGCCGACCAAGCTTTGCAGCACTTTGGTTTCCAGTGCGCGGAAGTGTTCCTCGCCGTGCTCCTTGAAAATCGCGGGGATGCTTTGTCCGGCTTCCTGCGCGACAAGCGTGTCGGTATCGACGAGGGCGAAGCCGGTGAGCGACGACAAGATCCGGCCGACGCTGGATTTGCCGGATCCCATGAATCCGACGAGGACCAGGTTGCGAAACACGTTCAGATTTTTACGACATTCAGGGCCTTCGGTCCGCGGTCGCTCGGGCTCAGCTCGAACTCCACGGTGTCACCTTCCTCCAGCGTTTTGTAGCCGTCGCCGCGGATCTCCGAATAATGCACGAAGATGTCGGCGCTGGCCCCGCTGGGATCGGCGATGAAACCGAAACCCTTCTTGTTGTTGAACCATTTGACTATTCCTTGGGGCATGCAGACGGGGCTGGTTTTGACGCGATACTCTGCGCCCGAAGGGGTATATGGGGGACCGGTGCGCAATGGTCAATTGCTTATTGGAAAACCTCACTGTGCAGGTCATGCTCTTGTTCTGGATCAGGCGCGGGGAAGGTCCGATCGCGCCACATTCTTCCGGGTGCTCAAGTCTCTATCCGCCAATTGCTTAAGGTTGGCCTCTAGAACGGGGCGCGCGTCATGAAAACCCACCTGCAGCCAGCTCACACCCCCGAGCAAATCCATGCCGCCGCGCAGGAGGCGTCCGCGTTACTGCGCCGCGGCGAGATCGTCGCCGTGCCGACTGAAACGGTTTACGGACTGGCTTGCGATGCGCTCAACGCCGACGCGGCGGCGAAAGTTTTTGCGGCCAAGGAACGTCCGTCTTTCGACCCTTTGATCGTGCATGTGGCAGACGTGACGTGGATCGAAGTGCTGTCGAATGTCACCGGCGCCGCGGGGACGCTCGCGCACAAATTGGCCGACGCGTTTTGGCCCGGTCCGCTCACCATGGTGCTGCCAGCCAAGGATCTCGTGCCCGATCTGGTGCGGTCCGGATTGCCCACCGTTGCTCTGCGTTGCAGCGCACATCCAGTCATGGCTGCGGTGATCGGTGCACTCGGACGTCCACTGGCCGCGCCGAGTGCCAACCGTTTCGGACGGATCAGTCCGGTCACAGCGCAAGATGTCATCGAGGAACTCGACGGACGCATCCCGCTGGTGCTCGATGGCGGTCCGTGCCGTCACGGTCTCGAGTCGACGATCATCACGGTGGAAAACGAGCGGCTGGTCTTGCTGCGTCCGGGTCCGATCACCGCGGAGGAGTTGAGTGAGTTCGCTCCCGTGGAGCGCGCCGCGCGCGACGGCAAGGTCGCCGCGCCCGGCATGCTGGAAAGCCACTACGCGCCGCGCACGCCGCTGAGTCTTTGGTCTGACGGCGCGCCTTTGCCGGAGGACGCCGCGACGAGCGGACTGCTCGCTTTCGGTGCGGCCGGTCCGGGATTTGCCGTGGTGGAGGCGTTGCCCACCGACGCGGCGGAGGCGGCACCGCTCTTCTTCGCCGCCTTGCGGCGGCTTGATGCCTCGGGTGTGCGGCGCATTTACGCCCGCGAAATTCCCGAATCGGGGCTGGGCATGGCCATCATGGATCGGCTACGCAGGGCGGCGCATGGCTAAGGAAAAGCTGAACACGCGCGCGGCGGGCATCGTCGCCTTGGCTGTCATGCTGAGCCGCGTGCTCGGCTTGGCGCGCGAGCTGATCTTCGCCGCACTCTTCGGTGCGGGGCGGGGGATGGACGCTTACATCACGGCCTACCGCGCGCCGAATTTGTTGCGCGATCTTTTTGCCGAAGGCGCGCTGTCCGTCGCCTTCGTCACCGTCTTTTCCAAACTCGGGGTGGAAAAAAGTTACGAAGCGGCGTGGGAGTTGGCCCGCAAGATGGCCACGCTCGCGTTGGTCTTCATGACCTTCGTCACCCTGCTCGGGATTATTTTCGCCCCCGCCCTGATCGGCGTGCTCGCCCCGGGGTTCGACGCGGAGAAGTCGGCCTTCGCGGTCGAACTGACCCGCATCATGTTCCCCTTCATCTTGATGGTGTCATTGGCCGCGCTGGTCATGGGCATGCTCAATTCGCGCAATGTCTTCGGCGTGCCCGCGCTGGCCTCCAGCTTTTATAATCTGGGATCGATCTTCGGCGGGGTGACCATCGCGTGGTTGATCGATCCGACCTTCGGTCCGCGCGCGCTCATCGGCATGGCCATCGGAACGCTGATCGGCGGTTTTCTCCAACTCATCGTGCAGATCCCGAGCCTCAAGAAGGTCGGGTTCACCTTCCATTTCGATTTCGGCTGGCGCGACGAGCAGGTGAAGCGGGTGCTCTGGTTGATGCTGCCCGCGGTCATCGCGGCCAGCGCGGTGCAGGTCAACGTGATGGTCAACAGCATCTTCGCCTCCTACCTCGGCGACGGTGCGGTCAGTTGGCTTTCCTATGCTTTCCGATTGATGCAATTGCCGCTGGGCATCTTCGGTGTGGCCGTGGCCACAGTCACTTTGCCGGCCGTCTCGAAAATCGCCGCAGGCGGCGACATGGCGCATTTCCGCGAAACGCTGGCCAAGGCCATCCGGCTCGCTTTGTTCCTTACTCTGCCCGCGACCATCGGCCTGATGATGATGAGCAATGAAATCATCGGCCTGATCTACGAACGCGGGAAATTCACCGCGGAGGACACCATGCAGACGGGGCTCGCGCTGAAATTTTATGCCGTCGGGCTGATGGGCTACGCGTGCATCAAAGTGCTCTCGCCTGCTTTCTATGCGTTGGAACGCAAGTGGACGCCCATGCTGGTTACGTTCTTCGGGATCGGTCTGAATATTGTCCTCAACTGGCAACTGACCTTCCGCATGGGTATGGGACACAAGGGGCTGGCTTTGTCCACCGGGCTGGTCGCCACGATCGACTTTTTCATTCTTTATTTCCTCATGCGGCGGGCGGCCGGCGGGATGGAAACATTCAAAGTGGTCGGGTCTTTCGGGCGCATTGTCGTCGCCGCGGCCGGCTTGGCTGCGGTGTGTGTCTTCGGAAGGCAATGGCTCGCTCCTTGGCTGACTAGCACCTCGCTCATCGATCGAGGGTGGTCCTTGTTGGCCATCATTGGTGCGGCTGCGGTGGTTTATTTTGCCCTGTGTGCGCTGCTGCGTGTCGAGGAAGCGCGGGATGCGTTGGCCTTGCTCAAGCGGAAGATCAGTCGCCGCGCGGTTTCGCCGCCGGGGGCTTGAGGATTGGCCAGCGGCGGGGTGGGGCCAGCAGGCCCTACCGGGTCGGGGGAACGAGGGCGAGTTGCTCGCGCACCCAGCGGGCGATTGTTTCGGCATCGTTGGCCGAGGGTTCGATGGCGGGAGCGGAGGTGCTGATGGGATCCAAGGCAGGGAAGAAATTGCGCGCCTTCCAGACGTGTGCGCCTGGACGATATGGGCCGACTTGGCAGGGATCGCTCCAAGTGTGGATGGCGAGCAGGCGGTCGGTCACTGCAGCGGCGAGGTGCATCGGTCCGCTGTCCACGCTGACGACGAATGCCGCGCGGCGCAGAAGCCAGAGGAGTTCGGTCAGGCTCGTTTTGTTGAGCAGGTTGATCGTGTTGGGCGGCAACTCGGGAAGCGAATGATCGGAACGTCCGACAAGCACCACGGGGCCATTCATCGCGCGGCAGAACGCCATCACGGCTTCGGGTGAGAGCGACTTGCCTTGTCCGCGCGAGAACGGATGGAGCACGACGAAAGGATCGGTCGGCAGCGCATCCGATGGGCGGTCGCCTGCGGGGAGGTCGAAGACCGGCGGTCCGGCGAGTGTCGCGCCGGTGGCGGCGGCAAGGGCGAGGTAACGTTCGACGGCGTGGGCCTTGGCATCGACCGGGATGGTTTTGGTCTGGGCGAACCTTGCCCCTTCGCGCGCATCGGAAAGGCCGAAGACCGGAATGCCGCGAAAGGTGCGGGCGACGAGGGCCGTGCGAAGGAGTCCTTGGAAGTCGAGGATCAGATCGGGTGGGGTTTGCTTTTTAAGTTCCCGCCGCCAGCGCATGAAGCGCAGCCAGCCGGAAGGTCCGCGGAAGTCGGCCCGCGGAAAGAGCAGTGTGTCGTTGAGATGCGGATTCCCCTCGAGCAGAGGTGCCCATTCCGGATTGACCATCCAAGTGACGTGCGCGGCGGGAAATTTGGCGCGCAGGGCGGCGAGCGACGGCAGGGTGTGGACGATGTCCCCGAGGGAACTCGGCTTGAGGATGAGGATTCGGCGGGGATTCATTTCCCCAGGGCGAGCCGCTCGGCCAGTTCGGCCGGGAGTCCGGCCTCGAGGATTTTGCGCTGCGTGGTCTCGATATCGTAGGGGATGCGGCGCAATTCGACGTCGAGGGTGTCGGGTTGATAAATGACATAGGCCGCGCGCCAATCGTTGTCGCGCGGCTGTCCGACGCTGCCGGCATTGATGAGATACTTGGTGCCGGGCACGAGCTTGATTTTGTCGAAGGTCTTTTTCTTCACCACGATGCCCGTCGAAAAAAGGAATGGCTCGTGGGTGTGGCCGAAAAAGCAGACCGGCGTGTGCTGGTAAGTGAAGTTGGCCGCGGCGTCACCGGGGGTGACGATGTAGCCCCATTTGTGCGGTGTATCGAGGGTGGCGTGGACCACGGTGAAATCGCGGATGACGCGCTGCAGACGCAGGCTGCGCAGCCATTCCTTGTCCTTCTCGTCGATTTGCTCGCGCGTCCAGCGCATGGCCTCGGCGGCGAGGTCGGTGAACCCGGCGAGCGAACCCGACATGGCGGCCTGTTCGTCATGGTTGCCCTTGATCACGGGGCAATCGAGCGAGCGGACCAATTCGATGCACGCCGCGGGGTCCGCGCTGTAGCCGACAAGATCGCCGAGGCAGATGTAGTGCGTGCAACCTTGGATCTGCGCGTCGGCCAAAACCGATTGCAGGGCCTCCAGATTGCTGTGGATGTCACCGAAGATGGCGATGCGCATGGGCGGCGGATTCCCGCCAGATTCCGACGGATGCGGCGCCTTGGCAATGCCGATTGCGCTCAGTCCTCTTCGCGCGGAGCCAGACGGTCGGCAACGGGGATGTCGAGCTTGGCCTCGAGCTCGTTGATCAGGGTGATGACGCGTGGCACGCGCTCTTGTTCACCGAGCAGGTAGATGGCGCGCAGCTTTTCATAAGCCTCGCGCTCGCGTCCCTCGCAGGCAGCCATTTCGTAGGCGGCGAGACGTTTGACGTATGGCGGGGCCTCGGGTCTGGCTGCAGCGGCGGCAAAAGCATCCGCCGCGCCGCAGTGGTCGGAAAATTTGTCGCGCAGCATGATGCCAAGCCGCTCTTGGAGCAGGTAGCGGTCCGGATTGTTGGCGATGCCGCGCTCGAGGAAGTCACGTCCGAGTTCCTGGTATTCCCGCTCGGCGCGGCGGCGGAGGAATTCGCTCGGCTCCTTCGGATTGTCGCGGGCGGCGATGGCGGCGTTCCACGCCATATGCCAGCTGGCCAAATCCCAGTAGACGAGGGAACGCGGTTGCAGCGCGGTGACGCTTTGGAAAAGTCCGGCCATGCGTCCCCAGGCGGTTTGCTCCCATGCGGTGTGGGCTTCGATCCAGAGGAAGGCGGCGACGAGCGAGCGGAACCCGCTGAGGGCGGCGGCGTAGGCCAGTTGTCCGATCTGCTCGCGCAACCCGATGTCCAAGGCCGCGGTGCGGAGGTTGGCCGCGCGGTGGGCAGCATCGAGCGAGCGCTCGACCGGAAGGCGGGCCAGGCCGAAAAGCAGCAGCGCGGCGATGACGATGCTCCAAAGAACCGCGGGCCGCATGGCTCAGAGTTCCTTGTTGTGGAAGACGGCGGCGGCCAGCGCGGTGTAAACGGCGATGTAGCCGGCGCCGAGGGCCATCGTCTTCCAAAAGATTGCCGCGGGGATGGCGGTTCCGGTGACAATGTCATCGACCAGATTGAAGGCCTGCAGGTCGGGAAAGATGAGGGAGACAACGGCGAGGACGGATTTGGTGAAAAATCCAGAGCTGTCCGAAGCCAGCCAGTAGTCGCGGGCGGTGGCTTGCAGGTGGCCGATGAAGTAAGCGGCGAACGCGGTGATTGTGGTAAAAATCGTCGAGGTGGCGAAAGTCGAGATGAACATGGTCAGCGCGGCAAGCAGCCATGCTTTGACCAGGATGATGACACCGCCGGAGAGCAGGTTCGGGTCGTAGCCGGCGGCGCGGATTTTATCGAG
This sequence comes from uncultured Chthoniobacter sp., assembly GCA_964545425.1. GTDB lineage: Bacteria > Verrucomicrobiota > Verrucomicrobiia > Chthoniobacterales > JACTMZ01 > JACTMZ01. The sequence goes on along the minus strand of CAZJGQ010000033.1, from coordinate 5,205 downwards.
CGCGGCTTGCAGTTCCGCCGGAGGCATGCCGGCCATTTCCAATTCAGCCGCGTGGAGCAGGGTCTGGGTGCGGAGAAAGAGGACCACGGCGAATACCGCGCCCATGAGCAGGACGGCCAAAGCGAGGAGGAGAAAGACGCCGGCCAATTTGCCGAGCAGGTATTCGGTGCGTGAAACCGGCTTGGCCAGCACGGTGTAGATGGTGCGGTCCTCGACGTCTTTGGGCAGGAGTGTGGCGGTGGCGAGGATGGCGAGCAGCGAACTGAAAATGCTCATCGCGCCGAGGGCGATATCTTTGAGCATCTGGAATTCCTCCTCGAAACTGAAACGCGCGAGGAAGAAAGAGTTTCCGATGACGAGCAGCGCGAAAATGATGAGGAAATAAAAGACCTTGAGCCGGACCAGCTCGGTCCAAGTCACGGAGGCGATGGCGGCGGTCCGGCGGATCATTTCCTCGCGGGGAAGCGCGTGCCGACGTCGCGGCCGGTCACGGCAGCGGCCATCTGGGCGGGGCGGCGTCCGTCGAGGATCCATGTTTCGATCCCGGCTGCAGTGGCGAAGCCGACGGCGTCGAGCTTGCTGCCCATCCCGCCGGTGCCGTGGGCTCCTTTTTCCCCCGTGATGTGACAGCGAACGGCGTCGAGGTCCGCAACCACCGGCAAGCGTTTGCCGTCGCCCTGCAGACCGTCGCTGCCGGTGAGGATGAGAAAGAGATCGGCGCCGCAGAGTTGGGCCACCTCGGCCCCGAGTTTGTCGTTGTCGCCGAAACGGAGTTCCTCCACCGCGACGGAATCGTTTTCGTTGATCACCGGAACAACGCGGGGGAAGGCGCGGAGTTCGCGCAGCGTGTTCTCCGCGTTGCGACGGCGTTGGCGACTGTCGATGTCGCCGTGGGTGAGGAGCAGCTGGGCCGCGGTAAGCTGGTGACGCGCGAAGGCTTCCTCGTAAGCGCGCATGAGTTTGGATTGTCCGACCGCGGCGCAGGCCTGCTTGACGGCGAGGTCCTCAGGGCGCCCGGGCAAAGCGAGCGCAGCCACCCCGGCGGCCACGGCCGCGCTGGAAATGACCACGATCGAGTGTCCGTCCGCGACGAGTTCGCCGATCTCCGCGGCAAGGCGCGTGAATTGCGCCCCGTCGAGTTGGAGTCCGCTCGCGTCGGTGGTCAGCACACCGGAACCGAATTTGACGACAATACGCCTTTTCATGGACGGGCAAGGGCGAGGCATCCGGCCTCGAGGGCGATATCTTCTTTCACGTTGCGGTCGAGGAAAAGACGCAATCGTGCCGCCCCGTCCAGGACCCGCAGCAGGGCGGCGTCATCGAAGAGCCCGGCCAGCCGGCGGGACTCCGCGGCCAAGGCCGGGAATTGCAGGGCGTCCACGCCGTGGCGCGCGCGCAGGACGTCGGCGGTGCGTTCGGCCACGATGCCGACGAGGCGTTGACGCGTGGCCAGCACGCGCGCTTCGACCAAGGCTTTGAGGCGGGTCTCCTCCTCCTTCAACCAAGCTTCATCGGCCGTGTCGCCGAGGCGTTTTTTTTCCGCTTTGAAGCCGGTGGAAATTTCGTCTTCCACCGATTCGCGGGCGTCGCGCAGCAGGCCTTGCAGTCTGCGGGCCAGCCGCAGGGCGGCGCCGTGGCGGCGTTCGGCGGGGGCGGCCAAGACCTCGCCGGTGGCCTCGGCCACCTCGGCGGCGGGTCCTTCCAGCGCGGGGAGGCTGGCATCGCGCAGCGGAAAATGGGCGCAGCGCGAGACGATGGTCACGGGGAGCATGCCGGGGTTGGCCGTGACAAGGATGAAGAGCGTGTTTTCCGGAGGCTCCTCGAGCGTCTTGAGAAAAGCGTTGGCCGCGTGGTCGTGCAGGCGATCGGCATCGAGGATGATGCCGGTCTTGGTCGCTCCGGCTCGGAAGCTGGTGGAAAAGAACGGCGCGCAGAATTCGCGGAAGGGTTCGACCAAAATGCGGCGAGATTTCGATCCGGGCTCCAGCGTGTGGATGTCGGGATGCGAGGCCGCGTCCTCGGCGGACGTTTCATTGACCATCGCGGCGATGTCCAAAGCCAAGCGGGCGCGTCCGCTGCCGGGCGAACCGGTGATAAGCATGGCGTGCGGGAGGCGACCGGCCTGCCGGGCGCGCTGCAGGCGCTCGAGGATGTCAGCGGGCAAAAAAGCCATGGAATTTTTCGAGCAGGATGCCGCGGATATCGTCCGCCAGTTGTTCCTCCGAACGTGTCGCGTCGAGCACGGTGAAGCGGGAAGGTTCAGCCTCGGCGGCGCGCAGGTAGCCTTGGCGGACGGCCTGGTAGAAAGCGAGCGGCTCGCTTTCCATGCGGTCGGCGGGACGGTCGCGGCGTTGGATGCGGCCGTGCGCCTCGCCGGCGTCCATATCGAGGAGAAAAGTGATGTCCGGCAGCGTCTCGCCGATGGCGAAGCCGTTGACCGTGGTGGTCATGTCCTGCGCGAGTTGCCGGGCCACGCCTTGGTAGACCGCGGTAGAATCATGGAAGCGGTCGCTGATCACCACGTCGCCGCGCTCGAGGGCCGGCCGGATGATTTCGCGCACGAGTTGCGCGCGGCTGGCCGCGAAAAGAAAAAGTTCGGCCTCGGGGACGAGTCCGTGTCCCTCGGGAGCATGTTGCAGCAGATCGCGGATGCGGTCGCCGGCCGGCGTTCCGCCGGGTTCGCGGGTGGTCAGGCAGGGGCGTCCCGTCTCGCGCAACCAGGCGGCCAGGCGCTTGATTTGGGTGGACTTGCCGCAACCCTCCGAGCCCTCGAAAGTGACAAATAGACCTCGTCTCATGCAGGCGGGAGATTAGACTCTTTCCGCGCTGCTGGCGCAAAAGCATTTCGCGGTTGGCCCCCATGAAAATCGTTTTTGTTGAAACCGAGGATGACGAGCAGCCGTTTTTCGCGGAGAGCCTGGCCGGCCACGACGTCGAATTCGTCGATGAAATCGGGGATGTGCCGGCCGATGCGGAAATTGTTTCGGTTTTCGTCAACTCGCACGTCGGCCCCGAGTTTCTGCGGCGTCACCCGAAGCTCAAACTGGTTGCTTCGCGGTCCTCATCCTGCGACCACCTCGACAGCAAGGCGGCGGCGCGGCGCAAGGTCGTCCTCGCGCACGTGCCGGACTACGGGGCGGCCACGGTGGCTGAGCATACTTTTGCCCTGATTCTCGGGGTGACCCGCCGGTTGCGGCACTGCCTCGACACGAAAAACCGCGGTCGCGGATCGGTCGAGAGGCTGCGCGGACGCGAATTGCGCGGCAAAACGCTCGGCGTGGTTGGCACGGGCCGGGTCGGACGCATGGTTATCACCATCGGCAAGGCCTTCGGCATGGAATGCGTGGCTTTCGACAACGAGCCGGACGCTTCACTGGCGAACAAAGTCGGGTTCCGTTACGTCACCCTGGATCGTCTCTTGCGCGTGTCGGATGTCATCACGCTGCACATCCCGCTCAACAAGCGCACGCGGCACATGCTCAGCGCGAGACGCTTGGCCCGCTGCAAGCCGGGCTTCATCCTGATCAACACGGCACGCGGCGCCTTGGTCGACATCGACGCGCTGCTCGACGGGCTGAAAAGCGGGCATGTCGGCGGGGTGGGGCTCGATGTTCTCGAGGACGAGGCTGCCTTCCGCGCCGATACCTCGCGCATCATCGGTGCACAAATCGTGCAGAAGATCCACGCCATCTCCACTCCGGGTGGCGATCCGTCGCGGCGCCAAGAGCGGCTGCGCGAATTGGAAAGCATCATGCGCAACCGCCAATTGCTCTCGCACGAAAATGTCTTTTTCACCCCGCACGTCGGATTCAACAGCGTCGAAGCCATCGAGCGCATCAACCTCGGCACGGTGCAGATTATCCGCGACTTCCTCGCCGGAAAACTCCGGCCGGAGGTCCTTGTCACTTCATGAAACACTGGCTCGTCAAACAGGAACCCGACTCCTATCCGTGGGAGCAATTCGTCCGCGACAAAGGCACGGCTTGGACCGGCGTGCGCAACTTCCAAGCCCGCAACAACCTGCGGTCCATGAAGAAAGGCGACGAGGTCTTTTACTATCACAGCGTGACTGGCAAGAGCGTGGTCGGCGTGGCCCGCGTGGCGCGCGAAGCGTATCCGGACCCGTCGGCCAAGGAAGGTGACTGGTCCTGCGTCGATCTGGTCCCGGTCAAGGCCTGCCGCACCCCGGTCACCTTGGACCAGATCAAAGGCGAAGCCTCGCTCCGGGACATCGCCCTGCTGCGTCAATCACGGCTCAGCGTCATGCCGCTGACCGCGGCCGAGGCGAAAACTCTGCGCAAACTCGGAGGTCTTTCATGAAATTGTTTATTGTGGCTGGAGCATTCTTTGTCGCTGCGTCGTCCGAACTGGCCGCTTTCGCCAGCAAGCCCGACCCGAAGGCGTGGCAGGACCAAGCGGTGTGGTATCAGATTTTCCCCGAACGTTTCCGCAACGGAGATCCGTCCAACGATCCCGTGCGCGAAAGCCTCGGCAACAAAGACTGGCTTCCGCAGTCCTGGCGCGTGCGCGCTTGGACCTCCGATTGGTATGCCCGCGACGCTTGGGAGCAGGCCAAGTCGGACAACTTTTATTGGACGGTGAGCGATCGGCGTTACGGCGGCGATATCCAGGGCATCATCGACAAGCTGGATTACCTTCGCGACCTCGGTATCAACGCGATCTACCTCAATCCGGTTTTCTGGTCGGGGTCGCACCACAAATACGACACCTTCAGCTTTCACCACGTCGACCCGTGGTTCGGTCCCGATCCGACCGGCGACTTGGCCATCATCGCGCAGGAGACGGAGGATCCCGCGACATGGAAGTGGACGGCCGCGGACAAACTTTTCCTCGAAATGATCAAGCAGGCCCACGAACGCGGGATCCGCGTGATCATCGACGGGGTCTTCAACCATGCGGGGTTGGGATTCTTCGCTTTCGAGGACGTGCGCAAGAACGGTCAGGCCTCGCGTTTCAAGGATTGGTTCCTGGTCGAGAAATGGGACGACCCGAACACGCCGGAAAACGAGTTCGTGTGGAAAGGCTGGCACGGCATCACGGACCTCCCGGAGTTCGCCGAGACGGCACCGGATGGCACGGGCGATTTGGTGCCGGGGGTCAAAGATTACCTCATGGCGGTGACGCGCCGGTGGATGGCTCCGGACGGCGATGTTTCGCGCGGAGTGGATGGATGGCGTCTCGATG
>CAZJGQ010000032.1:0-16030 GCA_964545425.1 uncultured Chthoniobacter sp. | reverse complement strand
TTCAGCAAACACGCCGGCATCTTCGTCGCGCGTCCGCTCGATTTGCCCAACGCACCGCGCACCGCATCAGCAGATTGAAAAATCATAACGGTGACGTCTCCGTCGCCGGTCGTTCCAGTCGACTCGTCGCCGAGGACGGCGACACCACATCAACCAAGCGCCTTCTCGCCGGCGATCAAGTCATCCCACGACTGACGCTCGCGCACGACCAGAGCTTTGTCCCCATCGACGAGAATTTCCGCGGGCAAGCGCCGCGAATTGTAGTTCGAGGCCATGACGAACCCGTAAGCACCGGCACTGAGCAGCGCGATGCGGTCGCCCGCGGCGACCTCAGGCAATTCGCGATCCTGCGCGAAGAAGTCGCCACTTTCGCAAACCGGACCAACCACGTCGACCGGACCGCGCAGCGCACCGGCCGACGGCTCCTTCAACGGGACGATTTCATGGTGTCCCTCGTAGAGTGCTGGGCGGATCAGGTCATTCATGCCCGCATCGGTGATGACGAAGGTCTTGGCCGGCGTGCGTTTCACGTAGACGACGCTGGCCAGCAACGCGCCTGCATTGCCGACGAGGCTTCGGCCGGGCTCGAGCAGGATTTTCAACCCAAGCGGCTGCAGCAAGGGCACGACAGCTTTGGCGTAGTCGTCGAAAGCAATCCGCTTGCCCCCATCCTCATCGGCCCGCTTCCACCAGTCGGGTGCACCGCTTTCCAGTGTGCCGTGGTAAATGATGCCCACGCCGCCGCCGATGCTGAAGAATTCGATCCCGTAGGCGCTCTTCAATTCCTGGACGATTGGGACCAACTTGGCCAAGGCCTCGACAAAAGGTTTGGTCTCGAGGATTTGCGACCCGATGTGCGTCTGGATGCCGCGGATCTTCAAATGCGGCAACTTGGCCGCTTCCGCGTAGACGCCGAGAATGCGGTCGATGCCGATGCCGAACTTGTTGTGGCTTTTGCCGGTCGAAATGTATTTGTGCGTCTGCGCATCGACGTCGGGATTGACGCGCAAGGCAACCGGCGCCTTCTTGCCCATGGCTCCGGCTACTTCGTTGATGAATTCGAGTTCCGGTTCGGATTCGACATTGAACGAATAAACGCCCTGCTCGAGGGCGTATTCAATTTCATCACGCGTTTTGCCCACTCCGGCGAAGGTGCAGGCGCCGGCGCGCCCGCCGGCTTTGAGCACGCGGAAGAGTTCGCCGCCTGACACGATGTCGAATCCCGCGCCCTCCCGCGCCAGCAAGTCGAGCACGGCAAGGTTCGAGTTGGCCTTCATGGCAAAGCACACGCGGTGGTCGAGACCGGAAAGCGCCTCGTCGAGCCGGCGGTAATGGTCGCGAATCGTCTTGGCGCTGTAGACGTAGAGCGGTGTGCCGTGCTCGGACGCCAACCTTCCGAGGGACACGCCCTCGCAACACAGTTCGCCGTCGCGATAGGAAAACTCGTGCATGAATCGGCGGGGCCGTTTGCTCAGTCGTTTCCGCGGAAAGCCCGCAGGATGTAATGATCGAACGAATAGCGGCCCGGCCCCGCAATAAGCAGAGCAACAAAACCGGCGAGGTAGATGAAGGCCATTTCGCCATTGCCTTCACCCATGAGGATGCCGCCATGAATGACGAAAAACGCCACCGCCATGGTGATGACCAGCGGGATGAGGGCAAAGCGGGCGGCCAAGCCAACCACGAGGAGCAGGGCGCAGAGAACCTCGGAAAAGACAACAAGGTTCAAGCTCATGGCCGACCCCACGCCGAGCGGATCGGGGAAGGAGGCGGCCTTGTCAGCCATGCCCTGCACCTTCGGCCAGCCATGGAGCAAAAGCATGGAGAGCCCCAGCCAGACCCGGAGTACCAACAACCCGACATCCTTCAACCACTCGCCGGCGGGACCGGCAATCCATTGCGCGTATGATTTGATCATGAGCGCGAATCTTATCCGCCCCGCGCTTGAGCCGCGAAGAAAATAAATCCAGCTTGAGGCCATGCCGAAATCCCGCCATCCGCGCGATGTCCAAAGGTGGGTTCGCCACGTGTCCTCCGCGCACGAAGACGCATGGCGCGATCGCCTCGCCTTCCTCGGAACCGGTCTCGTCATTCTCGCTCGCCCCGGAACCAAGCTGGTGCGCCTCGAGGCCTATGCTCCGGCAAGAGTCTTGACCGAGCTGTGCCGGGAATTCGGCGGAAAATTGGAATCCGTCGACACACTCAAGATCGCGGCGAAGGCCAATGCACCGCGGCGTCCCCTGCGCATCGCACGCGATCTTGCCATCGTCGACGCCCACGGAGCATGGCCGGCCACGAAACCCAAGCCGCGCATCCTCCTGCGCATCACCGGCGCCATGGCCTTCGGCACCGGTGAGCACGCCACCACTTCCGCCTGCCTGCGCTTTCTGCGGCAAGAGGCCTCGCGGGTCAAAGAGGATTGGACCATGCTCGATATCGGCGCCGGTTCGGGCATCCTCGCCATTGCCGCCGAGAAAATGGGGGCCGGGAAAATTGACGCCTTCGACTACGACGAGCGCGCCATCAAAGCCGCCCAAGCCAACATCCGCCGCAACCGCTGCCGCCGCATCAAAATCACCACGAAAAACCTCCTCCGCTGGAAACCGCGCCGCACCTATCCGGTGGTGGTCGCCAACGTGTTCAGCGAAATCCTTCGCCTCGCCGCCCCACAGATCACCGCCGCCACCCAACCGGGGGGCTGCCTCATCCTCTCCGGCATCCTTCGCCCGCAAGAAAGCGAGACGCTGCAAACCTTTCTCGCTTGTGGACTGCACCTCGAAGCCGCCTCCCGTCGAGGCAAATGGGTCACCCTCCAGCTGCGCCAACCCCCGCGCTGAGTCCACCCCGTTCCACCTCGCCTCGGGAAATGTGTGCAAATCTATATATTGACTTATTGCAATAAGTCAATATGTCACACAGCGGAGTCCCAAAGCAGGTCTACAGTGCTCAGCAACGTGGACGCTCGCTTGGTCAGCGACAGCAGAACACGCCGGCCCTTGGATTTTTTGGCAACCATACCCGACTCATGGAGCCGCCGGACGTGCTCTACAGCTGTGGGTTGGCTGATTTTGCAAAGTGCCGCAACTTCGTCGACACAGAGCGACGTATGGCTCTGCAACAAGCGGACAATCTCGATCCGCCGGTGATTGGCCAATCCGGAGACCATTCGCGCCCGCCCTCGATCCCTTGAACTCATGCCGCCAACATATTGACTTATTGCAATAAGTCAATATGTAAGCGCGCCCAGGGACACGGCAGAACTAGGTGGCGAGCGGAGGGCTGAGGGTTGCTCGCGAGGAGGGGACGTGACGGGCGGATTCGAGGGGCTACAGGCTCTCGAGGTTTTCGCGGAGGATGGTGCGCTCGGTTTCGTGGAGGCGGGGGAACTGGTCCAGGATTTGCAGGGCGGCGGTGTAAAAGGTGCGGGCGCGTTCTTGGTCACCGTGCATTTGGTGGATGACGGCGAGGTGTCCGAGGCTGAGACCGACTTCTGGGTGGTTCGGTCCGAAGAGCTGCTCGCGGATGCCGAGGGCTTGCATGTGGCGCTGTTCGGCCCCGAGCAGGTCGCCGCATTCGCAGAGGACAGCACCGAGATTGGTAGCAATGAGGGCGGTTTCGCCGTGGACCGAACCGTGGCAGCGGGAGGCTTCGTCCAAGGCGCGGCCGAGGAGGACGGAGGCTTCTTCCAACTCTCCGGACAACTTGCGCAACATGGCGAGGTTGTTGAGGCACATGGGCACGCGGTGCAAATCGCCAGCCAGTTTGTAGAGGTCGGCGGCTTGGGCGTAGTGGGCGCAGGCCGACTCCGAATCCCCGAGATTTTCCTCGGTCATGGCCATCTTCGACGCCACCCGTGCGGCTTCGGCGGAGCGGGCACGATTGGTCAGGATTTCCAGCGCCTCGGCCCAACAAGAAAGCGCTTCGCGCTCGTCCCCGCGGGAAGATGCTTTGTCGCCCGCGACTTCCATGGACAAGGCCGCCTTGTCCCGTGCGACAAACTCGGGATGATCCGGAAAGGCGGCCGGCGCCATGGGCGGAAGTTAATAGCACAGCGCCCCCACAGCAACGACACAATCGGGAACCGCTAGCCGATTACTTCGGCCAAGCGGCGGCGGTTGGCCGGCACGCGGCCTCCGTGGGCTTCGATGGCGCCGAGGGCGTTTCCGGAATGACCGAACCCGAGCACGCGGCAGGTTTCCGACTCGAAAAATTCCACCGAACGGCGCGTGGGATCGTTCGCGCAGAGATGTCCGAGCGCGCGGCGGAGCAAATCGAACAAATCCGGCGCGGCGTGGGCGGGCTCGGAAAGCAGGTCGCACAATTCGGCGAAATAGGAGGCAGCGAGAAGACGCGCATAGTTCCCGCGCAGGCCCTCCCAAGTTTCAAGCAGTTTCAGTTCGCGCAGGGCGTGGAGATCGGATTTGCGTCCGGCGGCGAATTGCACTTCGGCGTGGTAGAAGAGATCGAGTCGTCCGCGCAATTTGCTATCGCGGCGTGCCGTGCCGCGGGCGGCGGTGCGAACTTTGCCATGTTCCGGCGAGAGCCAGATCAGGACGTAGCTGGATTCGCCGAAGCGGGCACGGCGCAAGAGGATGGCCTCGGTGGTCTCGGCCGCGGGCATAGTCAGCCCGCCGCCTCGACGAGAAGTTCCTGCAGGTGCGCGTAGAAGTGGATCTTGAGCAGCGACAGGCCGCGGCGCGTGGCCAAGTCGGGCGGCTCGCGGTGGTCGAGGTCGGACTCGGCGAACTGGTTTTCCTCCACGATGACCAGCCGCGCTTGGTTGAGCGCGTTGAGCCAGGCATCAAGGTGGTCGGCGGGAATAACCACTTTGGTCCCCTGCCCGTTGTGTCCAAGTCCTTCGAGGTCGCGCGCCACGATGTCGCGGCTGTTGGCGAACAAGCGCTCCAACTCCGGTCGCACGTGTTCTTTCCAATCACGGCGCAGCTGCGCGTCCTCCGAGCCGCCGGTCGGGTCCGGGTAAATCCGGGCTTGGGCTTTCTTGTGACGCGAGGCGACCTTGGGCAATTCAACCAAGAGCGAAGCAAAAAGCGGATGGATCTCGCGGAGTTCCCACGAGTCGGCCGAGGCGCGGCGGAAACGCATCAGTCAGAGCTCCGCTTGTTCCAGCGTGGCGAGCAGCAGGTAGCCGTGGAGTTGCTCGACGATAGCCTCGGCCCGTTCGCGTTCGCCGGACCAGACGAGCGAGCGCCCTTTGTGATGAACCTCCAGCATGTGCTTGGTCGCTTTGTCGCGCGGGAACCCCAGCACCCGCTGGAAGACCATAGTGACATAAGACATGAGGTTCACCGGATCGTTGTGCACCACAACATTCCAAGGCGTGGCCAATGCATCTTCGTCCCGCGTGTCGATCTCGGTGATGACCCCTGCCTGGCTCATACCGCCAGCAACCGGACCGCGGGAACCGCCGCCATGGAATCCATCGCGCCCTGTATCAGGTCGATCGTGCGGCCGGCGGGCAGAGTGACCCCGGCCGCATCGGCGCCGAGCACGCACTCGGCGAGGAGCAGGGCGCCGGCCACCTGCACGAACGGCAGATGGAAGACGTGTCCGCGGGCAGCAAAAACAGTTGCGAGATGACCGGTGTCGACGCGCGACAGCACCACATCGCGCAGGCGCTCGAGAAGCTTGGCACCTTGCGGGGGTTGGAACGACATGAGCAAGTGGCGTCCGGCCGACAGACTGCGGGCAGAAGCCTCTCCGGACAAAGCGGTGCCCAGAGCCGCATCATCGGCCAGCAAGGTAGCGGAGTCCTGCGACGCCGCGGCGTTTTGCATGGCGAGGAGCGACGGATGAAGAACCGGCAAAAAAGTGTCCGCCACCCAGCGTTCCCAATCGGCCACGAGCGTCTCCGGCCCGGATGGCGCGAAGGTCAGCGCTCCGCATTGGTCGTGCGATGGCAGGCACAATTCGACGAGGCGCCACCACGCGGCGATTTCCGCGGCGGGATCGGCGACGGGCACGGGCTGGAGCATGGCGGAAGTTAGCACAAACCGCGCAGGGCGCGGCGCAAAATTTTTTCCTGCATGACATGCATGTCCGCCGCGGCACCGGGATCGACATCCGACCATCCGGCGAGATGAAGAAGCCCGTGCACGGCGTATCGGGCAATTTCTTCCGGCAGTGGCAACTTGTGCCGGCGCGCCTCGCGGCGCGCGGTTTCCGCGCTCATGACAACTTCGCCGTGACGGAAGGTGATCACGTCGGTCGGCGTCGGGTCGTGCATGAATTCATCGTGCAGCGCGGCAATGCGCGCGTCGGACACGAGCACGAAAGAAATTTCCGGCAGGCGGCGCAGGACCGATCCGCGGCATTCGGCTTCGACCACTTCGGGCCAGGCGCGCTCAACGGCGGTGCGAACATCCGGCAGCTGCAGTTGCTTGGGGCGCACCGCGCGCTGGCGGTTGATCCAAATCAGCTCGGGCGCGGCGCTCATAGGCTTTGCTTAAGCCGAAGCGGGAAGCGGTCCAAGCCAGAAGGTGGCAAGCATTGATTCCGAAGGTAGGGACGAGCGGACGTACCCTACCTCAAGCCGTCGCCTTGGCCTCGGCCTCGGCTTTCTCCGCTTTCTCTTCGTCCTGCGTGTAGGCGATGCGGCTGTGCATCATGTTGAGCAGGGTGAAGCGGAAGCTGGCGGCGAGCTTGTTGATGTCGGCGAGAGTCAGCGGGCACTCGTCGAGCAGGCCCTCGTCCATCTTGCGCTCGATGACTTCGTCAACCAGATCCTCGACGCGTTGCGGGGTCGGACGCTTGAGGCTGCGCGAGGCGCTTTCCACCGCGTCGGCCAGGCAGATAATGCCGCTTTCCTTGGTCTGCGGATTGGGACCCGGATAGCGGAAATTTTCCTCCTGCACGGCGGGCACGTCCTCGGCGCGGAGGTTCATGATCTTGCCGCCGAGGCGCGCGTCGTCGGCTTGGCGCTGGGCCCGGTCGTAGAAGAAACGGACGAGCGAGTTGCCGTGGTGCTCGCGGATGACATCGACGACGAGGTCGTTGAGGCTGTTTTTCAAGGCGAGGTCCACACCTTCTTTGACGTGCGAGATGATGATGAGCGCGCTCATCGACGGCGCGAGGTCGTCGTGCGGATTGACCCCGCCGGCCATGTTTTCGGTGAAGTATTCCGGCTTCACCAGTTTGCCGATGTCATGGAAGTAGGCGCAGACGCGGCAGATGGTCGGGTTTGCGCCGATGGCCTCGGCACCGGCCTCAGCCAAGTTGGCCACGGCGAGGCTGTGATGGTAGGTCCCCGGCGCCTCGAGGGTCATGCGCTTGAGCAGCGGGTGATTCAAGTCGGCCGATTCGAGCCACGAAATGTCCGTGGTGATGCCAAAAATGTGCTCGAGCACGGGCAGGATGCCGCTAACCAGGATGGCGGTGCCCACGCCCACCCCGAAGGCGGCGAGCGTTTGCCATCCGACCATGGCCCAGTCGGTGAGGTGTGGTTCGGTGATGAGGCGCGGCCCGATTTGTCCGAAAATGGCGGCCAGCAACAAGACAGCGAGGCCGACATAGACACCGGCGCGGATGAGTTGGCTGCGGCGGCGGACTTGCAGGGTGAAAAGAACGGCCACCACGCCACAGATCAGGGAAATAACGAGGAAGACGGTGTCGATGACCGGCATCAAGAATGCGCCCCAAAGGCTCGCGACGACCGCACCGAAGAGTCCGAGATGGCGTCCGAGCAGCACGGAAAAAACGAGCGGCGCGAAAGCGTAGGGAATGAGCATGGGGAGCAACTGCAGGTCGATGCGCCCGGTGTCGGCCAGCACGAGGAGTCCTTTGATCGTGGCCAGCTGGGTAAGCAGGATGCCGTAAATGAGAGCGAGGCTGGAGTTGCGGTAGAAGGCCTGCGGGTGGTTGACCCAGAGCTGGGCGATCGAGATGGCGAAGACGAGCAGACAGATGAGGTATTTCTTGAGCGGCTCCTCTTGGGGTCCGCCGGTGAAAATGAGGAAGCCAAGTCCGACGGCGAAGAGGACAAAAACAACGACGCGCGGCAACCAGCCGCAAGCCAGGGCTTCACGCCAAGGACTGTCCTCGACCGTGCGGCGGGATTTGCCGCAGGCCAGGCCTTTTTTCACCAACTGCTGCCGATGAAGGAATTTGCGCATCTCGTGGGCGGCCCCGCGGGGAGGCCGGCGATCGGAAAGCTCAAGCGTAGGGTCGCATGAAGGATACGGCAAGGGAGCCGGTCAGGCCGCCAAAGCCGCCACACCCGGAAGCACCTTGCCTTCAAGGAATTCCAAACTGGCGCCGCCACCCGTCGAGCAATGGCTGACTTTATCCGCCACCCCGAATTTTTTGGCCGCGGTGGCTGTATCGCCGCCGCCGACCACGGTGGTCGCGCCCTTGGCCGTCGCCTCGGCCACGGCCTCGGCCATGGCTTTGGTCGCGCCGCAGAATTTTTCGAACTCGAAGACTCCCGGAGGGCCATTCCAGATGATCGTTTTGGCCCGGAGGATGGCCTCGCGGTAAAGCGCGATGGACTTCGGACCTGCGTCGAGGCCTTCCCAACCTGCCGGGATGCCCGAAGCATCGTCGGCCGGCTGCGTATTGGCCTCGGCCGAGAAAGCGTCGCCGCAAACGTAGTCGACCGGGAAGATGAGCTTCACACCGCGCTCTTTGGCCTTAGCCACGAGGTCGCCGACGATTTTGGCGCCTTCCGGATCGAAGAGACTGCCGCCGATTTCCATGCCGTCGAGGACCTTCTTGAAGGTGTAGGCCATGCCGCCGCCGATGATGATTTCGTCGGCCTTTTCGATCAGGTTGGTGATAAGCGGGATTTTGTCGGCAATCTTCGCTCCGCCGAGAATGGCGAGGAGCGGGCGCTGCGGGTGCTCGAGAACCGCGGCGAAGGCATTGAGTTCCTTCTCCATCAAAAAGCCGGCGGCTTTTTGCGGGAGATCGACTCCGACCATCGACGAATGCGCGCGGTGCGCGGTGCCGAAGGCATCATTGACATAGACATCGCCCAGCTTGCTCAAGCTGGCGCGGAACGCGGCGACTTTGGCGGGGTCAGCTTTGACCGAAGTTCCGTCTTCTTTTTTTGCCTTTCCTTCTTCCTCAATGTGGAAGCGGAGATTTTCCAGGAGCACGACATCGCCCGGCTTGAGGTTGGCGCAGGCTTCTTCGGCCACCGGGCCGCTGCACTCGGAAACGAAGGTCACGGGCTTGCCGAGGAGCTTCTCCAATTCCGCCGCGACAGGCTTGAGGGTGTATTTCTCCACCTTCTCGCCGTTGGGGCGTCCGAGATGGCTCATCAGCACAACCGAACCGCCGTGGTCGAGCACGTGCTTGATGGTCGGCAGCGCGGCGACGATGCGCTGGTTGTTGGTGATCGCGCCGGTCGCTTTGTCCTGCGGGACATTGAAGTCCACGCGGATGAGCGCGCGCTTGCCGGCGAAGTCGAGGTCGCGGAGAGAGGAGAATTTGCCCATGGCTTTGGTCGTAGATGGAAACGGCGCCCGGTGACCCGGGCGCCGTGATGAATCCAATCGCTTAGAGTTTGGCGGCGACTTTTTTGAGGAGGTCGACGCAGCGGTTGCTGTAACCCCACTCGTTGTCATACCAGCTGACCAGCTTGAAGAAGCGGTTGTTCAGCTCGATGCCCGAGCCGGCGTCGAAAATGCTCGAAGCCGTGCTGTGGATGAAGTCGGACGAAACCACCTCGTCATTGGTGTATTCGAGGACGCCCTTGAGGTAGGTCTCGCTGGCTTTCTTCATCGCCGCGCAGATCTCCTTGTAGCTGGTTTCCTTGACCGTCTTGACCGTGAGGTCGACGACGGAAACGGTCGGCGTCGGGACGCGGAAGGCCATGCCGGTGAGCTTGCCTTTGATTTCCGGGATGGCCAGGCCGACCGCCTTGGCCGCGCCGGTGGTCGACGGGATGATGTTGATCGCCGCGGCGCGTCCGCCTTTCCAGTCCTTCTTGGAAGGACCGTCGACGGTCTTCTGCGTGGCCGTGTAGCTGTGCACCGTGGTCATAAGACCTTCCTCGATGCCGAAGCCTTCTTTGAGGAGGACGTAAACGACGGGCGCGAGACAGTTCGTCGTGCAGCTGGCGTTGGAAATGATGTTGTGCTTGGCCGCGTCGTATTTCTCGTCATTGACGCCCATGACCACCGTGATGTCTTCCTCCTTGGCGGGGGCGGAAATGATGACTTTCTTGGCGCCGGCGTCGAGATGCCCTTTGGCTTTGGAGGCTTCGGTGAAGAGACCGGTGCACTCGAGGACGATGTCCACCCCATGCTCTTTCCACGGCAGCGCGGCCGGACCTTCTTTGACGGCGAGACATTTGATCTTTTGTCCATCGACCACGAGAACGTCGTCTTCGGCGGCGGAGGGCGAGGATTTTTCGCTCGTAACGGTGCCTTTGAAGGTGCCTTGGGTGGAGTCGTATTTGACGAGGTAGGCGAGGTTGTCGGCCGGCACGAGGTCGTTGACCGCCACCACCTGGAAGTCCTTGCCCAGCAATCCCTGCTCCGCAATCGCGCGGAAAACGAGGCGCCCGATGCGCCCGAAGCCATTGATACCTATTTTAGTCATGTTTTGTTTTTTCTGTTTTGGATGTGTTGCGGGAGGAACGCGTATTTAAGGATTCCGGCGCTCCGAGGTCAACCTGCGATTGGGCGGCTAATC
The DNA here is from genome assembly GCA_964545425.1 of uncultured Chthoniobacter sp. GTDB lineage: Bacteria > Verrucomicrobiota > Verrucomicrobiia > Chthoniobacterales > JACTMZ01 > JACTMZ01. The sequence continues at coordinate 5,374 of CAZJGQ010000032.1, read as the reverse complement.
CAACTCGAAATTGATATTCACAGTGTAAGATCCGCCTTTGACCAAATCCCGCGGTGGGGCGTCGATCCGGCCGACCCGCCGGGCGGCGGCGAGCACGCTTTCGTCCATAACCACATTGCCCGAAGAACGCAGGATGGAGAAATTGCTAATCCGGCCATCGGAGGCGATGGTGATTTTCAGGGTGGTGGTGAATTTGGCCGAGCCGACGATGCTCGTCGGCTGATCCCACAACCCGAAGAAGCGGTCGTGGATCATTTCATGATACCAGCCGAAGTTCGAAGTGCCCGACGCGCCGGCCGTGCTGCCAACCGCTTCCGCTTTGGGGGCGGATGAATCGCCGGATTTTTCCGGAGTGGCTTTCGGGGAGGCCTTGGGACTCGCTTTGGGTGAGGCCTTGGGCGACGCCTTCGGGCTCGGTTTGGGACTGGCCTTCGGCGAGGGCTTGGGTGATGGCTTCGGGCTTTTCTTGGGCGAGGGTTTGGGGCTCGGTTTGGGCGTGGCTTTAGGCGATGGCTTCGGCGTCGGGGTCGGCTTGGGTGTAGGCGTTGGCGTGGGGGTCGGAGTGGGGGTCGGGATCGGCGTGGGTGTGGGCGTTGGCGTGGGCAACGGAATCTCGCTCTTCGCCGTCAGCGGAGTTTCCGCCGGCTCGGGCTCGTCACGCGGCTTGGACGGATCCGGAGTCGGTGTCGGCTGCGGTTCGTCTTCTTCCTCTTGCTCGGGGGGCAAGAAATCAGCAGGACTCATCCACGTGACCTGCGGCTTTTGCATTTCGCGCAGGCTCCACCAGATGAGCAACCCGATGAGCACGGCGTGGAGCAACGCCACGCCGGCGACGGTCCACCGGAAGCGGGGTTCCCCCATGGCGCGTCAGGTCCCCTCGGGACGCGTCATCACGCCGACCTTGGTGATCCCGGAGCGGGCGATGACGTCCATCACCGAAATGAAACGCTGCACGGGCAAGTCGCGGTGCGGGCGCACCACCACGGCGGTCTGCGGGTCGGCCGCGCGCAGGGCGGTGAGTTTTTCCTCGAGCTGCGCGAAAGTGATCTCCTCTTTGTCGAGCTTGAGCACGTCGTTCTTGTCGATCGAAACGGTGAGCACCTTCGCCGGATCGACCGCGCCCTCGGCCGCTTCGCTCGTCGGCACGATGAGGTCCATGCTGTTTTCGAGAAGCGGCGTGGTGATCATGAAAATGATGAGCAGCACGAAAGCCAGATCGAGCAACGGCGTGACGTTGATTTCCGAGAGCGTCGTCAGCGCCTGTTTGTCCGAGTAGCGGCGCATGGGTCAGCTGTGGCGGTCGTAGTTGACGAAGCGGTGCTCGAAGTCCGAGGCCAGCTCCGCGGCAAAGTTGTCCGTCTGCACGATGAGCGCGCGCAGGCTGGTGACGAGAAAGTTGTAACCGAACATGGCCGGGATGGCGACGAGCAGCCCGACCACCGTGGTGAGCAGCGCTCCGGAAACGCCGGGCGCCATGGCCGCAAGATTCGGCGTGCCCGCCATGGCCACCCCACTGAAGGCATCCATCACGCCCCACACCGTGCCGAGCAGACCGAGGAAAGGCGAACCGCTCACTGCGGTGGCGAGAATGATCATTTGCGACTCCATGCGGAGGCCCGATTCTCCCACCGCGCGTTCCATGGCCACGGTCACGGCGCGCATTTGCGCGGGACTGATCCGGTCGGCCACCTCGACGCGGGCGGCAAAGGTGTCATCCACCTCGGTCGACCCGAGCATTTGGAAAGTCAGCTCCTCGCAACCCGCACGGTAAACCGCGTAGGCCGGCGATCCCTCGAAGGTCAGCCCCGTTTCGTAAATATGCAGCGGCTGACGGTTCTTGCGGAAAATGGCGAAAAAGCGCTCGGTTTGCTTGCGCGCGAAGCGGATCATGCGGAACTTCGTGATCATGACCGACCAGCTGAAGATCGAGGCGATGAACAACGTCGCGATGATAGCCAGCCCGGCAAAGGTGCTTTCCTGGAATGCGAAGAGCAGTCCGCCGGCGGCAAGAATGTCGGGCAGAAGCAATGGGACCATGGCGCGTGGACCCCATACTAGGACCCACCGCGCGACGTGCAAGATCCTCGCGGCCGCGGCGGTGGCCTGCAGTCTGATTCTTCCCGCCCGCGCCGCCGAGGGCCCGGTCTACGAAGTCTTCGGGCGGGCGCTCGCCCCCATTGCCGCTGCCGTTCTCGGTTCCACCAACAATGCCTCCCGCGCCATGGTGGCCGAGTGCCGGATCAACGGCGGAACGGGTCCGCTGGCGGCTGCCGCGGGCACGCGACTGCGGGTGGCTGTGCAGGCGCCCGACCGCTTCCGCGTCGACGTAGTGCGGGAGGGTTTCAGCTCTCCGCTCACCGCCTGCCGCGATGGCAAGGAACTTTGGGCCGCGCCGTCCGAACCGATGACCGCGCTGGCGCAGGCTGCGGGATTCGACACGACTAAGACGACGCCGGACGCCGTATCGCCGCCACTCCTGCCCATTGCCTTGGATGCCGAGATGCTCGCTTTTCTCCCCGTGGTCTTCGACGTGAAGGACCTAGGCATGGAGAAAGACCCGCCGCAGCGCGTCCTCGAATTCGGACTCCTGCCGCAACTGCGCGAAGCGATCAAGGCCGAGCAGTTCACCGGGCGCGCCTGGATCGACAAGGATGACCGCCCCGCTCGCCTCGTTTTGACCACACCGCGCGGCGAGGTCGATTTGCAGATCGAGAGAATTGAATTCGCCGACCAGCTCGCCGCCAGCGCATGGCAGCCGTCCGAGGGCCAGGAAGCGCTGCGCCTGCCGGCTTCCTCCTTGAACGAGCTGTTCGAAAAAATGCTCGGGGAGCGCATCGCCGCCCCGTGACCTAATCGCGCGCAATCGTGTCGGGCAATTCGTCGCGGTCGTCCTTTCGCCGCGGAAAATGTCCGGCTAGCAAATCGGCCGCCCGCCTGATGCCGGCCACCAGGCCTTCGGTGAAACGTCCGGCGCGAAACTCCTTTGCCAACGCTTCGGCCGTCTCGTTCCAAAACCCCTGCCCACATTTGGTGTGCACCGCCTCATCGCCGATGACGGCAAAAGCGCCATCGCGCGGCGCCACATAAAAAAGCACGGCGTTGCGGTCTTCCGTCGTGTCCATGTCGAGACGGTGGAACTCCGCCGCGGCGCGTGCGGTCACATCGCATCCGCGCAAGCGTCGCCGCGAAACGAAGACGCGCACCTCGCCCGAGGTCCGGCTTTCCGCCGCCTTGATTGCCGCGAGCACCGCCGCCTCGTCGATCAGTTCGAGAAACTCGGATGCTTTCATATCACCACCTCCCGCTGGCTCCGCCCCCGCCGAATCCGCCGCCTCCGCCGGAGAACCCGCCGCCGAATCCGCCTCCACCGCCGAAACCGCCCCCGCCGAATCCGCCTCCGAAACTTCCGGGGTGGAAAACATCGCGACGTCCGCGCGGAGTATAAACCGTTCCCCCGCTCCCGTGGCTGCGTTGTATAACAATGATGAGAATCACAATAAAGATGATCCAGAAAACCACGTTGGCCGCGGCTTCCCCCTCGGCCGCCTGTTGCTCCGCCTCCGTGCGGCCGGATCCGGCATATTCGCCGCGCGCCGCGGCCATGAGGGCGTCCGCCCCGCGGATGATGCCGGTGCCCATGTCACCCGCGCGGAAAGCAGGCACCATCTCGTCGTTGATGATCCGGCTGGCGAGCACATCCGGCACTGCACCTTCAAGCCCGTAACCGACTTCGACGCGCAGTTGACGCGAACCGGGAAATACGAACAGCACCATGCCGTTGTCGCGGTCCTTGCGCCCCGCGCCCCACGATTCGGCCACGCGCTGAGTGTAGTCTTCCATCACCTCCCCGTCGGGGACCTCCGGCAGGATGGCGACCAGCATCTGGTTCGACGTCTGGCGCTCGAACTGTTTCAGCTCGTGAGCCAGCAAAGTGCGCTGCGAAGGATCGAGCACGCCCCCCTCGTCGAGCACGTAATCCGCCGGCACGGGCGGCAGGCTGTCCGCCGCGGACGACACTGCGGCGCCCGCCCAGAGCGCGATGAGCACGGCAAGAAAGACGCGCGGAAAAGTTCGGCCGTTCATTCGGACAGCCCTTTCACCAATTCGCGCACCAAGCCGGGTCCGCGGTAAACAAGCCCCGTATAAACCTGGACCAGATCGGCACCGGCGCGGATTTTTTCCCGCGCATCCTCCGCGCTGAAGATTCCCCCCACCCCGATGATAGAAACCGAGTCGGGCAACAGCCGGCGCAGGGTCGCCACCATGCGGGTCGATCTTTCCCGCAGGGGCGCTCCGCTCAGGCCGCCTTTTTCCGACGCGTGCGGCAAACCGTCCACGGCGGTGCGTTCGATTGTGGTGTTCGTCGCGATGACCGCGGCCACCGGGTGACGGGCCACGGTGGCAGCCGCGGCAGCGAGGTCATCCTCGCCGAGATCCGGGGCCAGTTTCACCGCGAGCGGGACGACCTTGCTGTGCGTGGCCGACAAACGTTCCCGCTCCGCGACCAAGGCCGAGAGCAATTCGTTGAGTGCCGAAGCGGACTGCAGATCGCGCAAGCCAGCCGTGTTGGGCGACGAGACGTTCACCGCGATGTAGTCGGCAACGCCATAGACCTCGCGCATCGCCTGCCGAAAATCGCCGACTGCACCTTCCGGCGGAGTGGCTGCGTTCTTGCCGATGTTAACCCCGACCACGCCGTCGAATTGGCGACGGGCCAGGCGTGCCGCCGCGGCCGCGGCCCCCTCGTTGTTGAAACCCATGCGGTTGATCAAAGCGTCCGCCGCCGGCAGGCGGAAGAGGCGCGGACGCGGATTGCCCGGCTGCGGCCGGGGCGTGACCGTGCCCACCTCGACGAAGCCGAAACCCAAGGCGCCCCACGCCCCGACATGACGCGCGTCCTTGTCCATTCCCGCTGCCAGCCCGACGCGGTTGGGAAAACGCAGGCCCATGACTTCGACCGGCCGACCGGTGCGCGGCGGCCGCAGAACGCCCAGCCGCCACGCCGCCTCAAGTCCGGTCAGGGCCAGGGCATGGGCCGTCTCGGGCGGCAAAGAAAAAACCAAAGGGCGCAAAAACCGGTAAAGCATCACCTGTCAGCAATCGGATATCCGCGGCGGCGATGCAAGCGCCCTCGGTCGTGCGGTTTTTTCTTGTTTTCCGCAGCCGCCCGTCGATCGTGAAGCACGCCAAAAACGTACCCATATAATTCCGGTGATCGGACCGGAGGTCTCTACGGGAGGACCGCAATCCTCCCACTATGGGTGGACGTGGAGGACGTGTCGCCATTCCTCTCCGGCGACCGGTCCACCCGCCGGTCTTCCGCACCGGTGCCTCCGGAGACCTTCTCCGCCTGCCGGTTCGAAAAACCGATGAT
>CAZJGQ010000031.1:0-16045 GCA_964545425.1 uncultured Chthoniobacter sp. | reverse complement strand
TGGTCAATGCCGGCCTGGCCGGCCGCGCCGCCCAAGTCGGCCGCGGCGAAAGCCTCCTGCGCGAAATCGCCGCCTTGGATGAAGCCGTCGACGCCGCCCGACGTTTCGCCGGCGAGGATGCGCTGATCATCGTATCCGGCTTGGTCAATACCGGCGGACTCCAATTGAACGCCTTCTCCTTCGCCCCCGACCGCGGCCTTGCTCTCCTCGGGCCCAGTGCCGCCGGCGTTCCTGCCCTGAGTTGGTCCACCGCCCCCGCGCCCCCGCCGGACGCCCCCGTTGTCCAAGCGGTTTCCACCACGGCCGACCGGCCTTTGCCCGTGGCCGACGACTGTCTGATCTTGGGCAACCAGCCATGGCCGCCGCAGACCTCGTCCTTTCTGGGTCATCCCGAGACGGCCCGTGCCCTCTCCGGCGAGATGTGAGTTTGCCGCGCTTCTTCCCCGCAAAAGTGCGTGACCAGACCGCGCATCCGGGTTATCAAGCCAGCACGATGAAATCCTCCTTGATCGCTCTCCTCGCGGCCTCGGCCGCCGCCCTGACCCAAAGCTTGCATGCCGGCGCCTTCGGACCCGGCCCATGGGCCAATGGCTCTTACTATCCGGGGGGCCTGGATGGAAAATACCAGGCTGTTGTTTTTCCGCCTCAAGGCACCGGCACCGGCATCACCGGAGTGCTCGGCTTTGCCATCGTGGAGGGCGCCCCGCCGATCCTGCAGCAGGTCGTCGAAGAAGCCGCTCCGAACGGCGGTGCCGTGGCGCGCAACATCGTCAACATCGTCGACCCGTTTCAAAACTACTTCGCGGTCTTTGTCGGCGGCCGCGCCTATGCCGGTGCGACCACCGCCGGGGTCAATATCGACACCAAGCAGGTGAGCGGCACGCTGCGCGGCACCGACCCGGGTGCGACGCCGGACTTTTTTGTCGGCGGAACGGTCATCGTCCCGGACCTCGATGTCGCCCCGATTCTCAACCGCGGTCTCTCCGGTGGATTCCAAGCCAAAGTGAGCGAGAACAGGGCCGTGTTTACCTTCAACGGCAATGGCCGCCTGAGCACGCCGGATGACAACCAGCGCGTTACGGCCACTGTGACCACGGATGTGGCCAACAGAGGTCCTGCCGCTAACCCTACCGGCCAGACCGTCACCATGACCTCCCAAGGCAACGTCGACACGGCCACCACTCCATTCGGCCTGAGCGGGATCCGCACATCCTTCATCAGCCGCAATGCGGTGGCCTCGGCGCAACTCGCCGGGATCCAAAGCGGCGGCGGCGGCAACTGATCGCGGCTGTGCGCCGCGCCGAGTCCAAGTCCGAATCGATGCGCGCGCCCCGGCCCAAGCCTCCGCGGCAAGGTCGGAACACCCGCCCCGATCAGGCGCCGGCCTTCACACTTTTGGAGGTCTTGGCCGTATTGCTCATCGTGCTGATCATCGCGGCCCTGCTCGTGCCGAATGCCAAAGGTCTCTTCGGCAAGGTGCACGAGGCCGCCTGCATGTCGAACATGCGCAGCATCCAAGTCGCCTTGGCCGGTTATCTGCAGGATCACAAGGACGTCTGGCCACAGGGCCCTTCGCCGGCCGAGGAGAAAAACTGGGAGACCTTCTGGCTGGCCACCCTGCAGCCCTTCGGCATCGCCGAGCGCACATGGCAATGCCCGGCCATCCGCGGCATGCTGCGCGCGCAGGGGGTGGACGACAAGTCCATGCCGAGGGTCCACTATGTGCCCACCATGTTCGATGCCACGCCGGGACTGGCCCGCCGTTGGGCGACCCATCCCTGGTTGATCGAGCGGGCCAACGCCCACGGCCAAGGCGCCCTCATTTGCTTTCCGGACGGATCGATCAAGGCCTTCAACAAAGTCCTCGCCGAGCAGGGCATGACCCCCTGACCACTCTCCGTCACCCTGCTCTTCCGGATCCGGAGCTGCGGAGAGCGCATCGGCCGTCACCACCCGCTTGCCATGCCCGGCAAGAGCAGTCATAGTCCTGCCATGCGGCGCATTTCGATAACCGCGATTCTTCCCGGCGTGGCGACTCTCGCCTTCCTGCTCGACCCGGCTATCGCCCAGTTCACCCCCACCACGCCCGTATGGGTGCAGCTGACCAGCGGAGTCGCCTCCAAGTTCAAACCCACCGTGCCGACCTGGGTCACCTTGGGCAATGTCGGCGGCGTTGGCATCTCCTTCGTCAATGTCGGCGACCCCGGCAACAACGCTTACGATGGATTCGGCAAGGTTGATTACCGTTACCGCATTGGACGCTACGAGGTGAACAACCAGCAATATGCCATTTTTCTCAATGCCGTTGCCTCGCAAAGTGATCCGTATTTGCTTTACGACTCCAGTATGGCCAGTAGCGCCCGCGGCGGGATAATCCGATCTGGGGTGCCTGGTTCCTATACCTATGCCACGAAACCCAACATGGCGGACAAACCGGTGAACTTTGTCAGTTGGATGGACGCGGCGCGCTTCTGCAATTGGCTGCACAACGGCCAGTCCACCGCACCGGACTCCACGGAGAAAGGCGCCTACAAGTTGGACGGCAATTTAGTGACCGGCTTCCTCCCCCGCGAGCGGGGCGCCCGCTATTGGATTCCGAACCGCAACGAGTGGTTCAAGGCCGCCTTCTACAAGGGCCGCAGCCTCACCGCCGGTTACTGGAAGTTTCCCACCAAAAATAATGACACGCCGGTCGCGGTGAAAGCGACCGCGTTGGGCCGGGGAATTCCCGCCAACCGCGGCAACTCGGCCAACTACAACAACGAAGCCGACTGGAACGGTCAACCCGGCAACGTCACCACGGTCGGGCGCAATGGTGGCCCGAGTGCCTACGGCACTTACGATCAAGGCGGCAATGTGCTCGAAGTTGCCGAGGACAGTCCCGACGGGGAAGCATATCTCTTGGGAAGCAGCTGGACTTACGGCTCGGACGCCATGGAGTCTGTTGGCGGAGGATGGCAACGTTGGAGGGGACCTGGGGGCACGACACACGACAGCGAGAGGCAGGGCTTCCGCGTCGGCGCGCGATAACAAGCCTCCTTTAGCCTCCCTCCCATGGCTCGCAGCATCCCCCGCTCCCTGAACGTCCCCTCTTCTTTTCCCATGCTCCGCAAAAACTTCCCAGTCGTCCCCGGCCGCCTTGCGGCTCTCACCCCTTCACTCAGCATTCCGGTTTGCTCTCGTCCCGCAGGCGCTGCGCTCCCGCCATCTCCGTCCGCCGCGGCGGAATCCGGTTCAAGCCTCAAGTCCCTGCTCTAGCCGTTCTAACTCCATGCTCCCAGCTCCCTGCTCTCCGCTGCGTAAAAGCTCCGCTTTTACGCTCATCGAACTCCTCGTCGTCATCGCCATCATCGCCATCCTGGCCGGTCTCGGTTTTGCCGGGGTGCAGAGCGCGATGAAGCAGGGACGCAAGACCGAGGTGCGGGCCATGGCCAACCAGATCAAGGTCGCCATCGAAGCCTACTACGCCGAATACGGCTACTACCCCTCGGTCACTTCCTCCGGCTCGGGTTTCCTCGGGTTGATCACCGGCTCCTCGACGACCGACAACAAGCGCGCCATCCGCTTCATGGAATTGCCGGCCAAGTTCACCAACGGCAGCGGCATCGTCACGCCGCCCAGGTTCTACGCCGAAGGCCAGAGTAATTTCTCCATCGTCGTGGACACCAACTTCAGCGGCTCGATCACCGCGCCGGACAACACCACGATCAATCAATCCATCGCCGTCGGCGTCCCCGACCCCGACCGCGCAGGACAGTGGATCGGCACTTGGAAGTGATCCCGGCGCGCAGGCCGCTTTATTGGCCCTTGGCCGCCTTTTCGGGAACTCTCTGCCTTTCCAAGTAGTCCAGATATTCTTTGAGGCTGGGCTCGAGCTTGCGGAGTCTCTCGAAAAAAACAGTGCGCGACCCCCGTAGGTTTCATGGACCCGCAGCAACCCGACGCGGGAAAAACCACCAAGCCTGCCGGAGATTACTGAGCAACCGACGCTCGCGACTGCTGCAGGAATTTGATGTAACCTTGCAGCTCGGGACTGGCAGCCTTCGCCATCTTGGTGAAGAAAAGATTGTCGGCCGCTCTTTGCGCTTCAATAGCACGATTCACTGCCGCCTTGTATTCGGCGTCAGCCATAAGCCTCTCCTGGATTTCCGCAAACTCGCGGCGCTGCTCGGAAGTGATCCTCGGCGGTGCCACCCGAGAAGGCGGCGCCTCGGCGGGGGCTTGGCTCGCAGAGTTCGGAACCAAGAAGGCGAGGAAAGAAATCGTAAACATAGCCGAGGCGGCGGGCAAAAGGGAGCGTGGTAGTAGCAGTATTTTCATTGGTTTTGTGGGTGTTGGTAAATCGTGCGAATGGAGATCGGATCGGTGGTGACGTCAACCTCAACCAGTGTTTGAAGCAAAGAAGTTGCCGCGACTGCTTGGTTGGTACCCTCGAAGGCTTCGCCTAAAGCGTGGATTTTAAAAAATCGGCTCTTAGTGGAAAGGCCCGGAAAGAGTGCACCCAAGCGATACTCGTTGGCTTTGAAAAGATTTGCGGTGTTTGTCTCATAGTTGGCGAAACCGCTGAGTTCCGTGATTTCTGACGGTAGCAGCAGAGCGCCCGGGGGAAATTTGAGAGCATCCCGGCGACTCTTCCACCCCTGCGCTCCCCTCGCCCAACTGCTCGTATTGGTCAGCGTCGATACCGCGGCCAGCATGTTAGAAATGCCCGCCTGGTTCGTACCCGCACCCGCAGCAAGCAAGCCTGGAACATTGGGTGTCACGTCATCGCTCAACGGACTAGCCAAACTCGCTAAAGCGCCCGTGTCGTTGGTGTTGGTCAGCACATCAAGTTGCGATCGCAGGCCGGCTCCGAAACCGACCACCGGTGCGGCTGCTGCTGACGCGTAGACAAAATTTGGGTTGACGGTGGTAACAGCTTGCCCAGTTACTCCGAAATCAACTGCATCCAGCAGGACCCAGTCGGGTATCAAACCGGCGCTTGCCTCGATTGCTGGCTGCGACTGCATCCTCAAGGTCCGCCACGGATATCCTGTAAACACCTTTCCCAGATCCGCCGCGAGAGCGTAAGAACCATCGGGCAAAAACATGGCGGGAGGCAGATTGGTGTTGTAAAGCACGCTCTGCGCGTCCCCTAGATCCGAGGGGATTGGGTCATCGGAGAAGTCGGCAGGGCTAGGAGCCGCTGCCGTGAAGAGCACACTGTTCCATGCCTTCCCTGGTGGCTGAGCTTTGTATATCTCAGAGTTTGCGAGGGATGGCCTTAGTCTTGGATCCGCGCGAACTAACTTGGCCGGCGGAGGCGGCGCGGTGATCGGGAGAGGTCCTCGGGCCGCGAAAGGCGATGCGGGCTGCGCCAACGCAGGCGAAGATGCCACGTTGGGAAACATGAATTGCGCCGGACCGTCGGCACCCCCTGTTGTAAGGGCATTGAAGAAATCGTTCCCGCTACACCAGTCACGTATGGATCGAGCATCGTCGGCTTGAGAAAGGATTTTTATTTGATCTATAATTATATAGGCCTGTCGTATTTGCGTGACTGGATTTGTTTCCTTGAAGCTCATGTCATAGTGCACGCTAACTTCTGCTGACCCCATCGCGCCGATGGCAGGAAGATTAGTCTTAACGATGCCGTTAGTAGGATTGAGATTCCAAGCGGTGATCTGTTGGCTGCTTCCCCAAGGGTTGTCGAAGCTAAGATCATTGTGTGGCGCGATGGCTGACCTGATAGACCCGTCGGGACCACGCCATGGGTCCCCAGGATCAAAGCCAGGGTAAAAAAGTTCAAAGGAAGCTTTGTCTATCTGGGCAAAAAATTGACCACCCGGAGGAAAATTCGTGGGGAAAGGGTTTGTGAGAACACAGGTCAAAATCACACGTATGGTCATAGAGTTATCGGGCGCTGGATTCTGCCACCCAAAGACAAAGCTTACGTCAATCTGCGAGAGCATGGGGAAAGGAACATACCCCAAGTAGGATGGCGGAATGCCGTTTGTCTTTTTCAGCGGACCTACTGCGGGCGCGTTGACAGTTCCAGTAACCTGGTCGGATCCCAGAACAGCGTTGGTCCCGTCGAATATGGCCCCTCCGCGCCAATGATCGGTCCTGAGTTGCAGCATATTGGCCGCAATCTGCGGCAGCCCTTGGGTTGTGTATTTTCCGGCAAAAGTCTGGCCGAAGACTTGCGTCAACTTCGGATCGGAAAGCGCCTGCACCATCTGCTGCACACCGGCATCCGTCAGGGGGACTTGGTTGATCCGGATTTTGTCAGTGCCCCAGGGCGTCTTGCCCGCAAGCGCTGCATTTGTCTCCGACGCCACAGTCAGGTGGCGGCTCTGCGCCTCCGTAAGGTATGGGATGGCCTTAGCCGCCTGCTCCGCCGTAAAAAAGTAAAACCAATTTGAGATCGTGCTGTTGCTAAAGCTGCCGGTAAGGATATTGCTAAAACCGGTCACGGCACGGCCATCCAGCTTGGGATCGACTCCTTTGATCGAGAAAGGTCTGGGCAGCAGCGGGTTTAAAGAGTTCCGGCTTGGGGATGCCGAGTTGATGGGTAGTTTCGTCGACTCGTCGTCGATGAAGAAAGCGTAGCGGCCGAGCTGACCACCCGTGTGATTCGTCACGGTCTGCAAGCCGACATTCACCACCTGCGACGTGTTGGCAGTGACCAGCCCGTTGGTGACAAGAGCGTTGATGTTCGTGACAATGGCACCCGTGGAAAAGTTGGTCAGAGACAACGAACTGCCCCCTTGGAAAACAGTGATAGCCCCCGGTTGGGTGGCGAAAGCCACACCCGATGTCGCCCTTTGATAGTTGGAGCGAAGCAGGGCGATGGCTTGGTGTGTCGCCAGCTGCGCCATTTGCTCCGCCGAACTCTGGAACGAATAGTTCCTCGCCGCCATCTGCTCGACCCGCGTGGTGGAAAGGAATCCGGTGACGATGACGACGAGCAGGACGATGACCAGAAGGGTGAGCACCAGCGCCGCTCCGTGTTGGGGGCGCGCGGCACGCGAGGAGTTTCGGTGATGCGGGCTCATCGCGAGTTGCGGAAAGGGATAAAGCGACGCATGACCACGGACCCGTTGCGCAGGACGGTTTGCAAACCGGGGCTGGGTGCATTCGTGTTCGTGATGCTGGAAATGTCGGGGCCGGAAAGAGGGGCCCCGCCGCTGAGCTGTGCCACACGCTCGGCGGTGCGGGAATCGATGGTGATCACGGTGACCAAGGCGCCCGGAGGAAGATTGGTTTGGCTCGCCCAGTTGTTGGTCCAATTGCCCCAGTTTGCCGGGTCAGGGTAGAGAATCTCCAGGCGCAGGCAGTTGTCGATGATGGGAAAACGGTGACCCTTACCACCGGAAATCCAATTGGTGGATGGCGGTGGCGGAGAGCGCAGGAAAAAGTCGGCAGCGCCCGTTGTCGAGACGGAGTGTTGGACGAGGTAATAGCGCTGGCCGCGCATGTTCTCCCAAGGCGCGCCGGCAAACACACTTAGGTAGCCAAACTCCTTGAAGGGATCGTCAGCGTTTCCGGTGGAGCGGACCCCGAAAATTTGGTCGCTACCCGGGGCCGGGGTGAAGTTTCCGCCGGCCCAACTGCCCGGTGCGCTGGTTGCATCGGGTCGAGCGAGGAAAGGAACGACACTGGTTACCGTCCCGCCAGCCGGAAGCGAGCTCGCTGCCGAGGCCGCAAAGGCATTCTGGATATCCTCGGCCATGCGGTTGAGCCCGATGCGCGCGGCCTGGGCCGCTTCCACCTGGTTGTTCCCCTGCTCCCAAATCCGCATCGTGCTGCCGACGAGGGAAAACATGAACGCCATGAGCATGGTCAGAACGGCCATGGCCACGAGAATCTCGAGGAGGCTGAAGGCGCGGCGGGATGCAGATGCCGGCTTCACTTGACGAAAACCTCCTTGTAGGTGCGGGTCTGCACGCCGGCGGTGGCGTTGGTCGGGGCGCGCGCCGGCCAGACGAAATCCAACTGAACTTCATACCCGCCCGGAATGCCGGGAAGCACGGCGGCGCGGTAACCCATGGCCAGCGAGGCGGTTTCCGCGGCCGTCGGGGCGGCCGCATCGTCGAAATAATTGGTGACCGGACCTACAGCGTCGCCCACTCGCAAAGCCGTGTTGCTGAAAATGCCCGGAATGACCAGTGGCGTATTGGCCGGCGCCTGCTGCCAGAAACCGAAAATGGAGGAAGCGATGTGAATGGCATTGCCCTCCTCCGTCACACTGCGGGCCGACTTGAGACCCACCGGTATGAGGCCGAGCAAGATGGTAACGCAAAAAGCAAAGAGCCCGATGGCCATGACCACCTCGACCAGACTGAATGCTCCGGGGACGTTGCGCTTCATTATTTATAACTCTCCGGGGCGCGCACCCGGATGCGGCCCACGGTGGCATCGGTCTCGACAAAAAAGAAACGGTTCGTGCTGCGCAGGATGACTTCGCCTGAGCCATTGACTGCACCATCGGCCAGGCGGACGGCTACCGCATTCCCACTCGCTGAACCATCGCTGTTGAAGAGAACGGCGGGCGAAGCCGGGAAGCTGACCGAGGATGCTCCTGCCGTGACCGAAAAGGGAATGGCGTTGGCAAAGGTGGCCGGCGTCGAAGGCTGACCTACCGTGAAGCTAGGTGGAAACGGGTTAGAAGTGATCGGATTGTAGCCACCGCCTGCGCTGCCAAGGCTCTCGAGAAAAACCGCTCCGTCGGGCAACCGCTCCCAATCCTTGCGCAGGGTCCAAGTGTTTGCGCCGCGGTTCGATGTCGCCACCGACCAGTATTTGTAGGGCTCGGATGGCATTCCGGTGCCGTTGGTGTTGGTCGCCATGATGAAAGCAGCTGTGGTGTTGCGCGTGATGGCCAGTTGTCGCGCCAGACTGAACCCGCTCGAGACCTGCGCCGCCGCGGTCTGCAAACCGGGCCGCTGCATGCCGCTGACACCGACCGCGACCAAACCCATGACAATGGCCATGATGGCCACCACGGTGAGGAGTTCCACCAGACTGAACCCGCGGGCCGGTCCGGACGGGGGCCTCTTACCAGTTTCCGATGTCGTCGTTTGTGGCATTGGCGGCGGATTCGGCTCCGGTGGAGTAAACGTCGAAGGACGCGAGATTGCGCAGATCGGCTCCGTTCGTGCGGTAAAGGTAGGGATTCCCGTAGGGATCGACGATCCGCCCGGAGGAGTTCGTCTCGAAGCGGGCGGAGCCGAGGAATCCGGAGATATTGGTGTATACGATGTTTGTTCCCATGTTGGCGGGATACGCTCCCCTCTGCGAATGGTAGCTCTGGATGGCATTGACAATCGCCGCAATCTCGCCTTTGGCCCGGTCGCGCGCCGCTCGTTGGTTCAACCCGCCCATCGCGGCCAGCGTCAGCCCAGCCAGCACGGCAATGATCGCCACTACAATGAGTATCTCGATGAGGGTGAAGGCACGAGAGCGAGAACTACGGCAAGTGGCAGGAGACGATGCTTGGGCGAAAAGGCCGGGCGCGACAGCCTGTCCGCCGTGTGCGGATCCTCGGTGCGCCGGCGGAGGCAGCGCCCTCATGCAGAGCGCGCGGCGGGTCCGGAGGCCCCGCCCTACCGGCTGCATAACACTTCGAGTCGGTCGGGAGGCAAACGGGCGGCGGGAAGCCAGGCTCCGGCTCCACGGGCCAGTCAGAACTGAACACTGGACACCGCGGACTGAAAACTGCGCGAGGGGAAACGAGCGCTTCATGTATTCACAATGTAAACAGCGGCGCAAAAGTCAAGCATGCCGTTCCGCGCGGCAAAGGGCGGAGGCTTGGTGCCGGCAATAGCCGCGGCGAGGAGGCCGCGTTGCCGTGGGCGTGCTCGGTTGGGGCCGCTGGGGTGGAAAATCAGCGAGCCTTGAGAGAGCGGGCCGCGCCGCGCAAAGCACGGGCGTTGGCAGACTGCCAAGCGGAGGTCTTTGCCGTGACAATCGCGGAATAGGCCACATTGGCCCGCGGCCGGACACCATCGACCCGGACGCGGAACTGATCGTTCGCGTTCTTTTGGGAAAGTTTTCCCCGGAACTGGATATGGGCATTTTGCTTCTCGACCTTGGAGGACTCGACGGTGTGCCCTTGGGCACGCAACCGCGCGACCTCGGCCCCGACGAGCTTGGCGGAGGAGGTGCGCCGCGCTTTGCTATCGAGGTATTTCCTTTCGATGCGGAGCAAGACGTCCTCGCTGGCGGACAATCGGACCGAATAGGCATTCGCCCCGTCGGGCGTGAGCTCGGCTGCCTTGGGAAGATTGATCGTGGCCGCGCCGTTCCAAAGATTGACCCGGCTGGCCTCTGCCGACTCGAGAGAAGACAGCGCCAGCGCCATCAAAGCGAATCCGGCGGCATGGATCTTCATGCGTTTAGGTATCTACCCCGACCGATGCCGCCGCAAGCGAAATTCGCCACTCGCCCGTCCTTCCGCACGTTACTTCCCGACCAGGAAAACGGCGCCCGCTCCGCGCAAGCCAGAGGAAACATCAGCGGACGGACCGGCCCTGCCTGCTGATCACCGCTTCGTCGTCATCGCCAATGGCCTCCAGTTCGACAGATACCGGGAAGTGGTCGGAGTAGCGCTGCCGCCATTGCGCGGTATCGCGCAGACCTTCCTTGTTATGGACGGAAAAGCTCCGGCCCCGGACCTCCTCGAACGTGCCGAGCTGCAGGGCGTGGTCGATCTGGCTGTCGAAGTGAATGATGGAGCGGCCACGCCCCTTCAGCAACGAGGCGAATCCGCCCTCCGTGAGAATATCCGCCTCCGGCCCGACGAAACCATGATTGAAGTCGCCCAAGACAATAATGTCTTTGTCTTCTTCCGGATCGCTGACCAACTCCTCGAGAAACCCGCGCAATCTGCGGGCCTCGGCCTCCCGCCTTTCCCTGTCCTCGGGGGCGCGGCCGGCCTTGAGATGCACGGCGAGAACACGGAAATCCGGTCCGCCGGCACGGTCGCGGAAGCCCGCAACCAGGGGCAGACGGTGAAAAACCGGACCCGAGACCGACTGACCACCCAAAGCGACCAGCTCCCCCGCCCCCAGCATCTCGACCCGCGAGTCATCCCACAGTATTCCCGGCGCCACCTGGCCGTCCTGCCCGACCTGGCCGCTGGTCCCAACGACATATTTCCATCCCGAGCCGATGCGCCTGACCAAGTCCCGCAGCGGCTTATCGCCATTGATTTCGCTGACGGCGAGAACCTGAACGTCGAGGCCGCGGATGTAGTCGGCGATGGCTTGCACATCCGCCTCGGTGCGCGGCGGATCGTTGCGGCTGCCGAAATGCTCGAGGTTCCACGCGCCGAGGCGGAGAGGGCGGAGGTTTGTGCGCGCCGGAGCCGGATCCGCCGGCTCCGCCAATGACTGGGCCGCTCCTTCGACCGCCACGAGTGCCGCACCCCATCTCTCGGCACTCTCGCGCCCGGCGGCTTGGTAAGCCTCTTTTTCCCGCGCCTGACGTGCCGCGATCTCGCGGTCGCCCAGCGCCTTTTGCACTCGCAGTTCCCCGGCCAGCCGGATGTCGCGGGTGAACCAGCTGCGCGGGCGCCGCGCTTCGATCTCGCCGTCGCTGACCACGTAATACCCCTGCTCCTGCCGCACTAACCTCACCTCCTTGCCCGGGGAAAATCCGCGCACACCCCCGTCGTGCGGCTCGCTGAAGCGCTTGACCACGAACAACACGCCTTCCGGGGCGAAGCGCGCCTCGGGCTCCGCCGTGGGCACCGGAGTGGCAACAGGCGTCGCGGTCGGTGCGGGCGTCGGGGTCGGCCTGGCTTGCACTTGCTCAGGAACAGCGCGCTTCTTCTCGACGTCCTTCCAAATGACATAGGCGAGGTATCCGAGGCCGGCAAAAATGAGGAGGACGATGGATTTGTGCATGTGGTGAGACCAACGGCGACTTGTGACAGATGCGTGACAATCCGCACACCGTCAATCACGGAGACTCCCCACCTCGGCTAACTTCCCCCTGGCTTCCTCCACTCGCCCCGACGGACATCCCATCACCTTGCCCCCGCGTGCAACACATGGACGTTTGGCAAAATGTCCATGTGTCGTCCCACATTGCAAAAATCGGGAGCGGCGCGAAGACGAGCCTCGTGCCGCAATCCGCGACACGGGCGGTCTGCTTTTCAGCTTTTCAGCATTTCCGCTTTTCCCCATTTTCCCCCCATGTCTCCCGACCTCTACGAAAAGCTGGGGCAATTTTATCTCGGACGCGAAGTCACGCCCGAGGGCAAAACGACCGACGATCTAGTTCTCTACGATTCGAGCAATCTGACCACCCACGGGGTCTGCGTCGGCATGACGGGCAGCGGCAAAACCGGACTTTGCATCGCGTTGCTCGAGGAGGCGGCGATGGACGGCATTCCCGCGCTGATGATCGATCCGAAAGGCGACTTGGGGAATCTGCTCCTCACCTTCCCGCAAATGCGCGCCGAGGATTTCGCCCCGTGGGTCAGCGAGGAAGACGCGCGCAAGTTCGGCGTGAGCACCGAGGAGTTCGGCGCGAAGGAGGCGGAGAAATGGAAAGACGGCCTCGCGCAGTGGGGACAAACTCCGGAACGCATTGCCGCCCTGCGCGAAAAGTGCGAGATCGCCATCTACACTCCCGGCAGCAACGCGGGCATCCCACTCTCGATCCTCCGTTCCTTCGAGGCGCCGCCCGCCGATATCGGCGGTGATGCCGAACTGCTCGCCGAGCGCGTGCAGAGCACCGTGTCCGGTCTCCTCGGACTCCTCGGCATCGATGCCGACCCGCTGCAGAGCCGCGAGTTCAGCCTGCTCTCCGCCATCCTGCAGCACGCGTGGAAAAACGGACAGTCCCCCGACCTCGCCGCACTCATCGCCGCGGTGCAGGAACCGCCTTTCGACAAGATTGGTGTCCTCTCCCTCGAGGACTTTTTCCCGGCGCGCCAGCGCCGCGGACTGGTCATGGCGCTGAACAACCTTCTCGCTTCGCCCGGCTTCGCCACGTGGCGCGAAGGTGAGCCCCTCGACATCGCCCGCCTGCTCCACACACCGGAGGGCAAGCCGCGCCTCGCCGTCTTGAGCATCGCGCACCTCTCCGATGCCGAGCGCATGTTTTTTGTCACCACCCTGCTCGAAGAAGTCATCGCCTGGATGCGCCGCCAACCCGGCACGCCGTCGCTGCGCGCGCTCCTCTACATGGACGAAATCTTCGGCTACCTCCCGCCGATCGCCAATCCGCCGTCCAAAGGCCCTCTCCTCCTGCTGCTCAAACAGGCCCGCGCCTTCGGTCTCGGGCTTCTCGTTGCCACGCAAAACCCCGCCGACCTTGATTACAAAGCGCTGGCCAACTGCGGCACGTGGTTCATCGGCAGGTTGCAGACCGACCGCGACAAACAGCGCGTGCTCGAAGGACTCGAAAGCGCCAGCGCCGGCCGCGGCGCCGATCGCGCCAAGCTCACCGAGCTGCTCAACGCGCTCGGCAAACGCGTCTTTCTCCTCAACAGCGTGCACGAAGCGGCACCCAAACTTTTCACCACGCGCTGGACCATGAGCTACCTGCGCGGACCGCTTACCCGCGAGCAGATCCGCGTTTTGATGGACACCGCCGAGCGCCCCGCCCCCGCACCGACGCCTTTGCCGACGGCGCCGAGCGAATCCACCGCCACTTCGCCCGAACCACCCGCCGCCGAACCCGGCGTCTGGCAACTCGTAGCCGGCGGCACCGGTCAGGTTCTGCATCCCTCGCTCGGACTTCGCATCCGCGGCACCTTCGCTTCGCGCCGTCCTTCGGCCGAGGCGCCGGCAGAAGTGCTGGTCAGCGTCCCCTTCGGACCCGATGGCAAGCCGTCGTGGAAACACGCGAGCGTGGCCGGCGCTGCGCATCAGGCGCATCCGCCCGTTGCGCACAGCGGATCCGTCTTCGCGCCGGTCAACGCCGCTGCCTTGCAGGCCGCGCAACAGCAAACGTGGCAAATGGAAGCCCGCACCCAACTCGGCGAAAACCTCGAGGTGCCCGTCCTGCGCGAAGGCAAGATCACCGGCGCGCCCTTCGAGACCGACGCCGAATTCCGTCTGCGTCTTGAACAAGCCGCCCGCGAGGAGCGCGACGAAACGGTGCAGGTCATCCGCCGCAAATACGAAACCAAGATGCGCACCGCGGCCGACAAAGTGAACCGCGCCCGCGAAGCGGTGGCGCGCGAGAAGTCCCAAGCCCGCAACGCGCAGATGCAAACCGCGATCAGCGTAGGCACCTCGGTTCTCGGCGCGCTCTTCGGCAAACGCGCCTCCGGACTCGGACACATCACCCGCGCCGGCACGGCCGCCCGCGGCGCCACGCGCGCGATGAAAGAATCCGCCGATGTCGGCACCGCCGAGGAAAAACTCGCCGCTGCCGAGGCCGCCGCCGCGGACCTGGAGGCCGAGTTGGATGGCAAAATCGCCGAAATCCCCTCTCCTGCTGGCATCGTTGCCGCGCCGGAAACTATCCGCCTCAAGCTCCTCCCCGCCACCCTGCGCATCGAGTCCGCCGGCATTCTTTGGAGTGCATGATACCAGCTATCCAAAGATTTTGGACTTAACCGAACTCCCGAGTAACTCGCAGTGTTATGCGGTCCGCGTTTTTGAGGTAGGGCGGGGCCTCCGGACCCGCCGCGCACCTCGAGCGGCGCGCCGAGGACGTCGCGCCCTACCTTTTGTCGCAGATCGGCCCCAGTTACTTCCAAACCACACCCGCCAACGCGCGGGTTCGGGGACTCCCCAGTAACTCCCAATTGTTGCGGCCACAAACAGAGGGAAAGGTGGATCGCGCCGTCCCGGCGCGATTTCCGGTTGGGTTATCGCGATGGGACATCGCGATCCACCTGCCTGAGAACGCCCCAGTTACTCCCAAACGACACCCGCCCATTCGCGGGTTCAGGGACTCCTCACCCGGCTGAGCCAGCCGGCCCTACCATGGTCGAAGCTTTCCGGTTCCGGCTTGTCGGCCTTTTGCGCTTTGCCCGAGTGGCGTTTCGGGTTTTCCTCATGGCATGACCCCTCGAGTCAAAGAAATCCTCTCGTGGTATGGAGCCGACAATCCCGGCACCCTGACCAATCTGGCCCGCCTCCTCAATCACGGCACCCTCGGCGGCACCGGCAAAATGGTCATTCTCCCCGTGGACCAAGGCTTCGAACACGGCCCGGCCCGCAGCTTCGCCATGAATCCGGCGGCCTACAGTCCGCTCTATCATTTCGAGTTGGCTATCGAAGCGGGCTGCAACGCCTACGCCGCCCCGCTCGGCTTCCTTGAAGCGGGTGCGCGCGAATTCGCCGGCGATGTCCCGCTCATTCTCAAGCTTAACAGCAAAGACCTGACCTCCGACGAAAAGGATCCCATCTCGGCCCGCACCGGCACGATCGACGATGCCCTGCGCCTCGGTTGCACCGCAGTTGGTTTCACCATTTATCCCGGATCGGCCCTGCGCCTCGAAATGTATGAGCAACTGGCCGAATTCGCCCACGAGGCCAAGCAGGCCGGGCTCGTGGTCATTGTCTGGTCCTACCCGCGCGGCACCAGCCTGAGCAAGGAAGGCGAGACGGCCATGGATGTCGACGGCTACGCCGCGCACATCGCCTGCCAGATCGGCGCGCACATCGTCAAAATCAAGCTGCCCACCGCTTATCTCGAGCAAGCGGCGGCGAAGAAAGTCTACGAAACGGAAAAGGTGCCCATCGCCACGATGGCCGAACGCGTGCGGCATTGCGTGCAGTGCGCCTTCGACGGACGCCGCATTCTCATCTTCTCGGGCGGACCCAGCGAGTCGGACGAAAAACTTCTCGATTCGATCCGCGCCATCCGCGAGGGCGGCGGCTTCGGCTCGATCATCGGCCGCAATTCTTTCCAACGTTCGAAAAAGGACGGACTCAAACTGCTGCGCCAGATCATGGAGATCTACGCGGACCAAAAGAAATAAAGCTTATGCAACTCGGAATGATCGGACTCGGCCGGATGGGCGCCAACATCGTGCGCCGCCTCATGCGCAACGGACACACCTGCGTCGTCTATGACACCCACCCGGATGCCG
>CAZJGQ010000030.1:0-16597 GCA_964545425.1 uncultured Chthoniobacter sp. | reverse complement strand
AGGCGACGATGACCGCGGTCCACAGGATCTGGATGCCGGATAGTTCGCTCAGTTCGCCGAGAAACGGCAGGGCCAGCAGCATGAGCGACGCCGTGACGCCGCCGATAAGAATGAATGGCCGACGCCGTCCGCCCCAGAACCACACCTTGTCGCTGATCAATCCGACGATCGGCTGCGCGAGCAAGCCGGCGAGCGGTCCGGCCAGCCAGACCAGGCCGACGTGCTCGATGGAAAGATTGTATTTGGTGCTGAGAATCCAACTCAGCGCGGAAATCTGCACGCAGAGGGCAAAGCCCATCGCGGTGGAGGGGAGGCTGAGCAGGACGTAGAACGGATTGGTCAGTTTTTGTTGATCGTTCATGGGTGGTGGGAGTGAGTGTTTCTTGCGAGGAGCAAAGGGCAAGCGGGAAAGGACTAGGCTTTTTTGCCGTCCTGCTCGATGAGTTCCCAGAATTTATGGTTGCCGGCGAGTTGCTCGTCCTCGGCCATGGGCAGGCTGGTGCGGAAGAGGAAATCGCGGATGGTGTTTTTGCTCAGGACGCGACGGATGAGCAGGCCGTGGTCGTGCGGTTCGAAATAAATGCGGTAATCGCCGGCGCGGTAGCGGTAAAGAGTGCGTCCGTCGCGCGCGACTTTGCCGAAGCGCTTTGGGTCGAGGTTTCCCAGATCATCGGGCAGCACTTGGAATTCCCCGAGGATTTCCAGTTGCAGCAGCTTGGGCAGGGCCGCCATTTCGGCCGCGCTCAAGTCGTTGAAAATAATTTGAAGCATCAGGGCAGGGGAGTGTGCGGGGAATTGCCACCGAAGAAAAGCAGCGAGACCACGATAAGAAGCAGGCCGTAGCCCACGCCGGCCCAGGCCACGAGGCGGTAACGTCCGGGTGCGGCCAGGATCCAATTGATGGCGTCGCGGAGCAGGTAAGGCGCGCCGACAAAAACAAGGCCGGCGACGGCCCAGGCGTAGGCCAGGATCACCAAGAGGAGGCGGGTTTGCTCCGGACGCAGAAACGCGGCGCCGAGGAGAGGCTCGGCGGCGAGCAAGGCCAGGATTCCCAAAGCACGAACGGAGAGAAATTCTTCGGCGAAGAGCGGAACCATGACAGCACCGGCAATGACCACGCCGCAGATAAGGGTGCGGTTCGGGGTGAATTCACCGAGGTCCATGGTCGCCGCGAGCCAGAAGGCCCAAAGCGCCGCGATGGTGCAGAGAACAATCCCGACGCTGCGCGAGCGGGGAAAAGCCTGCAGCCAAGGCTTGAGGCGATCCGCCGCCACCAAAGCAAAGATGTGGGAAGCGAGCAGCGCGAAGCCGGCGAGAAGTCCGACGGTGCGCAGGGAAAAGTCGTAGATCATGCGGCTGGGGTGCGTGTTTCAACACGTTTCGCGCGGGCAAGACAAGCAAACGCGCTCACAATCGGGCCTCGTGCGCGGCCTTGGCGAGGGGGGCAACGAAGGAGACGATGCGCTCGACGAAATCCGGGGCGCTCCCGTGTTCTCCCATCCGCCGCACAATGGCGCTGCCGACCACCACGGCATCGGCTTGGCGCGCAACTTCGGCCGCCTGTTCCGGCGAGGAAATGCCGAAGCCCACGGCAACAGGAAGATCGGTATGCTTGCGGATCTCGGCGACTTGGGCCGCGACGGAATCGGAAAGTTTGGATTGCTCACCGGTCACACCTTCGCGCGAAACGTAATAAATGAAGCCCTCGGCGGAGCGGGCAATCAGCTCCATGCGGGACGGGGGTGTGGTGGGGGCAATGAGACGGATCGATTTCAAGCGGTGCCGGTCCGCCAGTTCGCGGTCGGCCGCAATTTCGTCCGGCGGCAGGTCGAGGATGAGAACGCCATCGACGCCGGCCGCAGCGGCTTCCTCGTGAAATTTCTCGAAGCCGTGGATGTAGACCGGGTTGAGGTAGGTGTAGAGAATGAGCGGAACGTCCGTCTTGGCGCGGATGCGGCGGACGGAGGCGAGAACTTTGTCCAAGGTCGCGCTGGCCGACAGCGCACGCTGCGCGCCCAACTGATTGACCACACCATCGGCCAAAGGATCGGAGAATGGCACGCCCAGCTCGATGAAATCGACACCAGCCTCGGCCATGGCCGGCACGAGGGCCTCGGTGGCTTCGAGGTTTGGATCGCCGGCCGTGATGTAGGCCATGAAGCCGCTGCGGTTCGCGTCCCGCAGCTCGGTGAATTTCCGGTCGATCCGATTGGTCATGAACGGAGCTTTGTAGGGCCAAGCGCGATCTCATCCAAGATTTTGCGCGTTGCGGCCGCCGAATGCGGGACTTACCAATGACAGCGGTAATGGCGATCGAATTGTCCGAAAAGATGCTCGCGGCCGCAGCCGGATGGCCGGTGGTTCACGCCGCGCGCAAAATCCGCGACTCCGGTAAGGTTTTGCGGTCTTCGTACGAACCGCCGGTGATCAAAGGCGCCGTGCGGAGCGGTTCGCGGACTTACGGTGCTGGGCTGCGGCTGAGCCAGCCAGTGGAAAACCTTTGCGCGTGTTTCGAGTCATGGAGCGAGGGCAAGGTCTGTGCGCACTCCGTGGCAGTGGCTTTGGCCGTGCTGGCATCGCGGCCTCAGGATGCCGAAATCGGGTCCGGGAGCCCCAAATAAGGCCCGTCCGCCCTTATCTATATAACCACATACAATATATGTCATGTATACTTGCCATCACTGTAAATCCTAGCCCCCTACGGCCAATCAGGAATTATGATCGGGTCTGATTCCAGCCGACCCTTACGCCGCCGTGCGGCCGTGCAGATGGGCTACGCCGCGCTGTTTGCCCTTTTTGTTCTTTGGCCGAACCTTCGGTCGGCCCCGAGCTTGATCCTCGTGGTGGCCGGGGCGCTGGCGGCGATCTGGCTGGTTGGTGGTTTGGCGGTTTGGGCCAAGGTCCCTCGGGCGGACGAGCTTTTGCTTTGCGGGTCGGTTGCGCCGGTTTTGCTCGGGCTGACCCAGCTGGTTTACCGCCTCAATTTCCTCCGCACCCACGCCGCCCTCACCCGTCCGGAGGTCGAGAGCGATTCGCCGGCGGGCTTTCTCGCGGTCTGGGCTGCGGAGCTACTTTTCGTGCTCCTTCCCGGCCTGCTTTTCGTTTGGTGGAATGCGCGGGCTTTGGCGCCGATTCAGCCGAGTCGGCCGGATTCGGCGAGCAAGCGGACGTAGGCGTCCACTGCTGCGGTCCAAGGGCGCAGCGGATGCCCGAGGAGCTCCTCGATACGGCGACAGGTCATCGGGCTGTAGACCGGGCGTTTGGCCACCATGGCTTTGATGTCCGAGAGTTTGAGCGGCTCGACGAGGGTGGTTTTGACCGGGAGTCCGAGGGCGGCCGCAGCTTTGATCCCCTCCTCGGCCCAGTCCCGCCAAGTGCATACCCCGCTGTTGCAGATGTGGTAGACACCGCCGGGAGCGTCGAGGGCGAACAAAGCGCGCAGGGCTTCGGCCACGTCGAGCGTGTAGGTGGGCGAAGACCACTTGTCGGCCACGGCTTTGACCGGTTCGCCGCGCAAGGAGGCATGCAGGGCTTTGTCGACGAAGCTGTCGCGGTCCGGACCGAAGACCCACGAGACGCGGACCACGGCGTGTCGGTCTCCCGCGGCCATGACCTGCTCTTCGCCCTCGAGCTTGGTTTGTCCATACCACGAAATGGGGTCGGGCTGCGTCTCCTCGTCGTAGGGTTCCTTCGCATTGCCGGAGAAAACGTAGTCGGTGCTGATGTGGACAAGGCGCGCTCCGAGGTCGGTGCAGGCACGGGCCATGGCTCCGGCAGCGTCGGCATTGACCGTGCGGGCCAAGTCGCGTTCGGTCTCGCAGACGTCGACGTTGGTCATCGCCGCGGAGTTGATCACGACGGTGGGTTTCTCGGCGTGGATCAGGCCGGCGACGGCGGAAGGTTTGGAGAGGTCGGCTTCACCGCGGCCCAAGGCGCGCACGTCCCACTCGGAGGCGCAGGCGCGGACCAGAGCTGCGCCGAGGCGTCCGCCGGCTCCAAAGACGAGCATCTTCGGGCGTGCTTCGCTCACTTGTTTTGTCCGGTCAACGCCCCGAGCATGAAGGCGTGCATTTCCTCCTCGAGGAGGTCGAACTGTTTGTCTTCCGAGCGGATCTTGAGGAACCACTCCATGCTTTCGTGCATGAGACGGATGCCCAGAACGGTGGCGAAGGCGCAGAAAAAGCGGGCGTTCACTTGGTGCGAGGTAAGCTGAGGAATGGTGCGTTGGAGTTCGTCGTGGTAACGATCGAGCACCGGTTTGTAGAAAGTTTTGTGGATGTGGGCAAAGCGGCGCGGGTCGTCGATCATCATCTGGGCAACGAGGCGGACCATGATCGCACGATTGTTTTTGCCCTGCCGGAGCGCTTTGAACATCGGATCGATCAGCGCGCCGACCAACTCGCGCGCCGGAATGGGTTCGCGTCCGTGCTTGTCACGCAAACGGTCGAGGCGGGCCAGGCGGTCGGTGTTGATCGGGGTGAGACGGCGGTCGGCCAGGGCAAGGATGAGTTTGTCCTTCGATCCGAAGTGGTAGTTCACTGCCGCCAGATTGACCCCGGCCAGAACGGTCACGTCGCGCAGTGACATGCCATGGAATCCGCTCGCAGCGTAGATGCGCTCGGCGGCCTTGAGGATGCGCTCGCGGGTGTTTTCGGCGGCTTTCTTGGGCATACGGACGTTTGAAACATTCACTCGTCGCGTGGATCCGTCAATCCCCGTCTTGGCCGGATTGCCGCGCGGCTGTAAGTTGGCGGTATGAGTGAAGCATCCTCGCATCCCGATGTGGCCGCCCTCCGGCGGAACTACACACGGGACGGACTGCGCCGGGGCGACCTTGATCCGGATCCGGTGGGTCAATTCCGCAAATGGTTCGGCGAGGCGGTGGCAGCCGAGTTGGTCGAACCGAATGCCATGGTGCTGGCCACCACGGACGGAAAGCGTCCGAGCACCCGAACGGTTCTGCTCAAGGCCTACGACGAGCGGGGCTTTGTTTTTTTCACCAACTACGAGAGCCGGAAAGCGCGCGAGATCGCGGTCGATGCCCACGTCAGTCTGCTCTTTCCCTGGTATCCGCTCGAGCGGCAGGTCGGAGTTATCGGCAAGGCCGAACGGATCAGTGCCGCGGAGTCGCTGGCCTATTTCACTTCCCGCCCCCACGGCAGCCGATTGGGGGCTTGGGTTTCGCAGCAGAGCGCGGTGATCAATTCGCGGAAATTTCTCGAAATGAAGTGGGAGGAAATGAAGCGCAAGTTCGCCGATGGCGAGATCCCCCTGCCCTCGTTTTGGGGCGGTTTCCGCGTGGTGCCGTCAGAGGTCGAATTCTGGCAGGGCCGCGAGAACCGCCTGCACGACCGCTTCCGCTACACCAGATCGGGAGATGGTTGGGACATCGAGCGGTTGGCCCCCTGATCGCGGGTCTGGACGCTGCGGCGGCGGTCCGTTAGCTTTCCCGCCCCAATTATGGCCAAAAGCAAAGCTCCCGTCGGAAACATGGTCATCGCCCAGAGCGGCGGACCGACCATGGTGATCAACCAAAGTCTCATCGGTGCCGTCCTCGAGGCGAAAAAGCACAAGCAGATCAAAAACATCTACGGCTCCCTCCACGGTATTGCCGGGATTCTCGGGGAAAACTTCATCGATCTGCGCAAGGAGAGCGCCTCGACCCTCGAGGCAGTGGCCAAGACGCCATCCTCCGCGCTGGGTTCGGTCCGCAAAAAGCCGACCAAAGACGACTGCCTCGCCATCTTCAAGGTCCTGCAAAAATACGACGTCCGTTACTTTTTCTACATCGGCGGCAACGACACGGCCGAAACAACGCACATCATCAACGAGGAAGCCAAGGCCAACAATTACCCGCTCCAGTGCTTCCATATTCCCAAGACGATCGACAACGACCTGCGCGAAAACGACCACACGCCGGGCTTCGGTAGCGGCGCGCGCTTCGTCGCCGAGGCTTTCATGGGCGACAACTTGGACAACCGCGCCCTGCCCGGGGTGAAGATCAACATCATCATGGGACGCCACGCCGGCTTCCTCACCGGCGCCGCGGCGCTGGCTCGCATTTACCCGGATGACGGTCCGCACCTTGTTTACCTGCCCGAGCGTCCGTTCGACGAAACCAAGTTCGCCAAGGACGTGGAGCGCGTTTACGAGAAGCTCGGACGTTGCGTGGTCGCCGTTTCCGAGGGCATTTGCGACAAGAACGGCACGGCCATCGCGGCCAAACTGAGCAAGGAAGTCGACTCACACGGCAACGTGCAATTGAGCGGTTCCGGCGCGCTGGGCGATCTGCTTGCCGGGATCATCAAAAGCAAAACCAAGATCTCACGCGTCCGCGCCGATACGTTCGGGTATTTGCAACGGTCCTTCCCGGACATCGCCTCGTCGGTCGATTCGGCCGAGGCCCGCGAAGTGGGCAAGCTGGCCGTGAAGCATGCGGTCGCCGGCAAGACGCAAAGCGGTTCGGTGACGATCAATCGGAAAGCGGGCAAGAAATACGCGCCGTCCTACGGACTGGTCGAGTTGCGCAAGGTTTCCAAAGAAACCCGCCACATGCCCGACAAGTTCATCAACAAAGACGCCAACGACGTGACGCCCGCCTTCATCGCCTACGCCAAGCCGCTGGTCGGTAAGCTGCCTGAGATTGGCAGATTCAAGGGCGTGAAGGTGAAGAAGGTGCGGTAGCGCAATCGGGTGTAGTCGCGGCACTCTGTGCCGCGCGGGATAAGAGGAACGCGGCACAGAGTGCCGCGGCTACAGGCTTGCTTTGGCTTGTTGAGCGGTCTTTTTCTCACTGCGTGAAAAAGTTTCCACGGAGGCCTCCTCGTATGGAGCTTTTGCAAGGAGTTCGCCCGTTCTACTTCATCACCTTTGTCACGCACTTCCGAAAGACGTCGTTGGCAAATGATGCTGTGCATGCGGCGTTTCGCACCTTCGCCGAACGAGCGCATGCGGAGCACGGGATCGCGGTAGGGCGCTATGTGCTAATGCCAGACCACGTGCACCTTTTTGTTGCGTTTCCGGAGGATGCCCGCCTTGCGCCTTGGGTCAAATCGCTCAAGGTCGTGCTCGGCAAAGCGCTTTCATCCGAAAACGTTGCGCAGCCGCATTGGCAGCAGGGTTTCTTCGATCACGTGCTGCGCGGAGGTGAGAGCTATTCGCAGAAGTGGGATTATGTGAGGCAGAACCCCGTGCGGGCCGGGCTCGTTCATGATGCCAATGATTGGCCGTTCCAAGGCGAAATCGTCCGCTTGCCATTCGACTGATGTAGCCGCGGCACTCTGTGCCGCGTTTTGTGGGACGGGCGCGGCACAGAGTGCCGCGGCTACAGGTGCTCAGATCGCGTGCTGCTTAAGCGCGTCGAGCGGGACGATGGCCAAAGCGGCTTCGTTTGTCGCTTCAAGGTTGACCTTGGGGGCTTTGCCGGCTTCGTAGGCTTCGAGCCAGCGGCCGGCGCAGAGGCACCAGTGGTCGCCGGGTTTGAGGCCGGGAAAGTCGTATTGCGGGACCGGCGTGCTCAGGTCGTTGCCGCGGGATTGGGAGAAAGCGAGGAATTCGGCGGTCATCACGGCGCAGACGGTATGCGAGCCGTGATCGTCGGCGCACGTGTGGCAGTGACCGTCGCGGAAGAAGCCCGTGGTCGGATCGAAACTGCAGGGTTCGAGCGTTCCGCCGAGAACATTGCGGGGCTTTTTCGTCCCCTCGCCTTGGTCGAGGTCGCGGATCATGTCACCAGCCGAGGATAAGAGCGAACATCAGCGGCGCGACGATGGTGGCGTCGGACTCGACGATGAATTTCGGCGTGTGCGCCTCGAGTTTGCCCCAAGTGATTTTCTCGTTCGGCACGGCGCCGGAGTAGGATCCGTAGCTCGTGGTGGAATCGCTGATCTGGCAGAAGTAGGACCAGACGGGAATATTCTCCAGTTGCAGGTCCTGATGGAGCATCGGAACAACGCAGATGGGAAAGTCGCCGGCGATGCCGCCGCCGATTTGGAAAAAGCCGACCGGCGTGGGTGAAGTCTTTTGATACCAGTCGGCGAGGAAGGTCATGTATTCGATCCCGGTGCGGACGGTGTGCACGTTTTTGATTTCGCCGGTGATGACGTGGGACGCATACATGTTGCCCATGGTCGAGTCCTCCCACCCGGGGACGATGATGGGGATGTTTTTTTCCATCGCGGCAATGACCCAAGAATCTTTCGGATCGATCTGGTAATACTGCTCAAGCTTGCCCGACTTAATGGTGCGCCACATGAACTCGTGCGGAAAATAGCGCTCGCTGGCGGCATCGGCGGCCATCCACTCCTCGAGGACGGCCTTTTCCAAGCGGCGCATGGCTTCCATCTCGGGGATGCACGTGTCGGTCACGCGATTCATGTGACGGTCGAGAAGGGCCTGTTCATCGGCCGGTGTGAGATCGCGGTAATGCGGGACGCGCTCGTAATAGTCGTGGGCCACGAGGTTGAAGATGTCCTCCTCGAGGTTGGCGCCAGTGCAGGAAATGATCTGCACTTTGTCGCGGCGGATCATTTCGGCGAGGGAGAGGCCGAGTTCGCCGGTGCTCATCGCGCCGGCCAGTGAGACGAGCATTTTGCCGCCATCGTCGATCAGCTTGCTGTAGGCGTCGGATGCATCGACCAACGCTGCGGCGTTAAAGTGGCGGTAATGATGGCGAATGAAGTCGGAGACGGGATGGCTCATGGTTTTAGACTTTGACGTGGAAGGACTCGCCCGGTTTGACCGAGCGGCAAAAGGCGGCGAGCAGTTTGGCCATGGCGGCAAGGTCGTCGAGATCGATGACTTCGACCGGCGAATGCATGTAGCGGTTTGGCAGTCCGAGCGAAGCGGTGGGGATGCCCCCACGCTGGAGGAAGAAAGCATCGGCGTCCGTGCCGGTGCGGCGCGGGTTGGCTTCGCGTTGGACCGGAATCTTTTCCTTAGCCGCGACGTCGAGGAGGCGTTGGACGACGACTGGATGGTTGGAACTGCCGAAGGAAATCACCGGGCCTTTGCCGAGCCGGACATCCCCGTGCTTTGGCTTGGAGCAGTTGGGAATGTCCGTGCCATGGGTGACATCGACAACCAGCGCAACGTCGGGCTGCAGCGCGTAAGCGGCCATGGTCGCGCCGTAGAGGCCGTTTTCCTCCTGCACGGTAGAGACGGCGGTGACGCAGACTGCCGGTTTTTTCGCGGCGAGTTGACGCAAGGCCTCGCCAGCCGACCAGACGCCGATGCGGTTGTCGCAACCGCGGGCAGCCACCCGGTTGTTTTGCAGGCGCTCGAATCCGTCCGCGTAAGTGATCGAGTCCCCCACCCGCACGAGCTTTTCTGCCTCGGACTTCGAGCCAGCGCCGATGTCGATATACATCTCGTGGAGTTCGGGGACCTTTTTGCGGTCGTCCGGTTCCTGCAAATGAATGGCCAAAGATCCGGTCACGCCCGCGATGGTGCCTTTCGGTCCATGCACGTGGACGCGCTGGCCGCGGAAAAGCGCGCGGTCGATCCCGCCGATCCCTTGGACGAAGAGGAATCCGTCTTCGTTGATATGCGAAACCATGAAGCCGAGTTCGTCGATGTGCCCGGCGAGGACGATGTGAGGTTTTTTGTCCGCCTTGCCCAACCGCGCGAAGGCATTGCCATAAGCATCCGTGCTGAACTCGTCGCAGTGCGGCTTGACGTAGTCCGCCCAGATGCGCTGGCAGCCGGTTTCGAATCCGGAGGGCGACGGCGTGGCGATGAGGTTTTCGAAGAACTTGAGAGGAGCCTTTTCCACGGCCGCACTATGCTAACCGCCGACCGCCGGGGCAAGACCTCGACGGCGGAAAATCCTTCGGGCACGATGCATCCCCCTCGATGAGTTTCTCCGCAGCCACCGTTCGCGAGTTACGGCCGACCCTGCGCTTGGCCGCGCCGATCACCGCGGGCCAAGTCGGACAGATGCTCATGGGCGTGGCGGACACCGTGATGGTCGGCCACGTCGGCACACTCGCCCTCGCCGCTTGCGCCTTCGGCAACAACGTTCTCATGGTCGTGGCCATCGCGGGCTTCGGGGTGCTCACCGCGGTATCGGTTCGCGTCTCGCAAGCCCACGGAGCCGGCACGGCGCACGCCATGGCGCGGGCCTACTACGGCGGGGTCGGGCTTTCCGTCATTGGCGGGGTCCTTTGTGCGGCAGGAATGCATTTGATTTATCCGCTTTTCCACCACCTAGGTCAGGCCCCGGGGGTGGTCGAAGAAGCCAAGGCCTACACCATCATCGTGGCGTGGTCTTTGATCCCGGCGTGGCTCACGGCCACGGCGCGGAATTACCTCGAGAGTCAATCGCGGCCGTGGCCGGCGTTTTGGATCATGTTCGGCGGGGTGCTGCTCAATGTCCTCCTCAACTGGATCCTCATCTTCGGAAATCTGGGTGCCCCCGAACTGGGATTGGCCGGCGCCGGATGGGCCACGCTTATCAGCCGCGTGGTGACCTTTGTCGCCATGACGTGGTTTGTCCTCGCGGCGAGCAGCGCGCCATCCGAGAGCTGGAAGCCGGACCTCGAATGGTGGCGGGAACAGGGCGCGCTCTTGCGCCTGGGCATCCCGACCGGTTTGCAGCTCCTCAGCGAAGTGGGTGCGTTCGCCGTGGCGGCTTTGCTCATCGGCCGCCTTGGTGCCGTGCCGCTGGCTGCGCACCAGATTGCTCTGACCTGCGCCTCGACCACATTCATGTTCCCGCTGGGTGTGGCTATGGCTTCGACCGTGCGTATCGGACAGGTCGTTGGTCGTGGCCAGCACGATTTGCTGCGGCCGATTGGTGCGGGAGCTTGGTTGGTTGGGTTGGTGGTCATGGCAGCCTTTACGGTCATTCTTGTCACGTTCGGCCACGCCATCGCGCGGGCATTCGTCAGCGACCCAGCGGTGATTGCCATTGCAGCCAAGTTGCTGGTCATTGCCGGCATTTTCCAATTGGTCGATGGCGTGCAGGTGGTCGGCTCGGGGCTATTGCGCGGCTTGGGCGATACGAAGGCGCCCATGTGGATCACCGTGGCTGCTTACTGGCTGGTCGCGCTTCCGCTCGGGGGATGGCTCGCTTTCGGGCGCGGTGACGGAGCGTCCGGCATGTGGGTCGGGCTGGCGTGGGGACTGCTCTTTGCCGCGGTGCTGCTGGTCCTGCGTTTCATGAGGAAGACGCGGGCGGCCTGAGCGCGAAGGAGCGAGCTTAGTGGCTCAAGGCGTAGGCCAAGTGCGGAGTGTATAGCTTCGGCTCGAGGAGGAAGCTGTCGTGGCCCTTTTCCGAATGCACGGTAAGACGCAGATGCGGGACGCCGGCTTTTTTTAACTCGGCACAGATCTCCGTCTGGTAGTCCGGATAGAAGCAACAGTCGCTGTCGATGGTGAAGACGAGGTAGTGCTGGTGTTTGCAGCGTCCGAAAAGAGGCTGCCAACCCGCGGCTTTGGCGTCTTCGTAGAGGTCGAACTGCTGCCAAGCGTCGATGATACGCAGGTAGGAATTCGCGTCGAATCGCTTCACGAACTTCTGGCCCTGATAGAGCATGTAACTCTCGAGCGAACTGGAGAGCTCATACCAAGGGAGGTCGACCTCGGGTTTGACGATATCCACCCGGGCGCGCTCTTCGATGACGTCGGCGTAAAGGAAGGTCTTGTGGCTGATCATGCGCGCAAGGGCCAAACCATGAACCGGCCCTGGCGTGCCGTAATAGTCCCCTCCCCGGAAATCGGGATCGCGGGTGATGGCAATGATCTGCTCGAGATTGTGCATCTGCTGCAAACCGTGCGAGCGGATTCCGGTGCCGATGGTGACGACGTTGTCGACTTTGTCCGGCCAATGCACGGCCAGGTCGAGGGCCATCATGCCACCGAGCGAAGTGCCGACCACGGCGTGGAGCTTGTTGATCCCGTGGCGCTCGAGCACCGGGAGTTGCGAGCGGACGATGTCGCGGACCGTGATACGCGGGAACTGGCCGCCGTAGACTTTGCCGGTGGCCGGATTGATCGAGCATGGTCCGGTCGATCCGTAGCAACCGCCAAGGTAGTTGGCGCAGATGACGAAATACTTTTTGGTGTCCAGCGCGCGGCCCGGACCGATGAATCCGTCCCACCACCCGGTGTGCATTTCCTCGGTCCAACGATGATCGGTGCCGGGCACGGCTTTGTTCAGACCCGCTGCGTGCTGGCTTCCGCTCAGGGCGTGGAAGAGGAGTATGGCGTTGCTGCGGTCGGCATTGAGCTCGCCATAGGTCTCGTAAGCGATGGTCACGCCGGGCAAGGCTTCCCCGCCCGCGGTGACGAAGGGTTCGTCCGCGCTGCCGAAGGTCAGAAACTGCGTTTCGACCTCGCCGACGCCTTTGCTCATGTCGTGGTGCCTATTTCGCCGCGGCCAGAGCCTGGTCGATATCCTCGATCAGGTCGGCCGGGTCTTCGATGCCGATGGAGAGACGGATGAGTTCGGGCGTGATGCCGGCCCCGCGTTGCTGGTCCTCGTTGAGTTGCGAGTGCGTGGTGGTGGCGGGATGAATGGCCAAACTCTTGGCGTCACCCACATTGGCCAGATGGGAGAAGATCTTGAGCGACTCGATGAACTTCTTGCCGGCTGCGGCGCCGCCTTTGATGCCGAAGACAACCATGGAGCCGCCCTTGCCGTGGAGATACGCCTTGTTCAGGTCGTAATACGGGTCGCCTTTGAGCCCGGGGAAACGGACCCATTCGACGTCCTTGTGCTTTTTCAGGTGCTCGGCGACGGCGAGAGCATTGGAGCAGTGCTTTTCCATGCGCAGCGGCAGCGTTTCGATGCCCTGCAGGAAAAACCAGGAGTTGTCCGGCGCGATGCAGGCGCCGAGGTTGCGCAGCGGGACGGTGCGCATGCGCAGGATGAAGGCCAACGGCGCGAGCGGCGCTGGCAGGTCGTGGCCCCAGCGCAATCCGTGGTAGCTGGTGTCCGGATTGTCGTAGAGCGGATGCTTCCCCGCTCCCCAGTTGAAGCGTCCGCTATCCACAACGACGCCGCCGATCCCGGTGCCGTGACCGCCGAACCATTTGGTCAGCGAGTGAATGACGATGTCCGCCCCGAAATCGAGCGGCTTGGTCAAATAAGGCGTGGAGAATGTGGCGTCGACGATGAGCGGAATGCCATGGTCATGAGCCACCTTGGCGACCTTCTCGAGGTCGACGACTTCGAGGGCCGGGTTCGAGACGGTCTCGACGAAGATGGCTCGCGTTTTGTCATCGATGGCCTTGGCAAAGTTTTGCGGATCGTTCGAGTCGACGAATTTCACCGTAATGCCGAGCGCGGGCAGGATGTCGTTGAACTGCGTGTAGGTGCCGCCGTAGAGGTTGCGGGCGCTGATGATGTTGTCGCCAGCCGAAGCCAGATTGATGATCGAATAAAAGACCCCGCTGGTGCCGGAGGCGACGCCGAGTCCGCCCATTTCCGGAGCGCCCTCGAGCAAAGCCACGCGCTTTTCGAGCACGTCGGTGGTCGGGTTCATCAACCGCGTGTAGATGTTGCCCAATTCCTTGAGGGCAAACAGGTTTGCCGCGTGCTCGGTGTCCCGGAAGACGAACGAGCTGGTGCGGTAGATGGGAACCGCACGGGAAAGGGTCGTGGGATCGGGTTGCTGTCCGCCGTGCAGGCAAAGGGTGTCGAATCTCATGGATTTTCAGTGATTTGGGTGGAGGGAGATAGTTTCCCCTCCACCGGTCAAGTCAACCGCAAAGGCGGCTATGACGCACGGTCAGCGGAGAACTTCCGAGGGAAGCCGTCCGACATTGGCCTCGGGGGCGCGGCGGTCCTTGGTCGCTTCGTCCATTTTAATCAGCCCCGCGGAACCGGTCGCGTAAGCCACCATGGCGTGGCCGTTGTGCCGGAAATGGACGGAAGGAATTTTGCCGCGATCGTCGTCGAAGCCGTAGAATTCCTCGATCATCGGGTTCCGGGGGCTGGCCGGCCTCTGGAAGGTGTTGACCTGTGCTGCGGTGGCAAAAACCACAGTTTTGTCGGGCTGCTTGAGATCCCAGTAACGCAACGGTGGGCCGCCGCGTGGCGTCCAGCCGCGGCTCCCGGAGAGCACGACATTGTAGCCGACGCCTATGTAGCCGTGCTTGTATTTCGGCTTAAATGGCGTGCCGGTGAAACCAAAGCTAGGATCAGGGGCGATGTTGCGCGGCACATACGGCCCGAGCGGACCGTTATCCATGTCAATCATGCGTTCTCCTTCCGGCTTGCCCAGACTCTTCCCTGGTTCAAATCCGAACCACCAGATGGCGCCTTTCATGCCGTCGACGGAGCCGTCTCGGCGATAAGGCCAGAAGCGGTAGTTGTTATCACCCAAGTAGGCTGCCCCGCCAGCGGCCAGCTGACGGATGTTGTTAGCAGAAACGGCCAGCGACGATGTTTTGTACGCACCCCAAACCGCCGGCGCTGCCACTGCACAAAGCACGACGATCGTTGCGGTCACAACGATCAGCTCGACAAGGGTGAATGCGGACTTTGTTATCACTGGGAGATTTTTAAGCGATAGAATCGGCTTCCCATCGGACGAGCAGGGTCATCAGCAAAAGTTCGGTCAGTTATCGTCCACTCCTGACCATCCCCTGCAATAGGGGCCCCGAGCTCGGTCCAAACGCCAGCCAAGTCGTCGCTGAATTCCAGTTGATATCTTATGCCGCTTACCGTGCTAAAAGAGAGGGACGGTTCCCGCGAGCTAAGGGCCATATCGAGGACCGGCAGCGGTAGACTGACGGAATGCAGCTGCGTGGGCGTGGCCGATATATAGCCTATTGCAGGATCGGGGGACGGCACTGCAAAGCTGTATGCGTCCCATGCCCCATCGATCAAAGTCCTGTCTCCAGCACCTATTGGCGAGGAAAACCAGCCACTGGGATCATATCCTTCAGAACCAGACACATCGTAAAGTGTGGGATCAACATCGCCCCAATTAGTATATTCAAACTGACCCCCACGAATAAAATACTCCCAATACCCGTCGAACCAATCGCTCCGTAGTCTTGCTGCGCTGTTGCTGGACTCGTACTCGATAGCCACCACGGACAGCCCGAAGCTGTGGCTTCCTAGCCTTAAACGGAGTCTCGTGTCGTTGCCTACTCCTGTCTCGATAAGCTCTTCCGTGACAGGCTCCGTAACCACAGTGCTTCCGGCAATGGCGCGGAGCATGTCGATTCCGGTCGCAGCTCCGTCCCACCGATAACCCCACGCAAGGGACACCGGATTAAGTCCGTCATTCCATTGGAGGACAAGCGCGGCACGGTTTTGCCCGGTTCCGACCCAATACTGAATATTGTCGAAACTATTGACCAAGGTCTGCGCCTGCAGACACGACAAAGGCAGCGCGAATAGGGCTGCGATCCATTTTTTCATCAGTTGTCTTTCTTGTTTTTGGTGGCAAGAGAGACCCTGATGAGGCGTTCCGCGATGGAACGATCAGCAAAGACCACTCCCGCACGCTTCATTTTTGCGATGAAGATTTTTCGCCCGCGGCCACCCGGCCGCAAGCGCGTCGAGGATCGGCAGGAAGGTATTCGGACTCCCGGTTTGTGAATGCCGAAGCACTCGCCTCTCCCCTCGCCTTCGCCCGACTGTTGCCGGACTGGCTTTGTTCCCGCTCGCGCGGGATGAAGGATCGTCACCGGATACCGCAGCGCAACTGTGGCCGGTTCTCACGGCCTTCCCTTGGTCTGCTGATCGGTCTCACCCGGACATTGCCCGGATGCTTGTCATGCAAAAGAACGCGTCTGTTTTGTAGGGCCCGCCAGGCAAAGCGTCAATCCCCCTTGCCAAAAAATCCCGCGCCACCGTGAATAGCACCCATGCGCAACCAACACGCTTGGACTCATCGCACGGAAGACGGCGAGAAACGCGAGGTGCGTGCGGTGAAAAATCAGGGCCGCTGGCGACTACAGTCCAAACTCAAGCACGACGAAGACTGGATCTACCACGAAACGCCGGAGCGGGCCGACTTGGAGGAACTGCGCGATATCCTGTGGCGTAAATACCAGCGCCGTCGCGCCTCTCACGAGGATGTCCTGCTAGCCGACAAAATGCTGGCCGACCTCGCTGGCTCTTAACGCTGCGCTGCCGCGTCGCGGTATTGGATGTAGCCGGTGCGCGCCGAAATATAGGGATCGAGGGCGTCTTTGGTCGCCATGTCGTAGCGGTCCATCTGGTCAGGAACGCCGTGCGCTCCGGACGGTGCGGAAACTGCCGTGGTCCAGCCGGCACCACCGAAGATGAACCCGAGCCACGCCACCGGATTGAGCGCCGTATCGCCCGCTGTGCCGACAATATCACGGCAGCTCGACGGCCCGAGCACGGGAAAAACAAGATACGGTCCATGCGGAATACCCCACTTGGCGAAGGTTTGTCCGGTGTCGGCCTTCGGCACGTCGGCCAAGGCGGGAATTTTGTCGGCGGGTTTCATCAGACCGCCGACTCCGGCGGTGCTGTTGACGAGGAACCGCCCGGTCTCTTGCGCCGTGCGGTCGAGGCGTCCCTGCAACGTGTGGTTCACGAAGCGGACAGGGAACCGGACGTTTTCGTAGGCGTTACGGATCCCTTTGCGGACGAGATCGGGGAAGATGA
>CAZJGQ010000029.1:0-16707 GCA_964545425.1 uncultured Chthoniobacter sp. | reverse complement strand
AGCCGTGCTTCATTTCCAGATCAGCGGCGAAGTCTTGGAGCGACCCTTCGAAGTCGAGTTTGCCGAGGGAGCGCTTGATGGTCATTTCCCACAGGCTGACGATGCTGATGAGGATTTCGTTGTCGGGTGAGTAGAAGACGGGTTCCCACTTGGCGCGGTTGAGGCGCGGGTCGTTTTCCCGCATCCAGAGCACGGTATGGGTGTCGAGGAGGTAGCGCATGCGGCTACTCCATGTATTCCTTCATGTCCTCGATCGGCTCGCAAAAGTCGTCCGCAACCCAGATCTTGCCTTTCATGTCGCCCCAGTGGCCTTTGCCACGTTTGACGGGGGCCGGCTTGAGCTCGGCGACGGGTTTGCCGCGTTGGGTGATGATGAAGGACTTGCCGGCGCGGGTTTGGCGGAGAAGGCGGGAGAGGTTGGTCTTCGCCTCATAGGCGCCAACCTCTTGGACGCGGGGCGTGGGTTTCATAGAACTAGTCTAGTCAATAGACCAGTTGTGTCAATCGGGCCGGGGACAGCGAAAACCTCAGAGAACACAGAGGGCGCAGAGGGGAATTTGCAGATTGTGGTCGGGCTTCCAGCGGGAGGAGGTTTTGTGGGAGTCTATGTTTTCGTTTATGGCTTCCGATGTTTCTACCTTGCCGCTTTCCGCGGAGGAATACGCCCGCGGGGTGCGGGCGGGGGATGCGACGGTGTTGGCGCGGGCCATCACGTTGGTGGAGAGCACGGCGCCGCAGCATGCGGCGGTGGCGGCTGATTTGATGAATTTGCTTTTGCCGCACGGGGACCATTCGGTGCGGATCGGAATTACGGGGGTTCCGGGAGTGGGGAAGAGCACGTTTATCGAGGCTTTCGGACTTTATCTTTGCGAGCATGGACACCGGGTGGCGGTGCTGGCAGTGGATCCGACGAGTGCGATTTCGGGGGGGAGCATCCTCGGAGACAAGACGCGGATGGAGAAGTTGTCGCGTCATCCGGCGGCTTACATCCGTCCGTCGCCTTCGGGCGGGGCGCTCGGCGGGGTGACGCGCAAGACGCGGGAGACCATCACGCTGTGCGAGGCGGCGGGGTATGATGTGATTTTGGTCGAGACGGTCGGGGTGGGACAGAGCGAGATTGCGGTGCGGTCGATGACGGATTTTTTCCTGCTCCTGGCTTTGACGGGGGCGGGGGATGAGTTGCAGGGTATCAAGAAGGGGATCGTCGAAATGGCCGATGCCATTGCGGTGACGAAAGCGGACGGGGACAACGTGATGGCAGCCGAGAAACTGCAGTTGGAATTGGCGCAGGTGCTGCATTTTCTGGATCCGGTGACGGCGGGGTGGCGTCCGGAGGTGCTGACGTGTTCGGCGGTGAAGGGGAACGGAATTCCCGAGGTGTGGAAACTGGTCGAGCGGTTCCGTGCGGAGATGACGGCTTCCGGCGAGTGGGCTGAGCGGAGGTTAAGCCAAGTGCGGGAGGGCTTGGTCGAGTTTGCGCGCGAGCAGGTGTTGGCGGGAATGACCGGAAGCGAGGTGGTGCAGCGGGATTTGGAGAAGTTCGGAGACGATGTGGCGGAGGGGAAGATGACTTTGCGGGAGGCGGCGACGCGGATTGCGGGGGATTTTTTGCGGGAGCGGGGGAAGGGATAACCGCAGAGGGCACAGAGGACGCAGAGGGGTAAGAGGCTCAGCGGATGGCCCAGCGAAGTTTGGCGGACGTGGAGCGGGGGTTGGCGTGGCGTTCGGTGGACCCGGCACGAAGGACGCGGCGGGAAACTTCGCGGTAGAGGCCTTCGCGGTGGGCGGCTTGGAACGATTTTTTTACGCGGCGGTCTTCGCCGGAATGGAAGGTTAGGATGGCGACTCGGCCGCCGGGGTTGAGACAATCGGGCAGGAGTCGGAGGAAGGTATCAAGCGCGGTGAATTCTTCGTTCACTTCGATACGGATCGCTTGGAAGACGCGGCGGGTGGAGAGTTCGCGTTCTTCGCGCGGGAAGTGCTCGAGCGTGGATTCGATCGCGGCGGCCAGCTCGGCTGTCGTGGCGAAGTTTTGTCGGGCGAGAGCGGGGCCGAGGAGTTGCGCGTGGGGTTCGTCGGAGTTCTCGGTGAGGACATCGGCCAGTTTTTGCGGGGAAACTTTTTGCAGCCACTGCGCGGCAGAGAGGCCGCGCGAGGGATTCATGCGCATGTCGAGCGGGCCGTCGGCTTTGGTCGAGAAGCCGCGGTCGGGGTTGTCGAGTTGCATGGACGAAACACCGAGGTCGGCGAGGATCAGGTCGGCGCCGGTGCGGCCGAGTTTGGCCAGGGAGGCGGGGAGTCCGGCGAAGTTCGATTTCATCACGGTGAACTGGCTCGGGGTGTATCCCGCTTGGAGAAGGATTTGCTCCGTGCGCGGCAGCTCGAGCGGGTCGACGTCGAGTCCGAGCAGATGACCTCCTGGGGTGATGCGTTCCAGAATCGCGCGGGCGTGTCCGCCGTGTCCGAGAGTGCAATCGACGGCGAATTCCCCGGGTTGCGGTCGCAGGACTTCGAGGATTTCGCCGACCATGATGGGCACGTGCGAGCCGGCGGGGGTTTTGCCGGAGGCGAGGACCTTGGCGATGGTCTCGGGGTGCCGTTCCGGATCGAGCTCTTTGTATTTATGCTTGAAGCGGCGCGGGTTTTTTCCCGGATAGCGGGGACGGCGGCGATGCGGGCTCGATGAGGATTCTTCCATCGCCTAGACCGGAGCTGCCATTGATGCGGAGAGGTTGTTCCATTCCTCGTTGGCTTGCTCGAGTTCTTCGGTGAGGTCGGCGAGTTCGCGGTGGAGGGGGAAAGATGTCGCGTCGTTGGGAGCGGCTTCGAGGATGGCGGCGAGTTCGCGTTGGCGGGTCTCCAAGGCGATGATGCGTTGTTCCAGTTCCTTGTGGCGCGCTTCGGACTGACGGCGCGCGGCGGCGGCTGCTTTGCGGGCTTCGGCTTCGGCGCGGCGTTGTTGTTTGATTTCCTTGAGTCCGAGTTTCGGCTTGTCGGCCGCGGGCGCGGGTTTTTCGACGGGGCGGTGGTTGGAGAGGGCGGCGACGAGTCCGCCGCGGTCGGAAGCGGCGCCGGATTTTTCAAGGTAGTAGTCGTAATCGCCGGCGTAAGGCGTGAGACGTCCGGCGTTGATGTGGAGGACGGTGGTGGCGAGGGAGCGGATGAAGTGGACGTCGTGGCTGACGAAAACCAGCGTGCCTTCGTAGGGCTGCAGGGCGGCGACGAGAGCGTTGATGCTGGCCATGTCGAGGTGTGTGGTCGGTTCGTCGAGGAGGAGGAGATTCGGAGGACGGAGGAGGAGTTTGACCAAAGCGAGGCGGCTTTTTTCGCCGCCGCTGAGAACGCTGACATTTTTGAAGACCGCTTCTCCGCTGAAGAGGAACGATCCGAGGACGGTGCGCACGGATTGTTCGCTCACGCCGCTCGCGCCTTCGGAAGCCTCTTCCAACACAGTGCGGCGGACGTCGAGCGTGTCGGTGCGGTGCTGGGCGAAGTAGCCGACACTGACATTGTGTCCTTCGGTGCGGGTGCCTGCTTCGAGAGGGAGGAGCCCCGCGAGGATTTTCAGGAGGGTGGATTTGCCGGCGCCGTTGGGTCCGACGAGGACGGTGCGCTGTCCGCGCTCGATGGTGAGGTTGAGATCTTCGTAGACGACATGGTCGCCGTAGGCCTGGCGGACCTTTTCGAGGACCATGGTCCGCTGTCCGCCGCGG
This sequence comes from uncultured Chthoniobacter sp., assembly GCA_964545425.1. Lineage (GTDB taxonomy): Bacteria > Verrucomicrobiota > Verrucomicrobiia > Chthoniobacterales > JACTMZ01 > JACTMZ01. Next base: position 12,994 of record CAZJGQ010000029.1, on the reverse strand, counting down.
GGCGGCTGGGGGAAGCGGAACTTGACCGTGGCTTCGGAGTTTTCCGGCGGCGGGAGGCGTTTGATGCGGGCCAGTTGTTTGATGCGCTCCTGGGCCTGCGCGGCTTTGCTCGCTTTGGCGCGGAAGCGGTTGATGAAGTCCTCGAGGTGGGCGATTTCGCGCTGCTGGTTTTTGTAGGCGGCGAGGTATTGCTCGTCGCGGGCCTTTTTCTCGACGAGGTAAGCGTCGTAGTTGCCGCGGTAGCGGTGAAGGTGTTGGCGCGAGATTTCCACGATGCCGTCGCAGATGGCGTTGAGGAAGGCGCGGTCGTGGGAAATGACGAGGAGGGCGCCGGGGTAGTTGGTCAGATGGTTCTGGAACCAGCCGAGGGTCTCGAGGTCGAGGTGGTTGGTCGGCTCGTCGAGCATGAGCAGGTCGGGTTCCATGACGAGGAAACGGGCGAGGTGGGCGCGCATGATCCATCCGCCGCTCATCGTGCGGGCCGGGCGGTCGAAGTCGGTCTCGCGGAAGGCGAGTCCGGCGAGGATGCGTTTGGCTTTGGCTTCGAGGTTGTAGCCGTCGTGTTCGAGGAAAACGTCGTGGGCTTCGTGGTGTTCGGCGGAGTGCTCGTCGGGGAACTTGCGCAGGGTGGCGTAGGCGGCGGTCATCGCGGGTGTGATGCTGGTGGCAAGCTGCAGGACAGTTTCGTCACCGGACGGCGCGCTTTCCTGCGGGAGGAAGCCCACGGAGCGTCCGCGTTGCAGACTGACGGTGCCTTCGTCGGGAGCATTGTCGCCGAGGATGAGCGAGAAGAGGGTGGATTTCCCCGCGCCGTTGGGTCCGATCAGGCCGATGCGGTCACCGGGATTGATTTGCAGGGAGGCGTCGGAGAAGAAGGTGCGTCCGCCGAAGGATTTGGTGACTTGGGAGACGGTGAGCATGAAAGAGAGGGCGGAAGATTGAGTTTGAGACCTGAGTAAAAAAGCTGTTCGCGCCACCTGGGCGCGGCAAAGCCGGACAGACTATCGCGACGGGACATCGCGATCCACCACCGAAAGCGATCAGGGGGCCAAGTTGGTCCTGGTCGAGGGCGGAGGGGAAAGTCGCGGGACGAAGCCGGCTTTTTGGATGATGCGTTGACCGTCCTTGGACAAGACGTAGCGGACGAACTTCCTCGCCGCCGGACTAGCGCGGCCTTCGAGGGTATAAAGGTAGAGGGCGTTGGCGTAGGGATAGACCTGTTCGTAAATGGCGGCGCTGTTGGCCGGTTCGCCGTTGATGAGCATGGCGCGCACGCCGTCGGGCAGCGGGCCCATGTCGGCATAACCGATGGCGTTGGGATCTTTGGCCACCGCCGCGGCGATGGACGCGTAGTCGGGCAAGGCTTGGGCCGTGGCAGCGTAGGCATCGCCGCGCATGGCGAGATCTTGGAAGCCGGCACGGGCGCCCGTGTTGGGTCCGAGGACGAAGACGTTGACCGGCTGGTCGGCGCCGCGAACTTTGCTCCAATTGGTTGTCTTGCCGTTGAAGAGGGCGCGCACCTGCGAGGGCTTGAGATTTTTAACCGGATTGGCCTCGTTGACGATGACGGCGACACCGTAGCTACCGATCGACTGGGGAATGAGCTTCACGCCGGCTTTTTTCGCCGCCTGCAATTCGGCGCGGTTGGCCGGGCGGGATGTCGGGGCAATGTCGGCCTCGCCGGAGACCAAGGCCGCGAGGCCTTTGCCCGAACCCGGGCGTTTCAGCTCGACCGGGATGCCCGGGTTTTTCCGTTTGAACCCGGAGACGAGGAGCGGTCCGAGATTCTCACCGAAGGTGTTCGATCCGGTGATGCGCAAAGGGTCGGGAGCGGCGTGCACGCATGTGCCGGTGACGAGCAGAACAAGGATGATGCGGAGGAGTTTCATGTGGTTGCCGATTGGGCTGCGGTCATGCGCTTCTGTTTGCGCATGACGAGCAGCATGGAAATTCCGCCGAGCACGCCGAAGCCGGCCATGATGAGATACCAGAATAGCCAGCCGTGCTCGGCTTTGGTCGCGTCGAGCACGCGGCCGGTGATGAAGAGCGAGAGTGCCGCCCCGTAGTATTGGAAGGAGTCGATGACGCCGGCGGCAAACCCGGCCATTTTTTTACCGCCAATGTCCATCGGTGCGGCGGCGCCGACGATCGAGTGGGTCGAGTTCGCGGTGAGGGCGATCATGACGAGGATGATGCAACCGGTGATGATTCCCGCGGGGGTGGGGCCGACGAGACCTTGGATGAGCAGGAAAGCGGCGAAGCCGATCACCGCGGCCTCGAGGAAATAAAGAACCATGGCCACGGGTGAGCGGTGGCCGCTGCAGAATTTGTCGGAGAACCAGCCCGAGGCGAGCGAGCCGGCCACGGCGGCCATGGGCATGATGGCGAGCGTCCAGGCAACGGTGGCCGGGATGTTTGTTTTCATGTCCATACCGAGCTGCTCTTGGAAGTAGAGGATGGAGAGCTGATCGGAGCTGGTCCGCACCGCGCCGGTGCAGGCGTAGGCACAGGCGTAGAACCAGACGAGCGGGTGGGTGAAGATGGTGCGGAAGGATTCCTTGAGCGAAACGGTGACCCCGGCGGAATTGTCGATCTCGTCCTCGATGACGCCGGGGTATCCGGCTTCATCGGGCGATTGCTTTGCGGCCAAGCTCATGAAGATTGCCGCGATCAAGGTGACCAAGGGCGGGATGATGAAGAGCCAGCGCCATTGGCCGGGGGCGATGACGAGAATGCCGAGCGAGATGCCGTTGAGGATCATCGGCGAGAGTTTCGAGCTGACCACTTGGCCGAGCTGGATCATGAAGCCGAAAATACCGGCGAAGGTTCCGCGTTCCTGGCGCCGGAACCATGCGGCATTGATTTTGATCATGCCGGGCGCGCCGAAGGATTGGAACCAGCCGTTGACCAGCCAGACCAGCGCGATGGCGCCGAAGGCGGGATCGATGAAGTCCGAGCGGAAGACGAATTTCGCCGCGGCTGCCAGCGCGCCGCCGATGACGAGCAGCGGGAGCAGGCCCATGGCCAAATTGACGAGGATCGTGCCGAAGGCGCCGATCTGCATGGAGCGTTTGCCGCCGATGCGGTCGGTGAGGAGACCGTTGACGAGCTGGCCGGTGCCGTAAGTCAGCGACCAGATGGCGAGCATGTCGGCGATCTGGGTCGTGGTGAACCCGAATTCGTCCTGCATGCCGGGCGTGGCGAAGCGGAAGTTGTAGCGGCACATGTAGTAGGCCGCATACATGAGCCCGAGGGAACTCCAGTTGAGTCCGCGCCGCGCGCGGAAACCCGGGGGATAATTTTTGGTGTCCATACCGACGACAACGCCGGAGGGAAGGTTGAGAACGCCGCTCTGGGGCGTCAATGCCGAATGTTACGACTTCGTCACGAAGCCGTCCGGCAAGCCGCGGTCCAGAAAGTGTGTCCGAATTCGTCTTTCGCCTCGGACGCCAACTGCTCCGCACCTCGCGCGTCGCGGAGGATGGCAAACATGCACGATCCGGAGCCGGACATGGCTGCTGCAGCGACCAGCGAATGCTCCAGCAACCATTTCTTCATCGCGGCGAGGATGATGAACTTGGCAAAGACCGGACGCTCGAGATCGTTGAAAATTTCCATCCCGTCGTGCAACTGCGGGGCGGTCCATTCCTCGGGGCAAAACTTGTGAGCCGACCATTGGTGGTAGGCCCACGCCGTCTCGACGGCAAACGGGGGCTTGATGAGCAGGAGATCGAGCGGCTGGGCGAGCGGGCAGGGGGCAAGGATTTCCCCCCGTCCGCGCGCCATGGCGGGCTGCGAGCGGATGAAGAACGGAATGTCGGAGCCGAGCTGCGCGGCCATTGTTTCCAAGCCGGCGGCGTCGAAGGGGCGACCGGCCTGCTCGTTGAGCGCTTTGAGCACCGCCGCGGCATCGCTGCTTCCTCCTCCAAGCCCCGCGCCGTGGGGGATGTGTTTGTGAAGTTCCACCGCCGCGCCTCCCGGGTGACCTGCCTCGCGGAGGAACAGTTTGGCGGCTTTCCAGGCAAGGTTGCCGGAGCCGCTGTCGAGCTCCGGATCGCTGCAGGTCAGCGTGATCCCGGGCGCTTCGCGCAGTTCGACCCGCAACTCGTCGGCCAAGGTGACCGGAACCATCCACGTTTCAATGTCGTGGTAGCCCGTGGTTTCGTTTTGTCCGAGCACTCGCAGGTTGAGGTTGATTTTGGCCGGAGCGGCGATTTGCATGCGGGGCATGATTCACGGCACGGAAGGCGGCGGCAAAGCGGAAATCATCGTAGCACTCGACGAACCCTCGCTCGGCGACGCCCGGCGTCTGATGGAGCGGCTGGAGGGGCGTGCGCGTTTTTACAAGGTGGGCCTCCAACTCTTCACCGCCGCGGGTCCGGCGGCAGTCGAAGCTGTGAAGGCTCACGGCGCCCGCGTGTTTCTCGACCTCAAGCTTCATGACATTCCCAACACGGTCGCCTCGGCCGTGCGCTCGGCGGGCGATCTCGGCGTCGACTTGTGCACGATCCATCTCGGCGGCGGACCGGAGATGTGTGCCGCGGCCGTGGCGGAAGCCGGGGACAAAACGAAGATCCTTGGTGTCACTGTGCTGACGAGCTCCAACCAAGCAACGCTCGAGGCCTGCGGAGTGCACGGCAGTGTGGGCGAGCAGGTGGTGCGGTTGGCCAAGATGGGTCACGCAGCTGGAGTGCGGGGATTTGTGGCCAGCGCGCTCGAGTTGCCGTTGCTGCGGGCGGAACTCGGACCAGAGCCGCTGCTCGTCATTCCGGGTGTTCGCCCAGCGGGATCCGACGTCGGCGATCAAAAGCGGACGGCAACGCCCGCCGAAGTGGTGCGCGGCGGGGCCTCGCATTTGGTGGTGGGACGCCCGATTTCGCGGGCGGAGGATCCGTCAGAGGCGTTTGATCGGATTGCGGGGGAGATTGGTATGGCTTGAATAGCGTGTGGTCGGCTGGGCCAGCCGACCCTACCGTGTCGCTGGTGTCGCGATAGTCAGTCGCGGAAGTTCGTGTAGTTCAGCGCGACACCGAAATCTTTGGCGCGGAGGGCGGCGATGGCTTCTTGCAGGTCGTCGCGTTTTTTGCCGGTGACACGGATTTGTTTGTCCTGCAGCGTCGACTGGATCTTGAGTCCCGAGGCTTTGAGGAATTTGGAAATTTCTTTGGCTTTGTCGCCCTCGAGTCCTTGTTTGAAAACGAACAACTGGCGCGCATGGCCGAGCGGGGAAATGTCGGGGTCTTTTTGATCCACGTTGCGCAGGTCGATGTTGCGCTTGGCGAGCTTGGACACGGCGATTTCGCGCAGTCCTTTGAGACGCGAAGCGTCCTCCGCGGTGAGGCGCAGGTTGCCGTCCTTCTCGATTTCGAGTTTGGCTTCCGATCCCTTGAAGTCGAAGCGGTTGGCCAATTCGCGCCGGGCTTGGTCCACGGCATTAAGGATTTCCTGACGGTCGATTTCCGAAACAATATCGAAAGTGGGCATAATTGGGTTGTCCTGTGGTGGGGGCGCACGGATTCGAACCGTGAACCAAGCGATTATGAGCCGCCTGCTCTAACCGTTGAGCTACACCCCCGGTTCAACAGGAAGGATGAAGTCGGAAGGATGAAACTTGAAGGATTAATATGCGCGGCTGCTTTTAGCGCCACTTCAGGAAGACCGTCGCAAAGGGCGCATAGCCTATTCCTTGACTCCGGATTTACGGCCCATACCGTTGTATTGTGCACTTGAGACGCAACATGTTCCTGGTGCTGGGCTGTACGTTATTCGCGTTCCATGCCCATCTGTGGGGGGCGGCAGCAGGTTCGGGTACGGTCAAAAAGGGCAAAGCGGCAGACCTCATTGAAGCCGATACAGTCCTTATTGTGGATGGGAATTCGGGCAAGGTTCTCTTTGAGAAAAATGCCAACCAACCAAGAGAAGTGGCGAGTGTGCAAAAGTTGGTCACGGCCATGGTCATTCTTGAGGCGGGGAATCTGGACAAGCCTGTCACTGTGACGGCGCAGGATGCGAGTTGTCAGCCGACCAAGTTGCCGAATTCGGTCGGTGGCACCTACACGCGACGTCAGTTGCTGCAGGCCATGCTTGTGTTGAGCGCTAACGACGCGGCGCGTGCTTTGGCTCGGGACAACAGCGGGAGCGAGGCGGCTTTCGGGGCGAAGATGACGGCCCTGGCGCGACGGCTCGGGGCGAGAAACTCGGTTTTCAAAGACAGCGCGGGTTTCTCCAAACCCGGACAATTTTCTACCGCGACGGACATGATGAAGATTGCCATCGCGGCTTACAAAAACCCCTTCATCCGGCAGGCGACGACGACGAAATTTCTTCCTTGGCGCGATGCCCGTGGGAAGTCGACGCAGTTGCGCAACTCGAACCGCATTCTTCATCGTCACCCCGAGTGTCGTGGACTCAAGGTGGGCTACACGGCGGCGGCGGGTCACTGCGCGGCGATAGTGTGGCAGGAGAATGGGCGCACGTTGTTCTCGGTGGTCCTGCGCGGACACCGGGAGATGTTCTGGCTGCAGTTGGCCGTGGTGAAGAAGCTCCACGCACAGGGCCTTTTGTAGGATTGCTTCAGCGCCTGCCGCCGGATGCCTCGGCGCCGTGCAGCGCGTGGCGGGCCGCGCCGAGGAGGGCGGCACGGTCATTGAGGATGACGCGCAGGGGAATCCGCTTCATGAAGTCACTGAAGCGTCCCTTGGCAAAGAAACTTTCCAGCAGCGGCGGGCGCTGGAGGAGGGGTAGGACTTTGGCCGCGATGCCGCCGCCGATGAAGACACCGCCGGTGGCCATGGTTTTGAGAGCGAGGTTGCCGGCTTCGGCCCCGAGGATGGACGCGAAGAGGTCCATGGTTTGTGCGCACAGCGGGCATGAGCCCTCCATCGCGGCTTTGGAAATGATGGATCCGGCATCGCCGGTCCTCAGTGCCTCCGCGACGGCCGGTATCTCCGGTCCGCGCCCGGTGTCGCGGAGGAATCCGTAGATGTTGGGGATGCCCATACTTCCGCTCAGGACGCGCTCGAAGCTGACGTGGCCGTAAGGGGCAAAGAGGTGCTTGAGCAACTCGACTTCGAGTTCGGTGCGCGGGGCGAAATCGCTGTGTCCGCCCTCACAGGCAAAGGGCGTGTGTTTGCGTCCGTCCCAAAAGATGCCCGCCTCGCCGAGTCCGGTGCCGGGGGAAATGACGGCCATGTTGCCGACGGCCTCTTGGTCTCCGGCGTGGAGCACGGCGAAGTCGGCTGCGTCGAGTTCGCCGATCCCGTAAGCATTGGCCACGAGATCGTTGATGAGAAACGTTCCACGGAAGCCGAACCTGCCGCCGAGGGCATCCGCATCGACTTCCCAAGGCAGGTTGACCAGCTTGACCTGGCGCCCGCCAACCGGACCGGGCAGTCCGAAGCAGGCGTAGTGAACCGGATGGCGTTCGTCCTCGAGAAATTCGGCGATGAGTTGCTCCAAGCTGCCAGCGGAGCGGCTGGAGTATTTGGCGGAGCGTTGGAGCGACAAAGGTGCAGCGGCATCGCTGCCGCCGGCACGGAAGATGCCGAGCCAAGTCTTTGTTCCGCCGATGTCGCCGCCGAGAATGACCGGGCCGTCGCCCGCGGGGAGCGGCCGCATGGGATGCGGTTCGTCCGACTTGCGAAGGGCAGGTTTGTCGGGCGCGGACACGGCTGCGGCGGGTCAGACAGGGTTTTCCCAATGGCGTCCGTCCCGCTCGAGCAATTTGTCGGCGGCGGCCGGCCCCCACGTCCCGGCTTCGTAATCCGGGAAATCACGCGGAGGCAGCGCGCCCCAGACGTCGAGGATGGGATTCACGATGCGCCAGGAAGCGTCGACGCTGTCCTCGCGGTGGAAGAGGGTCATGTCTCCGATCATGCAGTCATGGAGCAGTGTTTCGTAGCCTGTGGCGGGCGATTGCTGGCCGAAGTCGGCATAGTCGAAATCGAGCGGGATGGTGTCCACCACCACAGCCGGACCGGGTCTCTTCGCGCGGATCATGATGGTGATGCTTTCCTCGGGCTGGATATTGAGGATGAGAGCGTTCGGTCCCGCATCGCTGGTCACCTTTTCGCCGAAGAGCATGAGCGGGGTGCGCTTGAAGCGGATGACCACTTGGGTGAGGTGCTTGGCCAAGCGCTTGCCGGTGCGCAGGTAAAAGGGAACGTCGGCCCAGCGCCAGTTTTCGACGAAGAGGCGAAGGGCGGCGTAGGTCTCGGTGTTGCTGCGCGGATCGACGCTGGGCTCGTCGCGGTAAGCGGGCACCTGCTGTCCATCGATGACGCCGGCGCCGTATTGTCCGCGCACGCAATTCTCGATCACTTCCTCGGGCTCCATCGGGCGGATGGCGTCGAGGACCTTGACCTTTTCGTTGCGCACGGCGTCGCCAGTGATGCTCCCGGGCGGTTCCATGGCGATGAGCGAAAGGACGCTGAGCATGTGGTTCTGCACCATGTCGCGCAGGACACCGTAATGGTCGAGATAGCCGCCGCGGTTTTCCACGCCGAGGCGCTCGGCCACGGTGATCTGCACGCTGTCGACGTAGCGACGGTTCCAGTTCGGCTCGAAAATCATGTTGGCAAAGCGGAAGACCATGATGTTCTGCACGGTCTCTTTGCCGAGATAGTGGTCGATGCGGTAAATCTGCGACTCGTCGAGGTTCTTGTGCAGCTCTTCGTTGAGGGCTCGCGCGGTGTCGAGGTCGCGGCCGAAAGGTTTCTCGATGATGACGCGGCGGTAGCCGTCCGGAGACTCTTCGAGCAGTCCGGCTGCGCCGAGTTGCGAGGCGACGGTGCCGAACAGAGTGGGGGTGACGGCGAGGTTGAAGACGATGTTGCCGCCGGGAATGTTGCGTTCTTTGCGGACGGCTTCGATTTTCTCCTTCAGAGATTGGAAGACGGCCGGCTCGTTGAAGTCGCCGGCCACGTAGTAGCAGGAGGAGACAAAAGCGTTCCACTCGGCCTGGTCGACCGGATGGGTGGCGAACTGCTGGATGTCGGATGACATTTGCGCCCGGAAGCTGGCGTCGTCGCCCGGGGTGATGGCCACGCCGATGACGGCAAACTGTTCGGGAAGGAGTCCGAGACAGCGCAGGTTGAAAAGCGCGGGAATGAGCTTGCGCTTGGTCAGGTCTCCCGAGGCGCCGAAAATGACGAAAATGCAGGGAGGTCCGGGGCGACGGTGGTCGGGTGAGATGGGTGAACGATCCGGCATATAGAGTAAGTCTGGCCACCGGGCACAATCTGCTCAATGCCAAAACCGTCCGCGGGCAGCTTGGCAAAGATGGCGGAGGGCGGTTAGGGTGCACGGGTTCGCTTGTTCCGCGAGCGTTGTTACCAACGGATGAAGCTGATCGACCGTTATGTGGGCTGGGGCGTGGTTGTCACCACGATCTACGGGCTCTTCGTGCTTAGTCTGGTTCTGGTGCTGGGCAACATTTTCAAGGAGCTGCTCGATCTGATGATCAACCGGGATGTGCCGGTGAAATACCTGTTCATGTTCGTGCTCTATGTCCTGCCGTTTTCGTTCACCTTCACCGTGCCGTGGGGGTTTTTGACCGCGGTGCTGCTGGTCTTCGGGCGCATGTCGGCGGACAATGAAATGATCGCCCTGCGCGCTTGCGGAACCAGTCTCCTGCGCGTCTGCCTTCCGGTGCTCGGAGTGGCGGTGTTGCTCAGCGCTTTCACTTTCTGGATCAACACAACAGTGGCCCCGCAAGCTCTCGATGCGATGCGCAATTCCATCGCCACCATCGCGCGGAGCAACCCGCAGTCGCTCTTTGTGGCCGACGAAGTGATCGATGAATTTGCGGGGCGGAAAATTTTCATCGGCGGCAAGGACGGCAACAAATTGAGCAATGTCACACTGATCGAGGAAGCGAGCGGGGCCCAACCCGCGCGCATCATTCTGGCCTCCGAGGGTGAGATCGACGTGGACGACGAAGGCGGGGAACTGCTCCTCACCTTGCGCAATGCCCGCTTCGAGCAGCGCGACGAGAAGACTCCGGACGATCTGAGCAATATCCGCCATGGCATCTCGGTGGGCGAGGCGACGGTCTCGATCCGGTTGCTCGATTTGGTGAACACGTATTGGCTCTCCAAACCGCTGCGCGCCTACACGCTTTGGGAATTGTGGGACTATCTGCCGGAAGCCGAGGCACAGAATGATCCGGAATTGGTCAGTCGCGTGAAGGTCGAGATGAGCAAGCGTGTGTCGCTTTCGCTGGCCTGCATCGCTTTTGCCATTGTCGCCATGCCTCTGGGCGTAACGGCCCAGCGCAAAGAAACATCGATCGGTTTTGCCATCAGTCTCGCTCTGGCTTTCAGCTATTTCTTTTTCGTGGTGCTGGCTGAGATGCTGCGTGACGACGTCGCGCTGCACCCGTATTTGCTGCTCTGGGTGCCGAACATTCTCTTCATCGGCATCGGCGCCTGGTTGCTCAAGCGGCTGGACTACCGCTGAGAACTACAGGCGGCGCCCGGCAGCCGACACAAAGGGGCGAAGGCCTTCGACCAGATCAGCGAAAGAGGAGGGATCGAGTTGCTGTTGGCCGTCGCTGAGGGCTTCGGCCGGGTTGGGGTGGACTTCGATGATGAGTCCGTCGGCGCCAACCGCGGCGGCTCCGCGGCAGAGGACCTTGACCAAATCGGCGCGTCCGCAGCCTTGGCTGGGATCGACGATGACGGGCAAATGCGTCTCCTGCTTGGCGATGGCCACGGCGGCGAGGTCGAGCGTGTTGCGGGTGTAGTTCTCGAAGGTGCGGATGCCGCGTTCGCAGAGGATGACGTTCGGGTTACCGTGGGCGAGGAGGTATTCGGCGGCGAGGAGCCATTCTTCGATGCGCATGCTCATGCCGCGTTTGAGCAGGACGGGCTTGCCGCTGCGCGCGCAGGCGATGAGGAGTTGGAAGTTCTGCGCATTGCGTGCGCCGATCTGGAGGATGTCCGCCGTGCCGGCGACGAGGTCCACGTCGTTTTCGCCCAGCACTTCGGTGACGATGCGCAGTCCGGTCTCGGCGCGGGCGGCTTCGAGCAGCTTGAGGCCTTCGGGGCCGAGTCCCTGAAACTCGTAGGGCGAAGTGCGGGGTTTGTAGGCGCCTCCGCGCAGGATGGTGGCACCGGCAGCCTTGACCGCGCGGGCGGTGGACAGGAGTTGCTCCTCGCTTTCCACCGAGCATGGACCGGCCATGAGAACGAAGTTGTCGCCGCCGATTTTGATTCCGCCGGCATCGACAATGGTGCCTTCGGGGTGGGATTCGCGGCTGGCCAATTTGTAGCGCTTTTGCACGCGGAGGACGCGTTCGACTTGGGGTAACGCGGTGAGTGATTCGAGGCTGGCGTGGGTGGTCTCGTCACCGATCGCCGCGACCACGGTCTGGTATTCTCCGCGGATCGGACTGGCGGCGTAGCCGAGTTGGCCGATTTCGCGGATGACTTCCTCGACTTGGTCGGGCGGGGTGTGCGGGCGGATGACAACGATCATGGATGGCGGAAGTTAACAGCAGGCGGGAGCGGGGGCAACGGGAGGCGTTGAATTTGCGTGATTTCCGCAGGAGGCGCGGCATATTGACCGATCCCTATGAAAGAAAATGAAGAGGCCGCGGTAAAAACGCTCGTGGCCCGAAGTGGCTGTGTCCACTCCCCGGAGTTGGTCGAGGAGTTGATCGAAACGGCGCTGCGTCTCGGACGAGACAATGCGCCGGTCGCAGACATGAAGCTCTTTGTCCGCGCTCTGAAAGAGTTGCGGTATGCCTCCAAGGTCTTCCAGCCCTACTCGGACCGCCGGAAGGTGGCCGTCTTCGGTTCTGCCCGTCTCTCCCCCGAAACGCCGGAGTTCCGGATGGCCGAGGAACTCGGACGCAAGGCGGTGCAGAGCGGCTTCATGGTCATTACCGGTGGCGGTGACGGCATCATGGGTGCCGCGCAAAAAGGTGCCGGACGCGACCATAGCTTTGGGCTGAACATTCGCCTTCCTTTCGAACAGCGGGCCAACGAAACGATCCACGGCGACAAGAAACTGGTTAACTTCAACTACTTCTTCACCCGCAAAGTGAACTTCGTGAAAGAAACCGACGCCTTCGTTCTTTTCCCGGGCGGCTTCGGAACTCAGGACGAGGGCTTCGAGTGCCTGACCCTTATGCAAACTGGGAAGGCGAAGATCACGCCGCTCATCCTTCTCGATACGCCTGACGGACGATACTGGGAGACCTGGGAGTTTTTCATCAAGAACGACCTGCTGCGCATGAAGCTCATTTCGCCGAGCGACTTCCATCTTTTCACGATTCTCCATTCGTGCGACGAGGCCATCGACCACATCCGGCAGTTCTACCATGTCTTCGACTCCTACCGCTGGGTTCGCGAGAAAATGGTCATCCGGATCAAAAAGCCGCTCACGGCCGAGGGCCTGAAGTCGCTCAACGAGGAGTTCGCCCGCATTCTGGTCAGTGGCTCGATAGAACAGACCGGCATCCTTCCCGAGGAGTCGGAACGGCGCCCATGGTCGGTCGGAGCCATGTTCCGCGGGGAGACGGACGATCTCACGCGCCTGGTCCTGACGCCCAAAAAGACGGACTTCGGCATGTTGCGTCTGCTCATCGATCGGATTAACACTTGTCCGACCGAGACCTGACCGGGTCCGGCCAGCGGACGATGGGCGATTCACCGAAAGTAACCGTTTACGACACGACCCTGCGTGATGGCACGCAGGGCACGGGTATTTCCTTCAGCGTGCAGGACAAGCTGCGGGTGGCTGAGCGGCTCGATGAATTCGGAGTCGACTACATCGAGGGGGGCTGGCCCGGATCGAATCCCAAGGACGCCGAATTCTTCGCCGAGGCGGCCAAGCGTAAGTGGAAACACGCCAAAGTCGCGGCCTTCGGAATGACGCGGCGCGGCGGCCTGAAAGTCGAGGACGATGCGCAAGTGCGGCAGTTGCTCGATGCCAAAACGCCCGTGGTCACGGTGGTGGGCAAGACCTGGCCTTTGCATGTGACCGAAGT
>CAZJGQ010000028.1:0-16846 GCA_964545425.1 uncultured Chthoniobacter sp. | reverse complement strand
GACGTTGAGGTTACCGCTGTTGGTCCAGACCGAGCTGCTCCCCGTGACCAGCACGGTGTTGTTGGAGGAGTTGGTGGTGAAGCCGATGTAGGCGAGAGTATTGGCGACCACACCGCCGTTGCTGATGACCAGACTGTTACCACTGCCCCTTTCGCCGACATAAAGGTCGTTGCTGTTGGTCCATGTGCCCCCGTCGGTGACCAGCACGCGGTTGTTGGAGGAGTCGGTGGTGAGGCCGATGGAGCCGAAAGAGTTCGCCACCCTGCCGCCGTTGGTGATCACCATGCTGTTGCCGCTGCCTGCGTAGCCGACGAAGAGGGTGAAGTTGTTGGTCCAGACCGAGCTGCTCCCCGTGACCAGCACGCTGTTGTTGGGGGAGTCGGTGGTGAAGCCAATGTAGCCTATGGAGTTTGCCACCGTGCCGCCGTTGGTGATCACCAAGCTGTTGCCGCTGCCTACGGCGCCGACGAAGAGGGTGGAGTTGTTGGTCCACAGCGACCCCGCCCCGGTGACCAGCACGCTGTTATTGGAGGCAGCAGTAGTATTGAAGCCGATGTAGCCGAAAAAGTTCGCCACCCTGCCGCCGTTGGTGATTACCATGCTGTTGCTGCTGCCATCGAAGCCGACAAGAAGACCGCCGCTGTTGGTCAGCAGGGTATTGGTGTTGAGGACATTGAGCGTGTTGGCATCGGCGCCCGGATCAAATCCGATGTAGGTATTGTTGTAGGCGTTGGTCCCCGAAGTGAAGTTGGTCGTCACCCCGGAGGAATTCGAACCGACGTAGAGGTCCTGCGCGCGGGCGCGCGGAGTGAATAACAAGGCGGCGCAAAGCGCAGCGCAGAAAGCGAGTGGATGTGTCATGGGCGTGTTTTTTCCCGGCCGCGACCAACACCGAAGGTTTACTACCCGGCGTTGTCACAATTGGAGGTCCGCGGCCGGCACACCTGAAACGATGACAACAGCTCTCATTTCGGCCCGAAACACCCCCCGAGGCAACTGTTTTTTACGTGCGCGGGGAACGAAGGTGATAATCACTTGACCGGTAGTTGAGAGTTGAGGGATGAGCGTTGAGAGCCTGCGAATCGAAGAAGCTGCCCGTGGAGCAATTCCCCCCGATTTAGCGTGGCGCGACGGCAGTTGAGCGGTTACCACCATGCGGTGCGCATTTTCCGCCCAACCCTCTGCGCGATCGTCCTCCTGGCCACGACAGCGATCGTTGCCGCGAGTCCTTCGCAGACCGTCCTGCTCAGCCCGCCGCCCTCGGACGGACCGGTCGAGGTCCGTGTGGGCTTCCAGTTGATCGACATCAATGCGATCGACGAACAAGACGAGACATTCCAATTCAGCGGTGTTTTGACCGTGCAGTGGAAGGATGAACGGCAGGCGTTCGATCCGGCCGCGGAGGGCGTGGCCGAGAAATTTTATCAGGGCAACTTCCAGTTCAACGAAATCTCGCCGGCTTGGTATCCGGAAATCTCTTTGCTCAACGTGGCCGGCATGTTCGAGAAGGGCGAGCCGCTGTGCCGGGTCAGCCCGGACGGCACATGCACCCTGGTCACGCCGGTCAACGCCACCGCCAAATCCCTGCTCAAGCTGCGTCACTACCCCTTCGACCGCCACAACCTGCGCATCGTCTTCGGCATTCCCGGTTACGCGAGTTCCGAGGTGGCCATGAAGCCGCTTCCCCTCGCCGCCCTCGCCCCGGAGGAGATCCATCTTCCGCAGTGGGAGTTGCTCGGCAAACGCAGCGCGACGGAGGAAATTCTTTCCACCACCCCGGGCAGCGACGCGCCGACTTCGGCGTTCGTCGTCGAGTTGGACGTCAAGCGCCAGCCGCTTTTTGTCCTGCGCCTCGTGGTCGGCCCGCTTTTCCTCGTCGTTGTTCTTTCTTGGTCGGTCTTTTGGATGGACCGCGCCTCGGTCGGCGACCGCATGAGCGTGTCTTTCGTCGGACTGCTCACCGCGGTGGCCTATCAGATCATCCTCGGCGACATCCTTCCGCACATTGCCTACCTGACGCCGGTCAATGTCTTCGTGAACCTGAGTTTCATGGTCATGTGCGCCAGCATCGTGGTGAATCTCGTGGTCGGCGAACTCAACCGCAGCGGGCAGGGCGACAAAGCCGATGCCCTGGATAACCGCTGCAAGGTTCTCTTTCCGGTGGTTTACCTGTCCCTGCTCGCCATCGTAGCCACCGTCTTCGCGGTGAGATTCTGAGGCGTGCTCCCGCGCCTCACTCCGGGCGCTGTTTCCAAAACATCGCTTTGAGCGGGTGCTCGTCGAGCACGTTGCCCGCGACGCCGCCGAGCTTGTCCGCATCGTAGAGCTGGATGCCGACATAGAAATAAAGCGGACAAATCGGCGCCTGCTCGCAGACGAGGATTTTTTCCGCCTCGCGAAGGATGGCGAAGCGCGCGGCCGGATCGGTTTCTGCCGCCGCGTCGGCGATCAGTCGGTCGTAACGCGGATCGCTCCACCCCGTGCGGTTGTTGCCGCCGCCGGTGACGAACATGTCGAGGAAGGTGTTCGGATCCGGGTAATCGCCCACCCAACTGGAACGCGCGATGTCGTAATCGAGACGACTCATCGAGTTGAGGTAGACTTTCCACTCCTGTCGCAGGAGCTGGACGTTCACCCCAAGCTCACGCCGCCACATGCTTTGCAACTCGATGGCGATGGCCTCGTTCAGTTCCCCCTCGCTGTAGAGGTAGTTGACCATGGGGAAGCCTTTGCCTTCCGGATAGCCAGCCTCGGCGAGCAGACGCTTGGCCTCGGCGATGTCCTGCTTGCCGCACTCGCCGTAGGGCTCGTAGCCCGCGGCTCCGGGGGGAACGAAGCTGTCGGCCGGCAGCTCGCCCGCGCGGGTGATCCGTTCGACGATGGAGGGCTTGTCGATAACGAGGCTGAAGGCCCGGCGCACACGCGGATCGGTGAAGGGACCCTTTTCGCAATTATAGCGAAGAAAATACGTTCCGAGGAACGGCGCAGCATGGAAGTCGTCGCGCTTTTTGATCTCCGAGAGCAACGCGGGCGGAACGAGGCCTTTGTCCATCATGAGATCGGCCTGGCCGGAAGCGTAGAGATTGAAGGCGGTGTTGGCCTTGCTCACCGGGATCACGTCGATTGTTTCCATGGCGACATTGTCCGCATTCCAATAGCGAGGGTTCTTCCGCAGCCGGATCCGGTCGTTGAGGCGCCATGACTCGAGCATGTAGGCCCCGTTGCTGACCAAGTTGCCCGGCTTGATCCAATTGTCGCCGTGCTTTTCCACCGCATGCAACGGCACGGGCAGAAGCGTGACGAACGAGCAGAGGTCCAAGAAGAAAGGCGTCGGATTTTCCAATTCGACGCGCAGGGTGCGGGCATCCGGCGCGGTCACACCGACTTGGGCAAAGTCGGTGATTTCCCCTTCGTTGAACGCCTTGGCGTTTTTGATGTAGTGCAGCTGGTAGGCGTATTCCGAGGCGGTGGACGGATCCAGCGTCCGCCGCCACGAGCCGACGAAGTCCTCCGCGGTGAGCGGCGTTCCGTCGCTCCAGGTCAGTCCCTCGCGCAGCGTGAACGTGTAAACCCGTCCATCCGGCGAAACCTCCCAACTCTCCGCCATGCCCGGCTGCGGCTTGCCGTGCTCGTTGAAGGTAAGCAGGCCCTCGAACAGCGCATTGGCCACGCGCCCTTCCGGTTGCCCGGTGATCAACGCCGGATCGAGCGTTTCGGGTTCGGCGCCATTGAGAAAAACCAGATCGGCCCGCGGTTGCGGCGAGCAGCCGGCACAGAGCAACAACACCGCGAACAGGAGAAACACCAAGCCCGCGAAACAAGCCCCCCCGGTAGGGCCCGCTGGCCCAGCGGGCCGCTGCCTGTTCACGGCATGCGTGCGGTCGGCTGGGCCAGCCGACCCTACCGGTTCCATCGGAACAACGTCACCTTTCGCCATCACCACCCAGCATTGATGTCCGGATCGTCGCTTGCTGACAACCCCCCGATTGATCCCCTATGCTCTTCCGATGCCGCCCGATGCCGTCCGCTTCACCGGACTGTCCGCCCTCTTGGCCGTCCTGCTGGCCCTCGCCGCTTATTTCGTCGCGCTGGGCAGCGACCACGCGGCGACCAACGGCGACGAGTTGCTCTACGCGCAAATGACCTTCGCCACGGCGGAGTCCGGCCACTGGCTGCCGCTGCAGACCATGATCGAGCGGCACCGCAACACCAAGCCGCCCGGACTTTTCTGGCAGGGTCTGGTCAGCACCGATTGGGCGCAAAACTGGTCGCTCTGGAATCTCCGCTGGCCCAACGTCCTCTACACGCTCGCCACCGCGCTGCTCGTCTTTCTCGTCACCCGGAAGATGGCGTCCGACTTTTCCACCGCCCTGCTCGCCGCGCTCGTCTATCTGGCCTTCTTCGGCACTTACCGTTACGGGCGCGTTTTTCTCACCTCCGGACCGGAGACTTTCTGGCTCTTCCTGCCTTTCGCCATCCTCCTGCTGCAACCGCGCGAAAAGACCGGGATTTGCTGGGGTGCGGCGCTCGCTTTCGGACTGATGGTCGGCGCCGCCCTTCTCTACAAATCATTTGCCTTGGTCCTTCCCGCCGCCGCGGGGTTGGCATGGTGGACGCTCCATCGGCGCGAATACCGCATCGGCCCGTGGCTGCGGGCCGACGCGCCCAAGATCGCGCTGGTTTCCTTCCTCGCGCTCGGCGTTTTCAGTCTTTGGTATTGGCTCGATCCGCAGCGTCATCTCCTCCTGCAGGACTTTGTGCTCAAAGAAAACGTCGGCAAGTTCGATACCGGCGGCAGCAACTACCTCGTCAACCTGCTCTGGGGCGAATCGAGCATCTGGCGCAACGTCATCGCCTACCCGCTCAACGCCGGACTGCTCGCGCCTGCCATCGTGGCGGTGTTTGTCATTTCGTGGATCCGTCGTCGCGAACTGGACGCCGAGGAAAAACTCCTCTGGATTTGGATCGCGACCGTTTTCCTCGTCTTCACCCTGCCGAACCAACGCGACGAGCGTTATCTGCTCCCGGCCATGCCGGCGCTGGCCGTGCTGACCGCGTTGCGCTGGCGGCAAATTCCCCGGTGGGTGCTCGGCATCACGCTGCTCGCGGTGGCGGTGATCGCCTTGGGCATGGGACTCGGCGCGGTCTTGCTCACGCGGGATGCCGGCCTCGGTTCGCTTTATCCCTGGTTTTTCTGGCCGTTCACCGCCGCGGTGATTGCGTTTGCCGCGGTCGGCTTGGCGCGACGCAGCGTGACCCATTCCTTCGCTGTCCCCGCCGTCCTGCTGCTCTATCTTTGCTACGCGGCCTTCCTCATTCCTTTCGACGGACCACGTGGCGAGTTCGACCGCTCGGCGGCCGAGTTCGCCCGCGGCAAGAGCATCGCTGCACCGATCAACTTCAACTCCCGCGAGGAAATCTACCGCTTCATGCTGCCCGGAGCGGAATTGCAACCTTACCACGTCAACGATGCCGGCCTCGAAGATGTCCGTCGGACGCATGAAGTTTTCATCGTTACCCTGCCGCTGCAGGACATGACGGTGGAAAACGCGTCCGATCTGCGCATTGTCGGCCAGCGCCTGCAGCTCATCGACCGCTTCAACAACCGCGAAACCATGGACATGCTCTCGGGCCACGTTTCGCGGAATCTTTTCAAGAAAGACCTGCTGGTCGAAGTCATCCCCGCCTCCCCATGAGCGAGAGTCCGAAAATCATCCTCGCTTGGCTGGCCCTCGCCCTCGGCGTTTTTGTTTACCTTCACAACCTCGGGAGCGAACACGCGGCGACCAACCCCGACGAGCACCTTTACTGGCAGATCACCCGCATGACCGCCGAAGGGGGCGAATGGCTGCCGTTGAAAAACCTCAACGAGGCGGAGCGCAACACCAAGCCGCCCGCTCTTTTCTGGCAAGGCATCGTCATGACCGACTGGGGACGCCACTGGGAGCTGTGGCGGTTGCGGTTGCCCGTCGCGCTTTACACCCTGGCCACCGCGGCCCTCGTGCTGCTCCTCGCGCGGCGCCTCTCCGGAAGCACCGGCACCGGATTGCTCGCCGCCCTCGTCTTCCTCGCTTTTTTCAGCACCTACCGCTACGGGCGCGTCGTTCTGACCTCCGCGCCCGAGACGTTCTGGTTTTTTCTCCCTTTCTTCATTCTGCTTTACCGTCCACCCCGCGGTGAAGGGCTCGGTTGGAGCCACGCGCTGGCCTTCGGTCTCATGGTCGGCGCGGGCCTGCTCTACAAATCTTTCGCCCTCGTCATCCCGTTCTGCGCGGGCCTGGCCTGGTGGACGCTCCATCAACGCGCTTATCGCTGGCCGGATTGGCTGCGCCGCGACGCCCCGAAAATCACCCTGCTTGGCATCGTGGCTCTGGGTGTTTTCAGTCTCTGGTTCTGGCTCGATCCGTATCCGCAAAAAATCCTGCAAGATTTCGTCCTCAAGGAAAACGCGGGAAAATTCGACCCGGCGCGCGGCAACTATTTCCTCAACATGGTGGCCGGCAACCACAGCATTTGGCGCATTCTTTTCGGCTACCCGTTCAACGCGGGACTGCTCGCGCCGGCTGTCGTCGCGCTTTTCGTCATCGCCTTCCGTGGACGCCGGACGCTGGTCGAGACGGACAAACTTCTTTGGATCTGGGTCATCACGCAGATGGTCGTCTTCGCCTTCCCCCAGCAACGCGACGAACGCTACCTCTTGCCGGCCATGCCCGCGCTGGCCGTGCTCACCGCGCTGCACTGGCCATCCATTCCGCGTTGGCTGCTTGCCATCACGTTGGTTGCCGCCGCCGTCATTACCTCAATCTTGCTGCTCGGCGGACTGATTCTGACCGGCGAATTGGCCGAGGGTCCGATCTATCCGTGGTATTTCGCCCCGGCCTTGGCGGCCATTGCCGGTGCGGCGCTCGTCTCCGTCTTCCGCGCCGACTGGACGAGAGCCATGGCCGCCCCCTCCGTGTTGCTTGTCTATTTGGCCTATGCGCTGTTCTGCATTCCCTTCGACGGACCTCGCGGTGCCTACGCCAAAGAGACTATCGATGCCGTGCAAGGCCGCACGGTGGTTTTGCCCACGGTCTACGGCGCGCATGATGAGGTGTATCGCTTCATGCTGCCGGGCGCGGACATCCAAACCATCCGCATGGAGCCTCCGGCCAAACTCGAAGAGATGCGCAAGGAGCACGATTTATTCATCCTCGGGGTGCCCGCTTCGAACACCGCCATCGCGCAATTTCCCGGAGTAAAAATTCTGGGATCACGGCTGAGCCTCGTCGACCGCTTCACCGGCCGGCAGTCCAAAGACATGCTGCGCGGCAACATCACCGGCCAATTGTTCCAGCAGGATCTCCTTATCGAGATCGAGAAATAGCGCGCCGGAGGACGGTCCACAGGACAACCAGAAGCGAGACCGCGCCGTAAACCGGGTCGAGCAGATAGTCCCAGAGGTTTTCCGATTCCTGGAAACCGACAACGTAGCCGAGCAGGGCCAGACCCAACGCGTAACCGAAGCGGTTGCCGCGCCAGATGAGGATAGCGGCAACGAGCCCCGCGCCGCCGAAAGGCGCCAGCGATTGACCCCAAAATAACCACGGCCAACCGAGCGCGTAGCTGTCGAAGTTTTGCGGACCCAAACCAAGCGCACTCGGATAAAGCAGCAGCGACCCCGCGGCCCCGAAAATCCAGGCGGCTCTCCAGTCTGCCGGACGGAAAACACCATGCCAACCGGCGCGGTCGAGGATGCCGAGGGCGAGCAGTGCAACCATAACCACGCTGAAGTTCGCACTGAGGCTGGCCGACCAGAAAGGGAGCGGATGCCCGAACCACGGAAACACAACGGCGCCAACCGCAGCCACCCCGGCGACCATGGATGGCAACCATCCGCGTAATCCCGCCGCGCGCTGGAAAATCCACCAGAGCAAGAGCAGTGGAACAAGGAAGGTCCAGATCATGACCGTTGTTTTCATCGTGCCGCCTCCGCCTTCTGCCTCACCCACGCCTCGCTGAATTCCGCAAAGACAATCTGCGTCTGCCGCGCGGAATAAACCATGCGGATCATCCCGTCGGCTCCGCGGATCAAGTAAGGATAGGAAAATTCGCAGCCGGGCTCCTCGGCGAGCGTGGCGACGGTTTTCCAAGTGCGTCCCTCGTCGCCGGACAGAGCCAGCCGGAGGTTCTCGCGTTTGCCCGGCGAAACGTCGTTGAAAGCGCAGAGCAGATCGCCGTTTGACAGACGGATGGCACACAAACCCGAATCGCGGTTGGGGAGTTCGGTCGTGGCGGGCTTGCTCCACGTGCGCCCGGCATCGTCCGACCACGAAGCAGACATCCATTTCGCGGGACGGAAATCGCGGAAAAAAGAAACGGCCCGGTTCGCGGCCAGGGGGACGAGCGAGGCCTGCAAAATATAGACACCTCCCTCGACGCGGGAAACCGCGGCCGGCCAATCCCCGTCGCGCGGCTGGATCCAGAGAATTTCGGGAAACTTGCCGAGGAATTCCTCGTAGACCGGCACGGCCCATCCGCCGCCGACCAGGGGCGCCGGAGGATTGCGCGGCAGCGAGCTGAGATTGGCCAGCGGATTCATGGTCAAGTTGCGGGCCGGGCTCCACGTCATGCCGCCATCCTCCGACCACGTGATGTTCATCGAGCTGCCCGACCAGCGCCCCGCGGCGATGCTGACAAAAAGCAATCCGAGGCGGCCGCTGCCATCGGAAAGAAGCAGTGGGTTGCCGAGGGAGATGACGTTGCGGCGGAGATCCGCCATGACGCGCTCCCGTGTGATGATAGCCACCGGCTCCGACCACGCGCCGCCGGGCGGCCGGCGTGCCAGATAAATGGACACATCGGAAGCCCCTTCCCCGCTACCGGCATACCATGCGGCGACGAGCGTTCCGTCGGTAAGCTCGGCCAGAGTGGCCGAGTGCGATTTGACGTGCGGGCTGTCCGGATTGATGACCTCTGTGGCGAACACGGGCGCCATATCGCCGGCCGCTTTGCTCTCCTCGACGACAAAGCCGGGAAAAGATTTTGCCCCCTGCTCCCTCGCCGCCCACCACGGCCAGAGGCCGGCAAGCAAAGCGGCTACGGCGAGAAAAATGCGCACGCCGCTCCTCATGCCACCTCCACGGGACATTCGGGCAACGCCCGCAAAAAGGCGCGTCCGTAGGCTTTGGTCACCACGCGGTTGTCGAGGATGACCACGATCCCGCGGTCGGACGCCGTGCGGATGAGACGCCCGACGCCTTGGCGCAATTTCAAGATGGCCTCGGGCAGCGAGTATTCGGAAAACGGATCGCCGCCGCGCGCTTCGATCTGCTCCAGGCGCGCCTCGACCAGCGGATGGTCGGGCACCGCGAAGGGCAGACGCGTGATGATGACATTGCGCAGCGCTTCGCCGGGCACGTCGACGCCGCTCCAAAAGCTGTCCAAACCGAAGAGCACCGAATTTTCCTCGTCGCGGAAATCCTCGACCATTTTGTGCCGCGAGCGATCCGCCCCCTGCACGAGCAGGGGCCAGCCTTTGTCCGCGAAATGGCGTTCCATCTTGGACGCCAGACTGCGCATGAGGCGGGCATTGGTGAAAAGAACGAAGGCATGGCCCTGCGTTTCGCCGGTGAAATGCTTGATCCATTTTTCCAGCTCCGCCTCGTAGTCGGCCGCCCGCGGATCGGGCATTTTTTTGACCACATGGATCTTCATCTGGCGCGCGTAGTCGAACGGACTGCCGATTTGCACGGCTTCGGCGTCCTCCGCGCCGACCCGCTCGCGGAAATATTGCAAATCTTCGCGCCCCACCGAAAGCGTGGCGCTGGTCAGCACCGCGGTTGTTTCGTCGCGGAAAAGCAGACGGCGGAGCTCCGAGGCGAGATCCACCGGCGTGACATGCGCCGTGGTGAACTGGTCGCGGCGCCCGGTAAGCGAAGCCCAATACACGCTGTCCTCCGCCTTTTGATCGGCAAAGACCGGCACGCCATCCAAGAAAGCCTGCAGGCGCAGCGAGGATTCTCCCGCCTCGGCCCGCAAGTCTTCGCCGGACTCCGCGGCCGCTTCTTTGAGGTGCTGCCGCACTTCCTGCAAACGCCCCACCAAGTCCAGAGGCAACTCCAGCGGCGCGCGCACGCGGACTTCCTTGCCCTTGCTGAAATTGCACGCATTGGTCAGGGCGGCGAAAAACCGTTCTCCTTCGTCCAACGCGCGCGCCACTGCGGCACCGCCGCTTTTCGATTTGAGCGCGGACATCAGACCCTTCTTGGTGCGCGGGTTCCACAGGCGCTGCAGGACGAAGCGCAGTTCGTATTGGGAGAGCCGGATGCCCAAATGCTTGGCCGCCACGCTCTCGATGGTATGCGCCTCGTCGATGACCAAAAAATCCTTCGGGTAGAGATAGCCGGGACCTTCTTCGGACAACTCCTCGCGTCCGCCCAGCAGGATGAAAAGCAAGCTGTGGTTGAGCACCACGATGTCGGCCGCATCCACGCGACGGCGCGCCTGCTGGTAAAAGCAACGCGGTCCGTCACCCCCGCAGGAACGCTGCGTGCAGATGCCCGCCTCGCTGCAGACCATGTTCCACACCGCCGGGTCGGGCAGCGGATCGAAGTCGGCCAGCGAGCCGTCGCGCGTGCGTTTGCTCCAATCAAGAATGCGCTCGAGTTCGACGGTCTCGGTGCTGGTGAAAAGCTCGGCGCGGTTTTCCAAGGCTTTGTGCAGGCGGCGCGGACACAGGTAGTTTTGCCGTCCTTTCAAAAGCGCCGCATCGAATTCGACAGGCAGCAACTTGGCCACCAGCGGGAGATCTTTGTAGAGCAACTGCTCCTGAAGGTTGATCGTGTGGGTGGAGACGATGGCTTTGCGTCCGCCTTCTTTCGCGGCGAGCACGGAAGGCACGAGGTAAGCGAGGGATTTGCCGGTGCCGGTGCCGGCTTCCGCCACGAGATGTCCGCCGCGGTCCAGCGTCTCGGCCACGCGCTGCGCCATGAGCAGTTGCTGGGGACGAAATTCGTAGTTGTTGGCCGCGGAAAGCAGGCCGCCCGGCGCGAAAATCTCCTCCATCTTCGCCGCCGGACCCGTCCGGGCCCCGCCCTCGGGCATGAGCGAGATCAAGCCAGGCCCCCTCCCGGGTTAAACGGATTGATGCCGGGCCGCCGGCGCCGGATAATCACCGCTTCGCCGCGCTCCCGCGCCATGCAAATCCTCGACCGATACATACTCGTTCGCGTCCTCCAGCCGTTCCTCTACTGCGTGTTGGGGTTCGTCTCCATCTGGCTGGTCTTCGACCTCAGCGAGAATGCACCGACTTTTCTCGAGAACAAGGCCCCGCTTTGGCGCGTGGTGGAATTTTACGTTCTGCGCGTGCCCGAAATCATCCTGATGAGCCTCCCGGTCGGACTGCTCCTGGCCATCCTCTACACGTTCACCCAAATGTCGCGGCGCAACGAGATCATCTCGATTCTCGGATCGGGTCGCAGCGTGCTGCGCCTCCTCGCCCCTCTTCTCATCCTTGGCTTGATCCTCACCGGCGTGGCCACGGCCCTCAACTACTCGGCCGCCCCCCACGCCGGAGCAGTGAAGAAAGACATCCTGCAGGAAGTGGCCAGCACCAATGATCCGGACAAACAAGCCATCCGCGGCCACCTTTTCCGCAACCGCGAGGACGGACGTTTCTGGCACATCGGACGGCTCAATCCTTCGATCGAGCGGCTGTCCTCGGTCATGATTCTGCAAGAGGACGCCACCGGGCGCCTCCAACGGAACTACTACGCGCAGAACGCCACCTACGACCACGCCACGCGCACGTGGAAGTTGGACAAAGGAAAAGTCGTCGACTTCACGCCGGAAGGCGACGTCAAGGAGCAGCGGTGGTTCGAAATCCTCCGCCTGCGCAATTTTCCCGAGACTCCGTGGCGCATCAGCAGCTCGGTGCTCGACGCCAATTTTCTCTCCGTCCCCGAGCTGCGCGAATACCTCACCAACAATGCGCACTTCACTCCGGCGCGCCTCGCCCCCTACCGGACCCAGCTTGCCTACCGCTGGGCCCTGCCTTGGGGTTGCCTGCTGGCCGTGCTCATCGCCGCGCCGCTCGGCATCATCTATTCGCGGCGCGGTCTCATGGGCAGCATCACCATGGCCATCCTGCTTTTCTTTTTCCTCGTGCTGAGCAGCAGCGTTTTTCTCGCCCTCGGCAAAGGCTACCGCGTCGATGCCGTTCTCGCCGCGTGGGCTCCGGTCGCTTTCTTCGCCGGCGTCGGGCTGCTCATGCTCTGGATGCGCTCGACCAACCGCGAGTTGCCCGGCATTCTTTCCTGAACGCGCCATGAACCAAGATTGGGAAATCCGCAAACGTTCCGAGGTCTGCACGCTCACGCAACGTCCGTTCCGCGAGGACGAACTGTTCTACACCGCCATCTTCCGCGAGGGTGACGGCTTCCGGCGCGAGGACATTTGCGAGGAAGCGTGGGCCGGACGCCAGCCCGAGCCCGCCCCGTTCTCTTTCTGGAAATCCAAATTCGAGGCCCCTCCGCCGCCTCCCCCCGAGCCTTTGGCCAAACAGGACGCCGAGGGACTGCTGCGCAAATTGATCGCGGAAAACGCGGACACTTCGAAGAACGCCCGCTACATCCTCGCTCTCATGCTCGAGCGCAAACGCCTGCTCAAGCCGATGGAGAGCAGCGATCCGGACGTGCTCGTTTACGAGCGCACCGGCACCGGCGAAACCTTCCTCATCCCCAATCCGCGGCTCAGCTTGGCCCAAGTTCCCGAGGTCCAAGCCGAAGTCACCGCACTGCTCGGGATGCAGTTGGGAGGCGAACCCGCGCCCGAGACGCAGGCCGCCTGACTCCTTGCGCCATGAGCGCCTCGCCCCAAACCGGCTTCGTCCGTCGCCCCGAGCGCCCCGTGCTCTTCCTCGCCCCGATGGCCGGCGTGACCAATTCGGTCTTCCGCCGCATCTGCAAAGCGCGCGGCGCGGATGTCCTCACCACGGAATTCGTCTCGGCCGAGGGCATCATGCACCGCAACGAGCGCACCGAGCACTACGTCGACTTCACCCCGGAGGAGCGTCCGCTCGGCGTGCAACTTTTCGGCGGCGATCCCGATCAACTGGCCCGCGGCGCGCAAGCCGTGGTCGATTGGAAGCGACCCGACTTCATCGACATCAACTTCGGCTGTCCGGTCAACAAAGTGGTCTGCAAAAACGGCGGCTCCGCTCTCCTTCGCGACGGAAACTTGCTTGCCGCCATCGCCTCGGCCGTGGTGCGGGCCGTGGCTCCGCTACCGGTCACGGCAAAAATCCGCACCGGATGGGACGCCCAATCAGTCAACGCGGTGGACAATGCCCGCTATCTCGAAGACGCCGGCATCCGGCGCCTTACCGTGCACGGACGCACCCGCGCGCAGGGTTACTCCGGCGAGGCCGACTGGGATGTCATTGCCGCCGTGGCGGACGCCGTGCAAATTCCCGTCGTTGGCAATGGCGATATCACTTCAGCGGACACCGCGATGCAGCGCTGGCATCATGCACCGGTGTCCGGACTGATGGTCGGCCGCGCCGCCATGACCAGTCCGTGGATCTTCCAAGAGATCGCCGCCGCTTTCCGCGGCGAGGACGCACCCCCTGCACCAACTCTGGCCGATCGCTGGGATCTCATCGAGGACCACTGCCGTCAGGAACTGCAACGCTGGCGCAAAACGGAAAAAGGCATGCACGCCATGCGCTCGCGCCTCATGGCTTATTCGCGCGGACTGCACTCCAGCCGCGAGCTCCGCCGCCGCTTCGGAGCCGTCGAATCTCTGGAGGAACTTGCGGAGATCCGCGCGTGGCACGAAACTGCCGTCCATGCCGATCACGACACAGAAAGCGCCGTGGAAGTCCCACCGCATCTCGCGCAGCTTTAGCCGCGTCGGCTGCCTCTTCTTCCTTTTTGTCGTCGCCTGCTCCGACGCCAAACCGCCACAGGCCAGCGACCTGAGCGCGCAACGTGAAACCATGGTCGAAAGGCAAATCGCCGCTCGTGGCATTGCCGACCCCGCCACGCTTGAGGCCATGCGCAAGGTCCCGCGCCACGAATTCCTACCCATGCGCCTACGCGACGAGGCTTACATGGATTACCCCCTGCCCATCGGCCACGGACAAACCATCTCGCAGCCCTTCATCGTCGCTTTCATGACCGAAGCCATCCGCCCGCAACCCGGGGAAAAGATTTTGGAAATCGGCGCCGGCTCCGGATACCAAGCCGCCATCCTCGCGCAGATGGGCGCGGACGTTTACACCATCGAGATTGTTGAACCGCTGGCCGAAATGGCGCGCCAGACCCTCGAGCGCCTCGGATTCAAGAATGCCCAAGTCATGCACGGCGACGGGTTCCGCGGCTGGCCCGAGCATGCGCCTTTCGACGCCATCATCGTGACCTGCGCCCCGGACAAAATCCCGCCCGACCTCGTCGCCCAGTTGAAAGACGGCGGACGCATGATCATTCCCGTCGGCGGCGGCATGAACCAGGAACTCGTTCTCCTCCGCAAAAAGGGAGACAAGGTGGAAAAGCAATCCGTTCTCCCCGTCCGCTTCGTGCCGATGACCGGCGAAGCGCAAAACAACCGCTAACCGGCGAAAGCGAACCCTGGCATTCCTTTCACGCCGACTTTCGCCGCGAACAAATTCCCCGCCTCCGGTTCGGGCGATACTTCCGCATCCTCCCGGCCCTTTTGTGCCGTGGTGAAGTAAAGGACGTCCAAATGCGGACCGCCGAACGACGGACAAGTGACATTGGCCGCCGGGCATTCCACTTTGGCCACCATTTCGCCATTAGCCGGATTCCATCGCGCGACCCCATGGCCCGCCCAGAGCGCGGTCCACAGAAAACCCTCGGCATCGACCGTCATGCCGTCGGGACGCCCGATCGATTTGTCCACCTCGACCACGACGCGACGATTCGCGATGTTTCCGCTCGCCGCATCGTAATCGAAAGCAAAGACGCAGCCCGTTTTCGTGTCGGTCCAATAGAACGTTTTCCGATCCGGCGACCAGCCGAGGCCGTTCGAGTTGCCCACGTGGTCGATCAGTTTGGTGAACGTCAGGTCCGGTTCGATGCGCCAAAGCGCCGCTTTTTTGTCCGACCCATCATAGGCAATCGTCCCGGCGAAAAGCCTGCCCCGCGGGTCCGGTTTGCCGTCGTTGAAGCGGTTGCCGGGAATGTCCGCTTCCGGATCGCAGAGCAGGACAAACTTGCCGCTGTCGAAATCCATCCGCGCAATGCCGTCGCGCGTCCCCAGCACGAGATCGCCGCGGGTCGTCGGTTGGGCCAGCGAAACATGACAAGGCGTCTTGCGCACCTCGTCTTTACCCGTCGCCGGATCGAACCGGTGCACCTCGCATTGGAGGATGTCCACCCAGTAGAGCCGTTGCTCGTCAGCGAACCAGCAAGCCCCCTCGCCCAAGGTGGCGCGGGCGGGCAAAACACACTGCGAGGGAATTGTTTTCATCATGACGATCGACAAACTCGACCATACACCTCCGCCACCTGCTTGGCGATCGCCTCCCAGCTGAATTTCTCTTCCACGCGGCGGCGCGCGGCTTCGGCCATCCGCCGGCGGCGAGGTTCGTCGCGCATCAGTTCATTGATGGCCGCGGCCAGATCGCGGGCGAATTTGTCCGCATCATGCGGCTCGAACGGAGCCTCGGTCATTTGCTCGACCGGAACGAGAAGCCCGGTCTCGCCATGGACCACCACTTCAGGAATCCCACCCACCGCGCTGGCCACGACCGGCGTTCCGCAAGCCATCGCTTCCAGATTGATGATGCCGAACGGTTCGTAAATGGACGGACAAACGAAGAGGTCCGCTTGGGAATAAAGCGGAATGATGTCCTCTTTCGGCACCATTTCCTCGATCCAGATCACGTCGGGGCGCGTCTTCCGCGCGGCCTCCACGGCCGCTTTCATTTCGGCCGCGATCTCCGGCGTGTCTGGCGCCCCCGCGCAGAGGACAACTTGGAAACCGGGCTCCAGATGCCGCAAAGCCCGCACCAAATGCACAATCCCCTTCTGCCGCGTGATGCGACCGACGAAAAGGATGAAGGGCCTCGCGGGGTCGATGCCGTGGCGGACCAGCACATCCGCATCCTGCCGTGCGCGGTATTCCGCGAGGTCGATTCCATTGTGAATGATGTGCACCCGCGCAGGATCCACATCGAAAAGGCGCAAAACGTCGGCTTTGGTCGACTCGGAGACAGCAATGACCGCATCAGCCATTTCGATGGCCGTCTTTTCCACCCAGCAGGAAAAATCGTAACCGCCGCCGAGCTGCTCGCGCTTCCAAGGCCGCAACGGCTCGAGCGAGTGAACAGTGAGCACGAGAGGCATTCCGTAGTTCTGCTTGAGCAGAATTCCCCCCAAGTGCGTGTACCAAGTATGCACATGCACCAGATCCGCATCCGTCCCCGCCGCAGCCATCGCCGCATCGCGCTGCACGGAGCCAAAAACCGAGCGCAAATTTTTCGGGCATCCGAATTGCGACTCATCGACACCGAAGCCGCGAACCGCAAGACGTCCATCGTGCGAGCTTTGCTCCCCGTAGCACCGCACTTCCACATCCATCAGCGCGGCCAACGCGCTCGCCAGATATTCCACATGCACTCCCGCCCCGCCATAGACGTGCGGCGGATATTCATTGGTCAGGAGCAAAGCCTTCACGGCAATCAACCTACTCACGCGCTCCCCCATCTGAAATTTCAAAATTCAAATCTGAAATCCCTCCAGCCCCTTGACGCCCGTGTTTAGCATGGCGCCCCCGTGAACAACCTCGAGGCCAGCATCGCACTCAACATGATCCCGCAGATGGGACCGGTGCGCCTGCGCCG
>CAZJGQ010000027.1:0-17304 GCA_964545425.1 uncultured Chthoniobacter sp. | reverse complement strand
TGCGTCACCGCGCCGGCATCGGAATCACGGAGGAATCCGACGCCATCGCCATCCTTGTCTCGGAGGAAACTGGTCACGTCTCGCTCTGCCACCGCGGCATTATCGAACGCAACCTCAACGTCGACCGTTTCCGCCGTCGCCTCAACCAGCTCCTCCTCCTCGAGAAGTATGAAACAGATTCTCCTGCACAATTGGAAAATTAAGCTCACCTGCCTCGTGCTGGCCTCCGTTGTGTGGTATGTCATCCAGCACAACGTGGATCCCGGGGACGAGGGACGCGGACGCGGCTCCGCCTCCGAGCGCGCCAAGAAATGACCCGACGCTATTTCGGGACGGACGGCATCCGCGGCCGCGCCGGCGAAACACCCATCACCGCGGAATTCGCCGAAAAGCTCGGCCGCGCCTTGGTCAAAGTGCTCGGCGTCGACCGCCCGGTCATAGCCATCGGACGCGACACCCGCTCTTCGGGTCCGATGCTCGAAGACGCCCTCGCCCGCGGCATCACCTCGGCGGGCGGTGACGTGCGCCTGCTCGGCGTTCTCCCCACGCCCGGGGTGGCGGCCTATGTCGTGGAGAACCAACTGACCGCCGGTGCGGTCATTTCCGCCTCGCACAATCCGGCCCACGACAACGGGATCAAATTTTTCTCCGGCGACGGTTTCAAACTGCCCGACGAGACCGAACTGTCAATCGAGCAGCAACTCGACGCATCGCCGTCCAGCGTGTCCCCGGGCAAAGTCGCCCAAGCCGACGACGCCATGGACCGCTACGTGGCGCACGCCTTGCGTTCGCTTCCCTCTGGCTTCTCGCTCGGTGGCCTCAAGATCGCACTCGACTGCGCCAACGGCGCCGCCTTCGAGTCCACGCCCGCCGCCCTGCGCGCGCTCGGGGCTGATGTGCACGTTTTCCATGCCGCCCCCGACGGGAACAACATCAACGCCGGGTGCGGGAGCACGGTGGCCCGCGAAATCAGCCGTCTGGTCAAAGAGACCGGCGCACAGGTCGGGCTGTCCCACGACGGCGATGCCGACCGCCTGCTCCTTTGCGACGAAACCGGGGACCCGCTCGACGGGGATGAGCTTCTCGCCATGGCCGGACTCGAACTGCTGAAGCGCGGTGAGTTGGCCGGAAACACCGTGGTGGCCACAGTGATGAGCAACCTCGGATTGGACGAGGCCATCGAACAAGCCGGGGGCAAAGTGGTCCGCACTGCGGTCGGCGATCGCTACGTGCTCGAAGCGATGCGCGCGGGCGGATTCGTTCTCGGCGGCGAGCAGAGCGGTCACATG
Organism: uncultured Chthoniobacter sp.; assembly: GCA_964545425.1. Lineage (GTDB taxonomy): Bacteria > Verrucomicrobiota > Verrucomicrobiia > Chthoniobacterales > JACTMZ01 > JACTMZ01. Next base: position 16,015 of record CAZJGQ010000027.1, on the reverse strand, counting down.
ATTTTCCTGCGCCACGGCACGACGGGCGACGGGCTGGTTTCCGCGCTGCAAATTTTTCGTCTCATGGCGGAGAGCGGAAAGCCGTTGAGCGAACTGCGCCAAGTCCTGCACAAATACCCGCAGGCCCAACGCGCGGTGGCCGTGAAAACAAAGCCCCCGCTCGAGACCGTGCCGGAAATCCAAGCGGCTATCACCGCCGCCGAACAAGCCCTCGCCCCGCGCGGCCGCGTTTTGGTCCGCTACAGCGGCACCGAACCGAAGCTGCGCATCCTGCTCGAAGGCCGCGAGTCTTCCCTGCTCGAAGACCACGCGGACAAAATTTCCCGTGCCGCGAAAGAGGTCTTGGGCTGAGCCGGTTTATTCCGCCCGGCGATTATCGCGCTGGGCGACGAAGGAGTTGTTGATGATGTCGAGAACCCGCTGGCCGGCAAGGACGCGGTCCGAGATTTCGTCCAGATTTCCATCCCGACCAATGACAAAGATGGCAAAGTCTCCGGTCACGCCGTAGGACTGCGCGACAGCTTGGGGATTGGCCGCGAGGACGAAGGGGATGTTCGATCGAATGACACCCGGTTCTTGGGTGAAGGCGGCGACCATCACGGCTTTGTCATTGCCGAGCAGTTGGTAAGTTTTTTGCAACTCCTTGGCTTGCTTGCGGAATTTGCCGTAGCGCGGTGAAGGTGCAACAACGAGCACGACGGGTTGCCCGCGCAGCGATTTCAGCGTGGCGCGGTTGTTGCCGGACTTGAGCCAGGCAAAGTCCGGAGCCCAACGGACCACGTTCGCATCAGCGGCAGAGAAAGCCGCGAAGAAGGCAGCAATAACTAGCCAACGGCAAGCACGAACGGCTTTCATCAGATTTTCATGATGTCGGCCTCTTTGGAAGCCACTTGGGTATCCACGTCGGCGACGTATTTGTCGGTCAGCTTTTGGATCTGGGTCTCGGCGCCCTTCAAGTCGTCCTCGGTGAGGCCGCCGTCCTTCTGCATTTTCTTGGCCGCGTCCATGGCGTGGCGGCGGGCGGCTCGGATGCGCACGCGAGTTTCCTCGGCCATGGTCTTGATCGTTTTGACCAAATCCTTGCGGCGCTCTTCGCTGAGTTCCGGAATGGGCAGGCGGATGAGTTTGCCATCGACCGAGGGAGTGATGCCGATCTTCGACTCGTTGATCGCTTTTTCGATCGGTTTGGTGGTCGAAGCGTCAAAGGGCTGGATGACGAGGAGGCGAGGCTCGGGCGTGCTGATCAGCGCGAGTTGTTTGAGCTTCATGACCGAGCCGTAGGCGTCGACGTCGATGCCTTCGACCAAGGCGGGCGACGCCTTGCCGGTGCGCACGCTGGAGAATTCGTGCTTCATGAAATCGAGGGCTTTTTCCATGCCCTCCTCCGCGGTGAAAAGTAGTTCGTCCATAAATGATCAGCCGCCGGTGACAAGCGTTCCGACCGGCTCGCCCATGACAGCGCGCTTGATGTTGCCGGAATCGGCCATGTTGAAAACCACAATCGGCATTTTGTTGTCCATGCAGAGGCTGAAAGCGGTGGAATCCATGACCTGCAGGCGGCGCTGCAGCGCCTCGGAGTAGGTGATGTGGTCGTATTTCTTGGCGTCCGGATTGGTCTTCGGGTCGGCATCGTAGATGCCGTCGACTTTGGTCGCCTTGAGGATGGCGTCCGCCCCGATTTCGTTGGCCCGCAGGGCGGCGGTGGTGTCGGTGGAAAAGAACGGATTCCCCGTGCCGGCGACGAAGATGACGACGTGGCCTTTTTCCAAGTGATGCAGCGCGCGGCGGAGGATGAACGGCTCGGCCACGTTGTTCATTTCGATGGCGGTCTGCACGCGAGTGGTCAGGCCGATATCCTCGAGCCCGCTCATCAGGGCCATGCCGTTGATCACCGTGGCCAGCATCCCCATGTAGTCGGCCGTGGTGCGGTTCATGCCGCGGTGCGAAGCAGCCAACCCGCGCCAGATATTGCCGCCGCCGATGACCACAGCCACCTGCACCCCGAGGCCCTGGACCTCTTTGATTTCCTGGGCCATCTGGTTGACGATCTGGGGCGAAATGTTGTCCTTGCTCCCCGGCTCGCGCAGAGCCTCGCCGCTGAGTTTGAGGACGATGCGGCGGTATTTCGGCTCGGACGGCATGGGGTGAACCTAGCCAAGCCCCCCGCGCCTCTTGAAGCGAAAAAGCCGCGAAAAAAGATCCCGGGCGGCGAAATCCGGCGTAAATTGACCGTGGTGAACACGGGCCCAATCCAACTCCCCTCCTCGATCCCGGTCATGGCGCTGTCCGGCGTGACTCTGTTCCCCAATGCCCTGCTTCCGCTCCACATTTTCGAACCGCGTTACCGCGAGATGCTGGCCACGGTTCTGGCCGGCGACCGCATTTTCGCCGTGGGCATGGTGCGGCCGGATACCGGCGAGGAATCCATTTTCCCCGTGGCCGGCGCGGGTCTGGTGCGCGCTTGCGTGGGACAACCCGACGGCACGAGCCAGCTCATCCTGCAGGGATTGGGCCGCGTCGAGTTCACCGGCTTCGAACAAGAGGAACCTTACCTCATCGGGCGGGCCAAGCCTTTGGCGACGGTGATCGACGACGAGGACGCGTGCCACAAGCTGCGCCGCGAGTTGCAGGACATCTGCACCGGGCTCGTCTCGCGCGGCATCGAATTGCCCGACACCTTTGTCAAAGCCGTCGGCGAAATGCACGACCCCGCCATGCTCGGGGACCTTTTCGCCCAACACCTCGTGCGCGATCCCCTCGCCGCGCAGCAGATTTTGTCCGAACCCAAGTTGTCCGTCCGCCTCGGCAAATTGGTCGACACGCTGCGTCAAGAGTGGCAGCAATTTCCTTCCTGATGCCCCGCAGCAACCAAGGCCTGCTCGCCTTCCCCGAGGACGAACGCGAGGCCGCAACGCCCAAGGCTCCGCTGACCGTCAGCCAACTGAACCAAGAAGTCCGGGAATGCCTCGAGGGGCAAATCGGCAAGGTCTGGGTCGAGGGGGAAATTTCCAATCTCCGCCGCCAACCCTCCGGCCACCAATACTTCAGCCTGAAGGACGAAGCGGCGCAGGTGTCGTGCGTTCTCTTCCGCAGTGCCGGGGCCGGCGCACCCGCCCTGCGCGACGGAATGAAGGTAGAAGTTATCGGCGAGATCTCGGTGTACGAGGCGCGGGGGCAATACCAGATCATCGTCCGCCGTGTGCAACCGCGCGGGGCCGGCGAACTCGAGGCCAAGTTGCGTGCGTTGCAGGAAAAACTCCGCGCCGAAGGACTCTTCGAGCAAGAACGGAAAAAAACCCTACCCCCGCACCCGGTGCGCGTCGGCGTGGTCACGTCACCGGCCGGTGCGGCCATCCGTGATTTTCTCCACGTGCTGCGTCGGCGCGCCCCGCACATCGCTGTTTTCATCGCCCCCGTCCGCGTGCAAGGCCGGGGCGCAGCGTTGGAAATCGCTCAGGCCGTGGCGCACTTTTCCGAATTTGCGCGCAGCGGATTCCCCGCGGTCGATGTCATCGTAGTGACCCGCGGTGGCGGCAGCCTCGAGGATCTGTGGGAATTCAACGAGGAGGTCGTCGCCCGCGCCATCGCTGCCAGCGCGGTGCCGGTCATTTCCGCGGTCGGCCACGAAATCGATTTCACCACGTCCGACCTGGTGGCCGACGTGCGGGCCCCCACCCCGAGCGCAGCCGCCGAAATCCTCAGCGCCGACCGCGCTGAGACGCTCGATCGTTTGCGGTCATCCCTGCGGCGCCTGCATCGCGACGCCGGAGTGCATCTCGCGGGACATCGCGCACAACTCGAGTTACACACCGCCTCCGGAGTGTTCCGCCTTCCCCTGCGGCGGATCGAAGATTTGCGTCAGACCACCGATGATTTGCAGGACCGCGCTGATACATCCGTGGCATCCATCCTTGGATTGCTGCAACAACGAACAGACCAAGCACGCGCCATTCTCGCCGCGCGGTCACCGGCAGCGCGGCTGCGCTCGTTGTCGGACAGGCTCGCCGCTCTACAACATCGCCAAGACCAGGCAGCGACCGCTTTCCTACGCCAACGCCGCCAGCGTCATGAACGCCACGCGCACGCCCTCGAACTCCTCGGACCCCGCCAGACGTTGGCCCGCGGATTCACCATCACAATGGACGCGCAACGGCGCCCCCTCACCTCGGCCCAGCAAGCAGCGAGGGAAAAAGACATCGTCACCCTCTTCGCCGATGGCGAAGTGAAATCACGACCGGAATAACGTTTTTGGAAAGTAGAAGCGGCGTCCACGCCGCTTAACCCATTTCGACAAGCGGCGGGGACGCCGCTTCTACTTTATCTGCCCTATCCCGATCCGCTGCCGCGGCATTTCCGCGACGCGCACCTCACCCGGCGCGGGGAAAAATCGCGGGGTCATCATGGCCTCGCGCAGGTAATTCAGATAAACCGGCCGACGGATTTCCACCGCGCCGAAATTTTCGAGGTGATCGGTCACCCATTGGATATCGAGCAACCCGAAGCCCTGCGCGCGCAGGATGCCGACCAACGCGAGCAAGGCGACTTTCGAGGCCTCGCTGACCCGCGAAAACATCGATTCGCCGAAAAAGGCCCCGCCGAGTTGCACGCCGTAAAGCCCGCCAGCCAGGCGTCCGTCCGCCCACACCTCCACGCTGTGCGCGGAACCCTGCGCATGCAATTCGGTGTAAACCCGAGCGATGGCCGGATCGATCCACGTCTCGGCCCGGTCGGCGCAACCGGACACCACATCGTCGAAGGCGGTATCGACCGTAACGGCAAAATCCAAGCGCGCCAAAGCCCGCCGGAAGCCGTGCGGCAGATGGAAGCCGTCCAACGGCAAAATCCCCCGAGGATCGGGCGAGAACCACCGCAAACGCCCGTCCCCGCAGGCCATGGGAAAAAATCCGTCACGGTAAGCCCGCAGGACCGACACCGCGGTCAGCCGCTCGGGGGGAAAGGACTGGGAAACCAGATCCGACATGGCGACGTAACTCTTGCCGCAAACCGCCGCCGGGCGCAACCCGCGCATTCGGCGGTTGCCCGAAAAGGGTCCCGGCCCTAATTTCTTCCGATCACCAAGCCATGATTTCCGACACCGCCGACCCCAAACCGCTCTCCAAAGTCGAGGGCCTCAAAGAAGCCAGCAACTACCTGCGCGGCACGCTCATCGAGAGCCTCGAGGACCGCTCGACCGGCGCCATTTCGGACGACGACACGACCGTTTCCAAATTCCACGGTATCTACCAGCAGGACCACCGCGACCAGCGCAACGAGCGCAAGAAGGCCGGCCTGGAAAAAGCCTTCATCTTCATGATCCGCATCCGCGTGCCCGGCGGCGTCTGCACGCCGGAGCAATGGCTCAAGATCGACGCGCTGGCCGACAAATACGGCAGCCACACGCTCAAGCTGACCACGCGCCAAGCCTTCCAACTCCATTTCATCACCAAGGACGTTCTCAAAACGACCATGCAGGGGATCAACGACGCGGTGATGGACTGCATCGCGGCCTGCGGCGACGTGAACCGCAACGTGATGGCCAATCCGAATCCGTATCAGTCCGCCCTGCACGGCCCTGTGCTCGACGACGCGCGCGCGGTCAGCGCCCACCTCACCCCGCAGACCCGCGCCTACCACGAGGTCTGGCTCGACGGCGAACGCGTCTCGCCCGAGGACGAAGAAGAGCCGATCTACGGCAAAACCTATCTTCCACGGAAATTCAAAACCGGCTTCGCCGTCCCGCCGAGCAACGACGTGGATATCTACACGCAGGACCTCGGATTTATCGCCATCGGCGACGACGGCAAATTACTCGGTTACAATCTTTCCGTCGGTGGCGGGCTCGGCATGTCGCACGGCGACACCAAAACATATCCTCGGCTAGCCAATGTCATCGGCTACCTCCCGCGCGAAAAAGTGGTCGAGGTCGCGGAAAAAGTGGTCACTGTGCAGCGCGATTTCGGCGACCGCACCAACCGCAAACACGCGCGCCTCAAATACACCATTGAGGACCGCGGGGTGGATTGGTTCAAAAACGAACTCGAATCGCGCCTCGGTTGGAAACTCGGCGAGACCCGTCCTTTCGAATTCACCAGCTCCGGCGATCGCTACGGCTGGACCAAAGGCACCGACAGCAACTGGCACTACGGGCTCTTTATCCAGAACGGCCGCCTGCGCGACACCGACGAGTTTCCGGCCAAGACCGGCCTGCGCGAAATCGCCAAGATCCACACCGGCGACTTCCGCCTCACCGCGAACCAGAACTTGGTCATCGGCGGCGTAACAGAGGAACAAAAGCCCCGCATCGAGGCCTTGCTAAAGCAATACAAACTCGACATCCCCGAACGCATCACCGGTCTGCGCCTCAACTCCATGGCCTGTGTCGCCCTGCCCACCTGCGGCTTGGCCCTGGCCGAAAGCGAGCGTTACCTGCCCTCGTTGATCAGCGAACTCGACCAAGTGATCGAGGAATGCGGGTTGCGCGAGAGCGAGATCGTCATCCGCATGACCGGTTGCCCCAACGGCTGCGCGCGTCCGTATCTCGGCGAAATCGGCTTCGTCGGCCGTGCGCCCGGCAAATACAACATCTACCTCGGCGCCGCCTTCGACGGTTCGCGCCTGAACAAACTCTACAAGCCATCGGTCAAGTCGGAAGACATCGTCAACGAACTCGCCCCGATCATCCGCCGCTACGCCACCGAGCGTCAGGAAGGCGAGCGTTTCGGCGATTTCACCATCCGCGCCGGCTACGTCAAAGCCACAACCGAAGGCCGCCTCTTCCACGAGGACATCATGGCCTGAACTTACGGGAGTGCTCGACGCGGACGCAGATTAGTTGCTGGCGCCGGTCGAGGAGGTAGATGTTCCGCCACCGCCGCCAAAACCGGTCGGCGGTAGAGGTGCGACGCCTCCGGGACTACCGCCGCCGCTGCCGGTTCCTGCCGTGCCGGCCGCGACTGCGGTTTGGGCGGCAGTAAGAGCTGAGGCAACAGCCGAATCAATCTGCGGAGCCATGGCAGGATTTCCCTGCTTTGCGGCATCAGAAATACTTTGCGCCCATTCCTCCAAGGTAGGATCGCCTGAGCCTCCATCCGGATCGACGGTCTGTTTGCTGTCTTGGCTGCCCGGCAACGTGTAACGGCCGGCGTCAAACACGGACTGAAAAGATCCCGCCGCTATCTCGGCAGCGGCATCAGGATTTTGCCTCACCGCCGCCAGCACAGCCTCGTTGATCTGCTGCGGACTCGCTGTGCTCATGGAAACACCCGGAGGCAGAAAACCCGAGAGGTCGTATTGGGCCAAGGCTCGGGAAGGAGCAAAGAAGACAGCAGCAAGGACAACTGCGCAGAGGAAACCAAGACGAAGCGTTTGGAAGGAATTCATTTGGGGTATACCCACAGCTAAGCGCCTCGCACCCCCCAAGCAAGGGATAATTTGCCAATCGGGCCCCCTAACAGAAGCAATCAGGCCGGTGCGGGGACTTTTTTCAGCTCCAAAAGACGCAGGAGGACGTCCTCGATCAGGTTGCTCGGGCAGGAGGCGCCAGCGGTAATACCGACAGTGATCGGCCCCTCCGGCAGCCAATTTTCCGCGACGATTTCGCGGTGGGCGTGGGTGTCGAAGTGGCGGATACGGTCCGCCGACTCAAGGCAGGGGGCGTTGAGGATGAAATAGGTCGGGAGCTTCTCCTTGGCCATGTCGGCAAGGTGCGTCGTGTTCGAGCTGTTGTAGCCACCGACCACCAGCATCAAGTCCGGCGGACTGGTCAGCATCTCGAGGAGGGCGTCCTGACGCTCTTGGGTGGCGCCGCAGATCGTGTCGAAGACACGGAAATTTTCCGCCGACCCATCGCGCGCCACCACGGCCTCGCGCAACCGTCGCTGCACCTCCTCTGTCTCCGATCGCAGCATGGTTGTCTGGTTGGCTACGCCGATCTTTTGCAAGTGGATGTCCGGATCAAATCCCTCGGAACAGGCCTGGCAAAACTTGGCGAGAAAGGCATCGCGATCACCTCCGCCGCGCAGGTAAGCGCAGACCTCGTCGGTTTCCTCGAGGTTGTAGACAACGAGAAAATGTCCGCCGCCTCCCGCCGCGCGGGCGCGAGAACTCGTGGCCCGCGTCTCCTCGTGGTCGGCCTTGCCGTGGATGATTGATGTCACGCCGTCATTGGCATACTGCCGCACCCGTTTCCACACGCTCATCACATCGCCGCAGGTTGTGTCAACGATCTGACAACCGCGCGCCTTGATGCGTTCCTGCACGGCGACCTCGGCGCCGAAAGCCGGGATGATAACCACGTCGTCCGGTGAAAGGTTATCGATATCGGTCAGCTTGCAAGGACCGGTCAGGGTGCGGATCCCCATGGCGGCCAGTTGCGCATTGACGTCCGGGTTGTGGATGATTTCTCCGACGAGGTAGATGGACCGGTCGGAGAAAACTTTCCGCGCGGCATAGGCAAGATCGATGGCCCGCTCGACCCCGTAGCAAAAACCGAATTGCTTGGCCAAACGCACGGTCACATCGCCGAACTTTCCCACGCCTCCGGCTGCGCGCAGGCGCTCCACCAACGGACTATGGTAGTGCGACTCGACGGCGGCCTGCACCTCTTCCATGACCTCCGGGGTGCGGAGATTGACGCGTTTGGGCGGCGCAGCTTGGGACATTGAAAGGGCAATTTAACGCCCGGGGAGCAGTCGCGTCCAACGGTATCACGTTCCGCTTCTTGCATCCGCCGGGCCCGGGCTTATCGTTGCCCCCCTTGCCGCCATGGACCGCGAGAGTTTTCATTACGCCTTGGAGAACACAAAGACCCACGTCGAGCCGTCGGGGCTCATCGAGACATTCGGGTCGACTGCTTTCGACTTCGTGCTGGTGAGCGAACTGATGGACGAAGTGAACCGTGTCCGCCTCCGCCGCGGCACCCTGCAGGCCGAGCGTCCGCGCATCGTCACCCCCGAGCATTACGCCAAGATCATGCTCGACGGGTTCGGCGAGAAGGCCCGCGAATTCGCCGATTGGCTCGAGCAACACGGGGATGATCTCAAATTCCTCCGCTACGGTTTCCAATTCACCAAAAGCAACTTGCACGAAGAAGTGGTCAGCGGGCAGCTGGAGAAGGTGGTCGCCGAGGCGGTCCGCCGGGCGCGCGACGAGGGGGACCACCGGCGCGCGGTGATCGAGAGCGTGGACGACGCGTGGGAAGTCTCCCTGCTCAAGTTGGCGGTCGATACGGCCCGCCGTTCGGCCGGGGGCAATGTGGAGGAATGGAAGCGCCGGGGCCTGATCTGAGAAGCCGTCTCCACCCCATTTTTGTGCTGCCCACCGCGCCGGGATCCGGCCAAAATAGACGACCATGAAAGTCCAAGCTTTGGATTTCGAAAAACCCATCGCCGAGCTGGAAGAGCAGCTCGACAAATTGCGCGAGAAAGCCAATGGCACGGACCTCGCGGTGGGCTCCGAGGTGGCCAAGATCGAGAAGAAGATCCAAGGGCTTAAGAAGGAGATCTACGAGAACCTGACGGCTTGGCAGCGTGTGCAGATCGCCCGCCACACCGCCCGGCCCTTCGCGCTTGATTACCTCTCCCTCTGCTTCGAAGACTTCACCGAACTGCACGGCGACCGACTGTTCGGCGATGACGCCTCGATGCCATGCGGTCTGGCCAAAATAGGCGGACGTCCAGTCGCGGTGGTGTCCAACCAGAAAGGTCGCGACACCAAGGAAAACATCCTGCGCAACTTCGGCAGCGCCCACCCCGAGGGCTACCGCAAAGCCCTGCGCGTCATGCGTATGGCCGAAAAATTCGGCCTTCCCATCGTCGCTCTCGTCGACACCCCCGGCGCTTTTCCCGGCATCGGCGCGGAAGAACGTCACATCGCCGAGTCCATCGCGGTCAACCTGCGCGAAATGATGCTTCTCGAGACTCCGATCGTTGCCGTGATCATCGGCGAAGGCGGATCCGGCGGCGCGCTCGGCATCGGCGTGGCCGACAAGGTCCTGATCATGGAAAACGCCTACTACTCCGTGATCAGTCCGGAAGGCTGCGCCGCGATCCTCTGGAAGCACCGCAGCCACGCCCCGGAAGCAGCCGAGGCCTTGAAGTTGACCGCTCCGCACCTCAAGGAACTCGGTTTGGTCGATGGTATTGTGCCGGAACCGCAAGGTGGCGCCCACCATGACCAAGAGGCGGCCGCGGAAATGCTGAAGAAGTCCATTTTGGAAAACCTCGACCCCTTGGCCGGGTTGCCCGCTTCCAAACTTCTCGAGGCGCGCTACGAAAAATTCCGCGCCATGGGTGTCTTCAGCGAGGCGTAGAGCGCTTCGCGGCGCCCTCCCTCAGGGCCGGATCAAATTGCCGGGGCCGAGGGCCTGCAACGTATCCTCGCGATCGGACGGGTGTTCGCCCGGCGTGAAGGGAACGGTGATGACTTCCTCGCCGCGCGCGATGCGCACGTCGACTTGATCTCCCACCGTGAGGAAAAACGACGCGTCGAGCGCATCCTCCGGCTCACGCACCGCGATGTCCCCGACTTGCAGGACGACATCGCCGGATTGGAATTGGCCGGCGGCTGGTCCGGCCGGATCAACCACGTCGATGACCATACGCGATCCTTGCACGGCGAGCGGAACCTCCTGCACCGTGACGCCGGCCCATCCATGGCGCACTTCGCCGAAGCGCGCGTAGTCGTTGCGCACTTTCTCCGCCGCACGGATCGGCAGCACGTAGCAACCCGATCCCTCTTCGAATCCGCTGACCAGAACTCCGATGACCTGGCCGTCGAGGTTGAGCACCGGACTGCCGCCCTGTCCGCGCTGCACCGGGATGTTGGCGCGGATGTGCGTCGTGGTGAAAAATTTGCCCTGCGATTGACGGTCCAGACCACCGACCACGCCGAAGCTCGGCGAGACGTCGTGGTCGAACGGGAAACCGACCACGACCAGTGGCGATGCCGGTTTCACCTCGTGGCAATCCCCGTTGACGAGGAAAGGCGTGGGCTCGGTCTTGTCGATCTTGATCAGGGCGATGCCGCTGCGCGCGTCTTTGGTCAGCAGTTTGGCCGGCCAGCGGTCGTTCCCGCGGGCCACGGAAATGCTCAGGCCGTCACCCACCACCGAAGCCAGCGTGTAAATGGTGCCGTTGGCATCGACGAAAAAGCCCGTGCCGGCCACTTTGCCCAGTTCGTCCTCGGACTCCACGCGCACGATCGCCGGCGAGGAAGATTCGAAGACGCCGTTGACTGTTTTTTCGATGGCATCGGCCATCGATGCATCGTCGAGTTCCGGAGACTGCGGCGGCCCCGCCGGATTCGCTCCGGCAGGGCCTGCCAGCACCGCGCCAGCCAGCGCGGCACAAAGACTAAAAGCTGTAAGGCGACTCATAACTCACCGGCCTGGCCTCGAGAACATAATGAGGCGGAAACTCGGAACGCGAGGAAACAGGCATGCGGACATCGCCGCGGCCGGGAGGCAGGACGTTGAGTGTGGGACGAGGGTCGTTGAGCGCGAAGCTCGGACCGGTCGGGGCGGCCTCCTGCTGGCCGACCAAAATGATCGCGGAAAGAACCACCGCGGCGGCGGCGACGCCGGCGTAAGCCATACGCGGCACATGAAATTCGGGGAAGGCACCCGAAACACGCTCCCAGAGGAGCCGCCAGGTCGGTTGGCGCAGGAGTTCGGCGCGCTGACGCTCGTTGAATTCGTCGATGAACCGTTCGAAATAATCCGGGGTCGGAGTTTCGTAGCGCTTGAGGCGCAGCAGCTTGTGGATATCGGGATTCATAGGCTAATTGACCAGGAACTCCTGCAGGTAGTTTTGCAGCTGGCGGTGGGCATAAAAGAGGCGGGAACGCACGGTTCCTTCGGAAATCCCGAGGATTTTCCCGATTTCAGCATGAGGCATGCCTTGGATATCGAACATAGTCACAACGGCTCTGTGCTCATTCGACAGCTTCATCATGGCCTCGTTCAATCTTACCTGCAGCTCTTTGAGATTAACTTCTCGTGTTGCGTCCGGCCCGGAGGTCATTTCGATGAACTCCGGGTCGTTGTGGATGCCGTTGTCCACGTCATCGAGGCTCATCTTGTAGGTCCGGGAGCGCTTCTTCAGGAAATTGATCGTCATGTTTGTGGCGATGGTGTGCAGCCACGTGTAGAAGCTCGACTTGCCCTTGAAGCCTTTGATCGACCGGTAGGCCTTGGCAAAGATGTCCTGCAGCAAGTCGTTGGTGTCCTCGTGGTTGGAGGTCATGTTGTAGACCAAGCCATAGAGGCGCGGACTGTATTTGCGGACCAGATCGTCGAACGCCCGCGGGTCGCCCGCTTGCGTGCGTGCCACGAGATCGACATCATTGATCTCCTGTTCCTCGACAGATTCGGCCATGGGGAACGGGGACACTAGCAGCACCCCGCGGCAGGGGGAAGCCGGATGCGGACTCTACTTGCCGCCCAGCCCGCGACTCAGCCCCGCCTCGAGCAACCGCCCGAGCACGGCGGCCGCATGGCGCCCCGTCTCCATGACTTCCCCGTGGGAAAGCGGTTGGTCAGTCACACCCGCCGCCCAATTGGTCAGGCAGGAAAACGCCGCCACCTTGAGGCCCAACGCGCGCGCCTGCATCGCCTCGAACACCGTCGACATACCGACCGCGTCGGCCCCGAGCGTGCGCAGCATGCGCACCTCGGCCGGCGTTTCGTATTGCGGCCCCGGCACGCAGGCATACACGCCCTCCTGCAGACGCAGTCCGAGTTCCGCGGCCTGACTGCGGAAAAGCCCGCGCCAGCCGGCATCGTAGACCTCCGACATGTCGTGAAAATTCGGACCGCCAGACAAAGGTGATGCCGCGGTGAGGTTGAGATGGTCGTTGAGCATCATCCATTCGCCCGGGGGAAAATTCGGATTCAAGGTGCCGGCCGCATTGGTCAGCAGAAGAAGTTCGGGCCCCAACGAGGCCATCAAACGCACATGCGCTGCCACCTGTTGCGCGGTGTGTCCCTCGTAGTAATGCACGCGTCCCATGGCGAGGAGGAGAGGCACACCACCCAGCTCGGCACCGACGAATTTGCCGGCATGACCCGGAACCTTAGACTCCGGCAACCCCGGAATCTCCGCGTAGGAGACTTCGAAAAGTTTGTCGCACTCCTCGGCGAAACTGCCCAGACCCGAACCGAGCACGAGTGCTGCGCGCGGACGGAAGGACTTCAGCTCGCCGGGGATGTTCGGGAACTCGTCCGGGCGGGAATTCTCCGACGACATGGCGGAAAACTCAGACCGCCTTGATCAGGACCGACGAATTGTGTCCCCCGAAGCCGAAGGAATTGCTCAGGGCAACTCTGACTTTCTTTTCGCGCGCCTTGTGCGGCACGTAGTCGAGGTCGCACTCGGGGTCCGGGTTATCGAGGTTGATCGTCGGCGGCACGATGCTGTCGCGCATGGCCATGACGCAGGCCGCCATCTCCACCGCACCGGCCGCGCCGAGCAGGTGGCCGGTCATCGATTTGGTCGAGCTGACCAGCAACCCGTTGCGCGCGTGCTCGCCGAAGGCCAGTTTGACCGCCTTGGTCTCGCAAACGTCGCCGACCGGAGTCGAGGTGCCGTGGGCGTTGATGTAGTCGATTTCCTCGGGATTCACCCGCGCATGCTTCATGGCCATGGCCATGCAACGCGCCGCCCCCTCGCCCTCGGGCAAAGGCGCGCTCATGTGATAAGCGTCGGCGGTCAGACCGTAGCCGGCCACTTCGCAATAAATTTTCGCCCCGCGTTTTTTCGCGTGCTCGTATTCCTCGAGGACGAGGACGCCCGCACCCTCGCCCATGACAAATCCGTCGCGGTCCTTGTCGAAAGGACGCGAAGCTTTTTCCGGTTCGTCGTTGCGCAGACTGAGAGCGCGCATCGCCGCGAAGCCGGCAATGCCGACCGGCACCACGCAGGCCTCGCTGCCGCCCGTGACCATGATGTCGGCATCCCCGAACTTGATGATGCGCCAAGCCTCGCCCATGCAGTGGTTAGCCGTGGCACAAGCAGTGACAATGGCCATGTTGGGTCCGCGCAGGCCGTGCTCCATCGAGATGAATCCGCTGGCCATGTTGCTGATCATCATCGGGATCATGAAGGGCGAAGTGCGGTCCGGGCCTTTGGTCTGCATCTGCGCGACCTGCGTTTCCATCGTGGCCAATCCGCCGACCCCGCTGCCGATCATCACCCCCATCCGGTCGAGGTCGAGGGCTCCCAAATCGTAACCGCCATCGTCGAGCGCCATCTTGGCCGCTCCCACGGCGAGCTGAGTGTAGCGGTCCGTGCGGCGCACGTCTTTCGGCGTTTTGTAGAAAGGCGTCGGATTGTAATCGCGCACTTCACCGGCGATTTTGCAGTCGAATTTGGTCGTATCGAACGCCCCGATCGGACCGATGCCGCTCCGACCCGCCTTGATACTTTCCCAAAAGGTGGGCAGGTCGTTTCCCACCGGGCTGACCACGCCGATTCCTGTGATGACAACACGCCGATCGCTCATGAAGTGAATGGCATTTCCTACCCCAGCCTGCCGCGCCTTGGCGAGGCGAAATGGCACCGGTCTCAGAGATCCGCGGGCACCGACCGCTCGTTCAACGCCCGGCAGGCGGGGCAACGCCAGAGATCATTGGTCGACGGCGGCCTGACCCAAGCCGCGCAGAGACGGCACTGGTCGATCTCTTTCCACTCGCGCTTGCGCCGGCGTCCTCGCGTCCACTCGCCCGCCAGCCAAAGCAAAAGAATCCCGCCGATGAGAACCACCGCATAAAGCAGCGGCAAAAAAGGAAGATTGGCCCGGATCACGGCAAGTCACCTCCGCCGGTTCCCCACACCACGCGCAAGATGCCGCGATGCCCCGTTGCGGTAGGACCGAAACGCGAAAGTTGCACCGCCCGGATCGCCGCAGTGTCCAACGCCACCTCCCCACAACTGCGCAGCAGCCAGACGTGACGCGCTTCGCCCGACGCATCAAGAACGACCAGCAATTCGGTCGGCGCCCCCGGCGGACGCTCCGGCGCAGCCGCGCGCAGTCGCCCGAGAAAATCCTCCGTCACCTCTGCCCCCGCCACGTCGAAACGCGCCGTGACCTGCGCCAACTCGGGCGCGGCAGCGGACCCGCCGCGCGGCTCGAGCCGCGCTTTCACCGCCAACGGCGGCAAGGCCGGAACCCATGTGTCGGATACCGATTCAGCCGGCGCCATGACCAACGGCGGCAGCTCGGGCTGCAAGGCACGCGGCGGACGCTCCACCGCAGGAACCGGCAGCAGGCGATCACGGAAACGTCCGGGCTGCAGCCACGAAGGATCACGCGCCGCGAGCAAAACGGAATCCGCCGCCGGAATAACCGACACCTTGCCCGGGAGCGGCGGCAGGCTGGTGGCCCGCGCGGGCACCGACGCGCGCACGAGGTAAATCCCCGCCACGTGCAGCACGAGCGAGATAAGGATCATGGCCGGCAGGAGCAGCCGAATCGGATGACTCACCGGCCAGTGGAAAACCTGCAGCAAGCGGTCAGCGAGGATCATGGTGCCGATGGACGCGAGGCGGCCAGCGCCACGCTGAATCCGCGCTCCAGCGCCAGCTCGGTCACCGCGGACACCAAGGAGAGCGGAGCATCTTGGTCGGCCTTGATCACGACCTGCCGCGAAGACGTGCGCCGCGCTTCGAGACGTCCGCCCAATTGCGCGGGATCGATGGCGCGGTCCTCGAAAAACACCGAGGCTCCCGGACCACCCGTGACCGAAACAACGAGCGGCTCTTGCATGGCCGGCAAAAGAAAACGCGAGGCGGGCAACTCCACCGCCACCCCGGGCTGCATCATGAACGAAGTGGAAAGCAGGAGGAAAAAGACGAGCAGCAAGACCACCGTGACCGTGCCGGCATAGACCGGCACCAAGCCGCGCACCCGCACCGTGGATTCAAGCCTCATGCCTCGTCGGCCGGATCGCCGTCCACGGCAAGAATTTCCGCCGCGGGCAACGTGCGGTTTTTCAGCAGGTTCACCATTTCGATGCCGG
>CAZJGQ010000026.1:0-19264 GCA_964545425.1 uncultured Chthoniobacter sp. | reverse complement strand
GAGAGAGGCGTAGGCCTCGCTGGCGAGGCGGCGCGGCGGTTGCGTGATCTCATCAGCGACAACAACCAGCAAATCAATGTCACTCTCCGAACATTGCTCGCCGCGCGCGTAAGAGCCGAAAAGATAGATGGCGCGAGCCGGTATGCGTTGCGCGATGGTTCTCACCGCCTCACCGAGCGCGGTCTTGGCTCGACCGGTCAGCTTACTTGCCTGAGATGCCAGCGTCTTCATCGGGAATGCTTGACTCCTAAAATGCAGCCAGATTTGGGCAAGCGTCCTCTTGCTACCGCGGATCAGCTATTTTCTCCGCTTCTTTCAGCGCCATACCGACGACTTGATCCATGTTGTAGTAGCGGTAGGTGGCCAAGCGTCCAATGAAGTGGACGGTTGGCGGCGTGGAGCATGGAGCGGGGAGCATGGAGCTTAAATGCAGAGGAAATGGGTCGGTTTCGGTCAGGGCTTTGTATTTTTGGTAGGTGGCGGCGGAATCGGGAGCCGGGATGGGATAGTAGGCTTCTTTGCCGGGGCCGAAGTCGTCGGGGTATTCGCGGACGATGGTGGTGTTCTCGCACTGCTGACCCGTAGCGTGCTTGATCTCGACGATGCGGGTGAAGTCCTCGTCGTTGGGATAATTCACCTGCATGGCGGGTTGGAAGAAGCCCGCGGGAGAGGGCTTCTCAGCTGAGAGATGAGGGTTGAGGGTTGAGGGATCGGCCAGCTGCGCGGGAGTGAAGGACTCGGGCTCGAAGCGGAGGGAGCGATACGGGAGATGGCCGTGGCAGAAGTCGTAGTATTCGTCGATCGGGCCGGTGTAGACGAGGTGCTTGAAGCTGACCTGTGGCAGGATGTCGCGGAACTCGGTGTTGAGCTTGATCTCCAGCTTGTCCCCGCACGCGGCGACCATGCGTTCGAACATCGCGGTGTAGCCGTCCTTGGGAATGGCTTGAAAATCTTCGCGCAGGTAGCGGTCGTCGCGGTTGGTGCGGATGGGGATGCGTCCGCAGACTGACGCGTCGAGATCCTTCGGATGACGCCGCCACTGCTTTAGCGTGTAGCCTTTGAAGAATTTCTCATAAAGCTCCCAGCCGACTTGGCTGACGATGACTTCCTCGGAATTGGCTGGGTTTTCGATGGGAACGCGGTGCTCGGCGATCCATGCTTCCATTTCTTCCGAGGTCGAGGGACGCCCGAGAAACTGCTCGAAGGTGTTGAGATTGATCGGAAAGTTCCAGTAACGACCGTCCGAGTAAGAGAGGATTTTGTATTCGACCGGATGCCATTCAGTGAACTGGCTCAAGTAGTCGACAATGCGCGGGGCGTTGGTGCGGAAATAGTGCGGCCCGTAGGTATGGATGAGGACACCCGCCTCGTCGTATTTGTCATAAGCATTGCCGCCGAGGTGGTCACGCTTCTCGACAATAAGGCAGGTTTTCCCCTGCTGCGTGGTGAGACGTTCGGCGATGGTCAGGCCGGAAAATCCGGCACCGACGATGAGGCAGTCGATGTGTTTGAGCATGGAGCAGGGAGCGTGGAGCTTGGAGTCAGAGGCCGGAGGGGCCGCGGACTAAGGGACAACGGGGCTAAAAGACCAAAAGTCTAAAAGACTAAGAGACAGACAGAGGAGTCAGGCGCGCCAGTGGTCAGGTGCCAGCGAAGATGAGAGACAAAGCAACAGTCAAGGGTACGCCGTGACGAGGTCGACCCTCGCCGAGAGTCCGAGCGAACGGAGCATCTCGCGGCAGTCTTCCCACGTCAGACCAAATGCGCGAACATCGGAAACCCCGATCCGAGCAACAACATCGGAAAGGAGAGTTGCCTGACTTTCATCGAAGTCGCCTTCGCACATGGCCAACTCCGCCCAGTCAACCAAGCCGCCTATAGAGAGCGTGCCTTGCAAATAGTCTTCCAAACGCTGAGCCACTATTTCACACGTCACTTTCATGAATTCAAATTAGACGTGCAGATGCCCCAATCAACCCGCGCTAGGCTGCTACTTCGCGATCGAGCAGGCGATGTTTGGGCTATCCGGATTCACATCGACCGTGCGCGATTTGGGTGCCACGACCAGGTCCATGTCTTCCATTGGAATTGCACCCAAAAGAACCTCATTGCCCATGACGATGGCTCCACCGAAGCCAACGCGGTTTTTAAAATGGATTTCCAACGGGCCGACGTAAGGAACCAAGCGTGTGCTGCCATCGGCGAGGGTGACCTCCTTGCGGTCGCACTCCTCCAGTCCGAGTTGGACTTTGACGTGCTCGGGAATGCACATGTGAACTGAGCCGGTGTCGGCGAGAGCCTCCACATTGATACCGTTGAGCTCAGGATGACGCGGGTTTTTTAGAGTCAGCATCGTTCTAACCAGCCCCATTTCTAAACCAACTTAGCATAGACCCTGAACAAGGACAAGGAGGCCTCGACCTCACGCCCCGCGGGTTTTCCAGGCGTCGACGATTTGTTTGATGGTGTCTTCGAGGGAGATGGTGATGTCCCACGCCGGATAGTCGCGGCGCATTTTGGCGAGGTTGCTGATGTAGCAGATGTGGTCGCCGATGCGGTTTTCATCGACGTAGGTGTGGATCTGCTTCTTGCCGGTGAATTTTTCGGTGATGGCGAAGGCTTCGAGGATGGAGCAGGAGTTGTCGCGTCCGCCGCCGATGTTGTAGACCTCCGCCACACGCGGAGCTTTGAGGAATTCCTCGATGAAGCGGGCGACGTCATGGCTGTGGATGTTGTCGCGGACCTGTTTGCCTTTGTAGCCGTAGACTTTGTATTCCTTGCCTTCGAGGTTGCATTTCACGAGGTAGCTGAGGAAGCCGTGCAGCTCGACGCCGGAGTGGTTCGGGCCGGTGAGGCAACCGCCGCGCAGGCAGCAGCTCGGCATGTTGAAGTAGCGTCCGTATTCCTGAACGATGATGTCGGCGGCGGCCTTCGATGCGCCGAAGAGAGAGTGCTTCGACTGGTCGATGGAAAAATCTTCGGCGATGCCGTCGGCGTAGGCGGGATCGTCATAATCCCAACGGGTTTCGAGTTCCTTGAGCTTGATGTAATTCGGACGATCGCCGTAGACCTTGTTGGTCGACATGTGGGCGAAAGGCGACTCGGGGCAAGAGCGGCGGATGGCCTCGAGAAGATTCAAGGTGCCGACGGCATTGGTGTCGAAGTCGTCGAACGGGATGGCGGCGGCGCGGTCGTGGCTGGGTTGCGCGGCGGTGTGGACGATGGCGTCGGGCTTGAGCCCGGCGATGAGGTCGAGAACACCTTGGCGGTCACGGATATCGAGTTCGTGGTGGTGGAAGTTTTTGATCAGCTTGGCGAGGCGCTCCTGATTCCATCGCGTGTCGCCCTGCGGTCCGAAGAAAACGGCGCGCTGGTTGTTGTCGAGGCCGTGGATTTCCCAACCGAGGTCGGCGAAGTGGAGACAAACCTCGGAGCCAATGAGGCCGGAGGATCCGGTGACGAGGAGTTTTTTCATAAGAAGCAGGGAGCGGGGAGCTGGGAGCAGGGAGTCAGAGGGTTTCTTTGGTCGAGCGGGGAGCGGGAAGCTTGGAGTTGGCAGTTTTCAGTGTTCGGTTTTCAGCGGCAAGCAGGACATTTGTCACTCAGCCGCGACTTGTTTGATCATGGGGAGGAGGTCGTTGAGGAGGCGGTGCCAGGTTTCGACTTTGCCGAGGCGTTCGCGTTGGAAGTCGGAGTCGGGAGCGGATTCGTCGATGCTGGCGGATAAGGCGCGGAGGTGGTCGTTGCCGTTTTCGAGATGCGGCTCGATGCGCAGGCGCAGGATGCCGCCGGCCAGTTTGCGCAGGTTGATCTCCGCGCGGTAATGGTCTTTGCGCACTCCGGGCAGGAAGACTTTTTCCACGGCGCCCATTTGCCGCAACCAGTCGAGACCTTCCCACGTGCCGCCGCGGCTGGCGTTGAGCAGGGCGGTCATTTCGTCGAGATTGAGCGGACGAGCAGTAGAAAAAAGGAGCCCGTAGACTTGGCCGGCGGAGCGCGGCAGGGAGAGCGCGTCCGCGGCGCGGACGAAGAGGTCGATGGTCTGCGCTTGGAAGGAATTGAGCGTTTCCTGGGCAGGCTGCCGCCCTTGGTCAACACGGCGTGTTTGAACCCCGGCAGATGGCATGGAATTTACGGCGGAAGCCGGAACGACTTGAGCACCCGCAGTGCCAATAAAGTGCACGCCGCGCAGATTTATTCAAGAAATCGTGAATGAAACCGACAGCTTTATGATATGGACTTCTCGTATCGCAAAAGTTCTTCTGTAGGAACGCCGCGGAAGGCCGTATTTTGGGCGCTCTTATGGCCTATTATCTTGTCAAGTTGCTGGTGAGCGCGGCTCTGGTCGTAACGATCAGCGAGGTGGCCAAGCGCACGGGATTCATCGGCGGGCTCATTGCCTCCCTGCCCCTCGTGTCACTGCTGGCCATCGGCTGGATGTGGTTCGAGACGCATGATGCGGCGAAGATTGCGGATTTTTCGCGGAGCGTCTTTTGGTTCGTCCTGCCCAGCTTGCTCTTTTTCGTCCTTCTGCCTTGGCTGCTGCCGAAGATCGGATTTTATGCGGCGCTGGCTTTGGCCTGTGTGGCCACGGCTGCGGGATATGCCGTGATGGCGGCCGCCCTGGCCAAGGCGGGAATCCAACTTTAGACGGTCATGCGGGGTGCGATTTGCATGTTGGCCGCTTTGCTGGGCGTGGTGCCGACCGCCCAGTCAGCGCCGCCCGCGCGCGTGGTCAGTCTCGCCCCCAACCTCACGGACATGGTCCGCGACATCGGGGCGGAAGAAACTCTCGTGGCTGTCACCCCGTTTTGTGCGGCTCCCGAAGACCTGAGTCGTGTCCCCGGTGGCATGCAACCCGAGGCAGAAGCCGTTCTCGCCCTCGAGCCGGACCTCGTCCTCGCATCATCGATCACGCCCGCCGCCACCCTGCGGCAGCTTCGCGATCTCGGCATCCGCACCGAGGTTTTTCACACCGAGTCGCTGGCCCAGATCCGCACTGCCATGGCCAAGTTGGCGTCGGTTTTCGAAAAGACCACGGCGGCGGGGACATCCGAGGAAAGCTCTAGCACCTCACGCAGCGCCGTCTTGCTCTTCGGCGCAGACACCGGATACAGCGCCGGTTGCGGCACACACGCCCACGAAATTCTCTCTGCCGCCGGCTTGCGCAACATCGCAGCGGAAGCGTCCGGGCCGTGGCCGCAGCTGGGCGAGGAATTTCTCCTCGCGGCGAACCCCGATGTGATCGTGGTGGCCGACTACGGCGGGGCGAACAAAAAACAGCTTCTTGCCCTTCTGCGCCAGCATCCTGTGCGACAGCATCTCGATGCGGTGCGTTCCGGACGCGTGGTTGTCTTCCCGGCAAAGGCCTTCAGCATCCCCGGGCCCTCCGCACTCGAAGCAGGGGAACTGTTGCGCGCCGAAGTGGAGAAGCTGTGAGCACAAGCAACGCGCCACTACTCGACGCGCATGGCATCCGCTCCGGCTACGGCGGCTGCGAGGTGCTCCGCGGTATCGACCTCGAGGTTCATGAGGGCGAAGTGCTTTCCGTGGTCGGTCCGAACGGCTGCGGTAAGAGCACTTTGCTGCGTGCGGTGACCGGACTGATCCCACTCTACAGTGGCGAGGTGCGCATGGGGGGAACGCGTTTGCAGAACTTGTCGGCCAAAGAGCGCGCGCGCCGCTGCGCCGTGCAACCGCAGGTCGAAGCGCCGATGTTCGACTACACGGTCGGACAATTCGTTCTGCTCGGACGCCATCCTCATCAGCATCTCCTCGCCTCGGCGACTGATGAGGACCGCGTTGCGGTTGCACAGGCTCTCGGGCAAACCGACCTGCGCGGGTTCGAGCAGCGCAGCATCCGCTCCTTGAGCACGGGCGAGTGGCAGCGAACGCTCTTCGCCCGCGCTTTGGCCCAGGATGCTCCGCTGCTTCTGCTCGACGAGCCGGCCGCGCACTTGGATCCGGGTCATCGCTTTGCCGTGCATACTTTGCTGCGCTCCTTGGCCCGGGAACACGGTCGCGCCGTGCTCTGCGTATCGCACGATCTCAACTTGGCCGCGGAATTCAGCGACCGAATGATGATTATGTCCAAAGGGACGGTCAGTGCTTGCGGCACGCCGCAAGAAGTGATGACCGAAGCGAATCTGCGTGAAGCGTTCCATTGTGAAGCCTTGCGCGTCGGACCCAACCCGTTCACCGGTCGCCCCGGAACCTTTTTTGCTCCATGAACGCGATTACCCGACTTGGTTTGCTTGGCGCGGGTTCCCTCGCGATTTTTGTCGCGGCAGTGTGCGTGGGACCGACGCAATTGCTCGATCTGCCTCGTCTTTGGGAGTTGCTCCGCCACGGCGCGAGCACCCCGGAGTTGGAACGCGCTTCGTTGGTCCTGTGGGAACTTCGCTTGCCGCGCGTGCTGCTGGCGGCCGCGGCGGGCGCGAACTTGGCTTTGGGAGGCTTGCTCCTGCAGGCCATCTTCCGCAATCCGTTGGCCGAACCCTATTTGCTCGGTCTTTCGTCGGGCGGTGCACTCGGCGCGGTGTTGGCACTGGCCGCCGGCGCGGCATCCGTTACATGGCCAGCCTTGGCCGGAAGTCTCCTCATCGCCGCAGTCGTGCTCTTGCTCTGCCGCAAACGCATTGCGGCCGACCTGCCGTCGTTGTTGTTGGTCGGCGTGGCTCTCGGCGCACTGGCCCAGGCCTTCACCACCGCCATCATCCTCCGCTTCGACCCCGGGGCGCTGCGCAGCATTTTGTTCTGGCTGATGGGCAGTTTCGCGGGACGCGGATGGGCCGAGGTCTGGATGCTGGTGCCAGCGGCCGTGGTTGGCGGATTCATTGTCTATCTCCTGCATCGACCGCTCGATCTTCTCGCCCTCGGTGGCGAAAGCGCGCACCACCTCGGAGTGCGCGTCTCCTTGCTACAGACGGCAGGAATCGCTCTGGCTGCGGTGCTTGCCGCATTGACCGTGGCGGCGTGCGGAACCATCGGCTTTGTCGGACTCATGGCGCCGCATATGGCCCGTCGGCTGGTCGGGGCACCGCACGGCGTCTCCATTCCCGCGAGCATTCTGGTCGGCGCAGCCCTCACCGTCGGCGCGGATCTTGCGGCACGGACCATTCTGTCCGGCACCGAGTTGCCGGTCGGGGTGATCACCGGCGCGCTTGGCTGCGTGTTTTTCCTCGCGCTAATCCTGCAAAAGCGCTGACCTCGCCGGCATGGTCAAAGTCAACATCCGCTACGAAGGCGGCCTGCGCTGCGAGGCAACGCATGGTCCGTCCGGGCAAACTCTCCACACCGATGCGCCGACCGACAACCACGGACGCGGCGAATCTTTTTCCCCGACCGATCTGGTGGCCACCGCGCTGGGATCGTGCATGGCCACGATCATGGGCATCGTGGCCGACCGGCATCAGCTTGATTTGCGCGGGATGGAAATCGAAGTCGTCAAGGTGATGTCCGCAGATGCACCACGCCGCATCGCCAAACTCGCAACGACCATCCACGTGCCGCTGTCTTCCGATCATCCGCACAGGGCCCTGTTGGAGAATGCCGCGCTGACCTGCCCGGTGCACAAGAGCCTGAGCGAAGAGATGAAGAAGCCGGTGGATTTCCAGTGGGTCGGGTGATGGCAGTTTAATCTCCGCCGCTTGGTGGCGGCGGGTCCGGAGGCCCCGCCCTACCCCGCTCTTCGTGGGGTGGAATATGTCGCTATGGCGTTTTTGGAAATGTCGTAGCCGTTTGGTGTAGCCGCGCCACTCTGTGGCGCGTTGAGCCAACTGATTCGCGGCACAGAGTACCGCGGCTACAAAAAATCTTAAACTGCTCTATGCCTTGCGGCCGCAGCAGGCTTTGAATTTTTTGCCGCTGCCGCAGGGACAGGGCTCGTTGCGTCCGACTTTGGGGGCTTCGCGACGGACCGGGAGTTCGATTTTCAGTTCGCCCTGTTCGGGGGAAGATGTCGCGGCGGGTGAACGCACGCCAGCCGAACCGTCGGACGATTCGCCTCCGGAAAGCTTCTGCTGCAACTGCGAGAGGAAGGTCTCGAACGAAGCCAGATTCGTCGTGCTGCGGAAGAGATTGGTCAGCACTTCGCCGCGGATTCGGTCCATCAGCTCGACGAACATTTTGTAGGCCTCGCTCTTGTATTCGACGAGCGGGTCCTTTTGTCCGTAAGCGCGGAGGTAGACGCCCTCGCGAAGTCCGTCCATGGCATAAAGATGCTCCTGCCAAAGGCGGTCGATGGCGTTGAGCATGATGTAGCGCTCGAGCATCTTGAGCGCGTCGCCTTGCTCGTGCCCGGCCTTCAACTCGTAGGCCGCTTTGATTTTTTCAACGAGAAACTTCCCGTTCTCCTCGACGGTGCGCGTTTCGAACTGCGCCGTGTCTTTCTTGAGGCCGAGCGGGAAGGTCTGGTTGACCCACTGGAGCAAATCTTCGTAGTCCGGCTCGCCCTGTTCGCCGGGCTCGAGGAGTTCCTCGACTTTCTTCGGCACCATCTCGTCGATCACTTCGTAAACCATGGCGCGGGGGTTGTCGGTCTCGATGGCGTCGTTGCGATAGCCGTAGATGACCGCGCGCTGCTGGTTCATCACGTCGTCGAACTCGAGGGTGCGCTTGCGGATGAGGTAATTGCGCTGTTCGACACGCTTCTGCGCGGTTTCCACGCTCTTGTTGAGCCACGGATGCTCCAACTCCTCGCCTTCCTCCATGCCGAAGCGCTCCATGATCTTGGTCATGCGGTCGGCCGCGCCGAAGTTGCGCATGAGGTCGTCTTCGAAGCTGACAAAAAACTGCGAGCTGCCGGGATCGCCTTGGCGCGCGCAACGACCGCGCAGCTGGCGGTCGATACGGCGGGATTCGTGGCGCTCGGTTCCAATGACGTGCAGTCCGCCGACATCTTGCACGCCGGCGCCAAGTTTGATGTCCGTGCCGCGGCCCGCCATGTTGGTCGAAATGGTCACCGTGCCGGGCTGACCGGCGCGGGAAACAATCTCGGCTTCCTGCAGGTGGAATTTGGCGTTGAGCACATTGTGCGGGATTTTCTCGCGCTTGAGCATGCGGCTGAGCAACTCGGATGACTCCACGCTGGCCGTGCCGACGAGAACCGGCTGCTTTTCCGCGTGCCGCTTTTTGATTTGCTCGATGACCGCGTTGTATTTCTCGCGCCGCGTTTTGTAGATGCGGTCGTTGGAGTCTTTGCGCGCCACCACGCGGTTGGTCGGAATGACGACGACATCGAATCCGTAGATGTCGTGGAACTCGTTGGCCTCCGTCTCGGCCGTGCCCGTCATGCCGGCCAGCTTTTCGTAGAGGCGGAAATAGTTCTGGATGGTGATGGTGGCCAGCGTCTGGGTCTCCCGGTCGATCTGCACGCCCTCTTTCGCTTCGACCGCCTGATGCAGTCCGTCGCTCCAACGACGCCCCGGCATTTTGCGTCCGGTGAACTGGTCGACGATGAGGACTTTGTTTTCCTCCACGACATATTCGACGTCTTTTTCGTAGAGGCAGTAGGCCTTGAGCAGCTGGGAAATGTTGTGGATCCGCTCGGCCTGCGCGTCGAAATGCTGCTGCTTCTTCGCCTTGGCCTCGATCTTGTCCTTGTCGCCGAGCGAGGCGTCGAGGTCGATGTCGGTGAATTCGTTGATCAGGTCCGGCAGCACGAAGGCGTCCGGATCGTCGGGATTCATGAACGAGCGCCCCTTCTCCGTGAGGTCCGCTTCGTGCTGGCGCTCCTCGATGGTGTAGTAGAGCTCCTCCTTGAGCGCGACGAGGGCTTCTTTGTTTGTGTCCTGATAAAAAGCAAGCTCCGCCTTGTCGAGCAGCTTGCGCATCTCGGGCTCTTCCATGAGACGGAGGAAACCCTTATTGCGCGGCTCGCCGAGTTTGACTTTGAAGAGGGCACGTCCGGCCTGCTCGTCGTCACCTTTTTCCAGCAATTCTTTCACCTCGGTGACGAGGCGGTTGCAGAGCATGGTTTGCTTGCGGACGAGTTGTTCGACGAGCGGTTTGAATCGGTCGTATTGGTGCGTCGAAACGGTGGCCGGTCCGCTGATGATGAGCGGCGTGCGGGCCTCGTCGATGAGGATGGAGTCCACTTCGTCGACGATGGCGAAGTAATGTCCGCGCTGCACCTGCTGCTCCTTCGACGTGGCCATGCCGTTATCGCGCAGGTAATCGAAGCCGAATTCGCTGTTCGTCCCGTAAGTGATGTCGCAGCCGTATTGTGCGCGGCGGACATCGGGCGGTTGGTCGTGCTGGATGACGCCGACAGTGAGTCCGAGGAAACGGTAAATCTCGCCGACCCATTCGGCGTCGCGCCGGGCGAGGTAATCGTTGACCGTGACAAGGTGCGCACCGCGTCCGGCCAGCGCGTTGAGATAAAGCGGCAAAGTGGCGACGAGCGTTTTGCCTTCGCCGGTGGCCATTTCGGCGATGCGTCCACTATGCAGGACCATGCCGCCGATGAGTTGGACGTCGAAATGGACCATCTGCCACTCGATGGGGTGGTCGACCACGGAGACCGTGCGTCCGCAGAGACGGCGGGCGGTGTTTTTCACCACGGCGAAAGCCTCGGGCAGAATTTCGTCGAGAGCCTTTTGCTGCTCCTTGTAGTCCTCGATAGCCGAGATGCGGGCCTTCCACTCGGCCGTTTTGGCGCGGAGGTCGTCGTCGGAGAGCGACTGGTATTGCTGCTCCAGCTCGTTGATTTTGCGGACGATCGGCATCATGCGCTTGATCTCGCGCTGATTCTTCGAGCCGATGATTTTCCTGATGATGAAATTGACCATAGAGGCGCCCGCGCCGGGGCGCGAAAACCTCCAAAATATCCGTCCGGCCCGCCCCCGCAAAGGAAATTGGCGTCCTGCGGGCTTGCCCGTGGCCCGCGACTGCATGAACTTGGCGTCCATGAAGACCGCTTTCTGCGCCCTCCTCCTGACGTTCCCCATTTTGGCCCTCGGACAGAGTCCGACTCCCACGCCCGGACCCAACCCGATGGCAGCGCTGGCCGGCATGATGCAAGCTTTCCAGACAACCAACACGGACGATGCGACGCCTCCTGCTCCGGGTGCGGATATGATGGCGGCGGCCGCGCAGTTCATGAACGCGCTGCAAGGAGGCACGAACAACCCGCTCGCCGCGATGGGCGGCAAGACAGCGGTGGATTTCCGCGAATTGCGGGCTCTTTTACCGGCCGAACTGGCCGGCCTCCGGCGCACCAATTCGAGCGGACGCAAAACGGGGGCGTTCGGCGTCAACGTGTCGGAAGCAACCGGCGAATACGGCGAAAGCGAGGGTGCGCGTCTCGAGGTCAAGATCACCGATCTCGGCGCGATGGGACCCGCCGCCACCATGGCCAGCTTCGGGTGGACGGCGACCGAAGTGGACAGCGAGGGCGACGAAGGCTACGAGCGCACCACGGAATACCAAGGCCGCAAGGGCCTCGAGCAATACCGCACGATCGACAGATCCGGGTCGGCCAAGGTGATGGTCGGCGGTCGCTTTATGGTCGAGGTGACCGGCAGCGGCATTGAACCTGCCCAACTCCGGACCGCCGTGGAGTCGATCGATCTCGGTGCGTTGGAGCGCGTGGCCAACCGGCCGCAGATCGAATAAAGTTTCAACGCGGCCAGCGGTCGGCCAATTCCTCGTGGCGCACTTCGGCCAGCGCCCACTGCCAAGGCCAAGCACCCGACTTGCGCCAGACGAAGACAGCATCGCCGCCCGCCGCGCGCACTTCCTCGATGACAGCTTGCGCCACAGCCGTCCCCGAACCGAAGACTCCGATCGGTGCCGAGGCAAGATAGGCATCGCCTTCCTCGGTGATACGCAGCGGCTCGAGCGCCACGATCTGCAAGGCGAAGAAGTGGCTGAATAAACGTCGCGCCTCGTCGATGGCCACGCTGCGATCGTGTCCCCACTGGTCGTTATAATCCGGCGACATCATGGCCTCGACGGCCGGCCAGTCCCGGGCCGAGGCACGCGTGAGAAGGTTTTGCGTGTGCAACTCGATTTGGTTGGACGGTCGCCAGAGCAAAGCTAGCCAGACACTCCACGCCACAAATAGCGCAACCGCCACCCAGCCCAGTAGTGAGGCGCGAACGATCATGGCAAAAGGTGGATCGCGATGTCCCCATCGCGATTCCTATTCCCCGTCAATCGCGCCAGGACGGCCCGATCCATCTTCCCGCATTCCGCAACATGGGCTGGCACGACTTGCATGGCCTGAATTTACTCCGTCCCGCCGCCAATCGTCTTGCACCAAAAGCGGGGGCGGGTGATGTTTCCGGTCGACATGCCAAAATCACGACGCGGGCCATCCGACAAAAGCCGTCGGCGCCCGACCGGCGCCAAGAAGCGCAACGCGGGGCGCCGCACCAAGCCCGCAACCGGCAAGAGGCCAGATCGTAATATTCCCGGGCCCAACGCCACGCCCGCCGGAGCGAGCGACCCGGCCTTGGCGGCGCGTGCCCTCGCCTTGGTCCGCAAAAACCGCCAATCACCGCCCTCGATGGGCGAGATCGCGCGCGGACTGCGCCTGTCAGCGCAGCAGGCGCCTCTCCTGGCGCGGGCACTGCACGACCTCGAATTGGCCGGCGACATAGTGCGCGTGCGCCACGAACACTTCGCCCTGCCGTCCGATGCCGATTTGGTGGTCGGGACAATCCAATTGCATCGTGACGGCTCAGCTCACCTGCTGCGTGATCTGCCGGGCGAGGCGGAGTTTTATCTTACGCCGGAAAACACGGCGACGGCGCTGCCAGGCGATCGCGTGGTCGTGCGGCATTTGCGCGACCAACCGCCCTTCAGAGGATACCAGCCGTGCGGACGCGTCATCCGCATCCTCAAACGCGGCACGACCACCGCAGTCGGCACCTTGGAAAAGTCGGACCGCTTCTGGCACGTCGTGCCGGACGACAAACATTTCGTCCACAACATCTACGTCCCCCAACCCGCGGCGCCGCTGCGTCCGAACCAAGGCGACAAGGTGGTGGTCAAGCTGGGCGAATGGAAGTCGCGCCACGTCAATCCCGAGGGCGAGATCGTCGAGGTGCTCGGACCGTCGGACAAACCCGGCGTCGATATCGAATCGATTATCCGCAAGTTCGACCTGCCGACCAAGTTTCCCGAGAATGTGCTGACCGCAGCGCGCTCCTTCCCTCCCGAGGTTCCGTCCTCGGCGGCACGCGGACGCGAAGACTGCCGCGGCACGCTGGTTGTGACGATCGACCCGGACGACGCGCGCGACTTCGACGATGCGATCAATGTAGAGAAAACAAAAGACGGTTGGAAGCTGACCGTCCACGTGGCCGATGTCTCGCACTACGTGACGCCCGGCACACCGCTTGACCACGAGGCCTACAAGCGAGGGAACAGCGTTTACCTTCCGGATCGCGTCATTCCCATGCTACCCGAGGCGTTGAGCAACGGGCTGTGCAGTCTGCGTCCGGACGAAGACCGGCTTACTTTCGCGGCCTTCATGGAGATTTCGCGCGACGGCAAGATCCGCAAGTCACGCTTTGCCAAGTGCATCATCCGCAGCACGCGCCGCTTCACTTACAAAGAAGCGTTCGCCCGCCTGCAGACCAATCCGGCCGACAAATTCGACCGCATGTTGCACGAGGCTTGGGCCATGGCATCCACCCTGCGCAAAAAGCGCTTCGAGGAGGGCTCGCTCGACCTCGATTTTCCGGAGGTCAAGGTCTGGCTCGACGACCAAGGGCGGCCTGCGCGGCTGGAACGCATCGAGAACGACATTTCCCACCAATTGATCGAGGAATGCATGCTCGCGGCCAACGAGGCGGTAGCGCGGCTTTTCCGCATGACGCCTGCCGCAGCCATCCACCGCGTGCACGAGAAACCGGACGAGGCCAAGCTCAACGAATACCGTGAGCGCGTGCAGATGCACGGGCACAAGGTCGGGAATTTGTCCGTGCGCAAAGAATTGACCCGCTTTCTCAAGATGCTGCGCGGACAACCGGAGGAATACGCGCTGAAGACCGCGCTCTTGAAGAGCCTGAAGCGCGCGAGCTACTCGCCGGAACCGGCGGGACACTACGGTTTGGCCAAGAGCGACTACACCCATTTCACCAGCCCGATCCGCAGATATGCGGATCTTATCGTCCATCGCGTCCTCTCTGATGTCTGTGGCTATACCAAACCGAAGGGACGGATTCCCTTCGGCGAAATCGCGCGGCACATCTCGACGACGGAACGTAATGCCGCCGAGGCCGAGCGTGAAGCGGTGCGTTTGAAGAAATTTGAATTCTTCCGTCAGCAATTGGCCAAGAAAACAGGACAAACCTTCAAGGCCATCGTCCTCGAGGTGCGCAACTTCGGCATGTTCGTCGAGTTGCCCGAGGTCATGGCGGGGGGACTCGTCCATGTCTCCGCCCTGGGCGACGACTTCTACACCTTCGACCAGGCGCGGCAACGATTTGTCGGACGGAAAAAGAAGAAGACTTACCAAGCCGGAGACGAACTCGAAGTCGTTGTGGCGCGCGTCGATCCGTTCAAGCAGCAGCTCGATTTCGCCCCAGCGTAAGGTCGATCGCGCCGCCCCGGCGCGATAAGACGATGCGATTTATCGCGATGGGGACATCGCGATCCACCGAAGGGGTCAGACCAGCTTCTCGCGCCGGAACCACGCGAGCGTTCTGGCCAGCGTGTCTTCGAGCGTGGCGCGGCCGCGCCAACCGGTGGATTTTTCGAAAGGTGCGCTGTCCAGCACCCAGCGGTCCGGCCAGATTTCCCGCGCGCGATCGGGAACGAGGGACGGCACCTTTTCGCCGATCGACGGGATGAATTTTGAAGCCGTGGCGACGACGCGGAGGAAAGCATGCGGGATGGGCAGCAGACGACCGCGGGCGCCGCTCACTTTGCCGGCGGTCAACATGAGGTCGGCATCGGTGATGGTGTCGGGCGAAGCGACATGGGCGGTTCCGGGTCGTCCGGCGGTGAACCACGCATCGATGGCATCGGCGAGATCGTCGGAAGAAATCCAGCTGAAGTGTTTCGTTTTGACGCCGGGCTTGGTCCAGATTTTGCCGCGAACCATGCGAAAAAGCGGGAGGGTGGCTTTGTCGCCGGGGCCGAGCACCATGGGAGCGCGAAGGAAGAAAATGTTCCGGTGTCCGGCTTCGCGCACGGCGGATTCCATGTGCAGTTTCGATTCGCCATACCACGAGAGCGGGCGATCGGGATGCTCGAGGGTTTTGGCGTGATGGCCCTCGGGGGTCGGACCGCCGGCCGCCTGCGAGGAAAGCACGATGGTGCGGGGTGATCCGGGCAACTGGCGGAGCAGATCGAGGGTTCCGTCGACATTGACCCGGAAATATTCCTCGCGGGTCCGACCGAAGAGAACGCCGGCACAATGGACAACGCGGTCGACCGCGCCGACCTCTCCGAGATCCCACGCGGGGGCGGCCGCTTTGATCACGCGCAACTTGCGCGTCCCCGTGGCGCCTTCACGGGCCAGTTGTTCGCGGAGGCGGTCGGGAGAACGGACCGGGGCAACGACCTCGGTGACGCCTTCGTCGGCCAGTGCGCGCAGAACGAGAGTGCGGCCGATGAATCCGGTGGCTCCGGTAACGAGTAGGCGCATGGTTTTAAAGTGGTTTCTCCCAGATGGTGTAATCCTTCGAGCGACGCCCGCCGAGGATTTCGATGCCGCGCACGATTTGCTCGTTGTTCGCCTCGACCCACGACACCTCCGCCAGCGGATAATCGACACCGACGTGGCGGAAGGTTTCCCGGTAGAGGAAGGGAGCAATGCCACTGCGGCGGCGGAATTCGGGCTCGATGCCGAGGATGAGGTGCCGGGCGCGGCGCGGACGGCCGGTTTTGATCATCCAGAGCATGGGTAGCAGGCGGAGAAAACCGCGCGGCCAGGACAACGAACGGCGGAGGAATTCGTTGATGTCGGGCAACGAGATGGAATAGCCGACCTCGCGTCCGCCGTGCATGACAAAAAAGAGCATGCGCGCATCGGCGATGGTACGCAGGCCCGCGGCGGAATGTTCCAACTCCTCCCAGGTGACCGGCACATAGCCCCAGTTGCGATCGAGGGTGACGTTGTAAAGACGCTGCAGGATGCGCAGTTCTTTCTCGGGTTTGCGCAGATCGAAGGGCCGGATGGTGAGCCCGCTTTTGTCCCTCGCGCGATCGGAGAGCCGAACCATGGAGGGATCGGCGGGCGCGGTCATATCCATCTCGAACGCACAGAGCCTCCGCACTTCGGACAAGCCGAGCCGTTGGTAAGCCGCGACATAACGCGGCGGATTCCACGGCATGAAGACGCACGGCGGATCATCGAAACCTTCGCTGAGCAGGCCGCAGGTGTCGTTGATGCTCGGCGAGTAGGGCCCGCGCGCGGAGGTGAGGCCACGTTCCCGAAGCCAAGTGCAGGCGGCGGTGAAAAGCGCGTCGGCCGTCTCGTCGTCGGCAAAATCGAAGAACCCGAAAAATCCGGTGCGATCGCGGTGGTATTCGTTGTGCAGGCGGTTGCGGATCGCGGCGATGCGGCCGACGGGCCGGCCGTCGCGCAGGGCGAGAAAGGGAGCGAGTTCCCCGCCGGCGGCAAGGAAAGGCGAACCCGGCAGGAAGGTCTCGACGATGCTGCCCGGAATGGGCGGGACGAATTGCGGGAAGCTACCTAGGACGTCCTCGGCGCAGTTCTCAAACCGCCGCAGTTCGGACCGCGTGCGGCAAGGGATGATCGTGATGCCTTTGGGGGATTTCCCCGGCGGCTCGCTGGTAGACATCGTCTTCAAAGATGCGGAGTTCGCGGGCAATGCGCTCGAAAGTTTCGAGCACGTAGTCGAGTTGCTCCGGCGTGTGGGTGGCCATGTAGCTGGTGCGGATGATGGCCTGACCGCGGCGCACCGCCGGATAGATGGCCGGGGTGGCGAAGATGCCGCTGTCGAAAAGTCGCTGGGCGAAGAAGAAGGCCTTTTGCTCGTCGCCGACAAGGATGGGCACGATTGGTGTCTCGGTCGTGCCGATGTGGAAACCCAATTCGCGGAAACCGCGGTGCATGCGCAGGGTGTTTTCCCAGAGTTTCTCAATACGCCACGGCTCGGCGCGCATGATTTCCATTGCCTTCATCACTCCGCCGGCCACGGCAGGCGTCGGGGAGGCAGTGAAAATGAAGCAGCGGGCTTTGTGGCGGACGAACTTGATGACGTCCGCTTCGCCGGCGAGGAACCCGCCCATGCAACCGAGCGACTTGGAGAAAGTTCCCATGATGAGGTCGGCGCGATCGGCCACGCCGAGACCGTGCGCACTGCCTTTGCCGTCCGGTCCCATGACGCCGAGAGCGTGGGCTTCGTCGACGTAGAACTTGGCGCCGAATTCCTCGGCCACGGCCATCAACTCGGGCAGGCGCGCGATGTCGCCGGACATGCTGAAGACGCCGTCGATGACCACCATCTTGCCGGCCTCGGCGGGCAAGCGTGAGAGGCGGCGGCGGAGGGACTCGGGTGAATTGTGGGCGAAGGGAATGATTTTGGCCGGCGACATGCGGCAGCCGTCGATCAGGCTGGCATGGTTTTCCTTGTCGCAGAGGATGTAGTCGCCGTCCTCGAACAGGCAGGTCAGGGCGCCTTGGTTGGCGAAGTAACCGGTGGAAAAAAGCAGGGCGGAATCTTTGCCGATGTAGTCGGCGAGAGCCTCCTCGAGTTGCTCGTGGATGATGAGGTTGCCGCTGAGGAAGCGCGATCCGGTGCAACCGAGGCCGTATTTGCGGGTCGCCTCGACGGCGGCTTCGACCACGCGGGGGTCGTTGGCCAAGCCGAGATAGTTGTTCGATCCGACCATGACGACGCGGCGGCCTTCGCAAAGGACCTCGGCGCCGTCCATTTCCTCGATGGGACGGAAAAACGGATAAATCCCGAGGGCCTGGGCCCGCTCGGGTTCATCATAGGCCGAACACTTGGCGAAGAGGTCGTTCTCCGGGTCCCAAGCATGGCCATTAAGAGGAGGAGCAACGTCCTCCCCGTTGATGCTGATGATCTTCATCAAGGTTGCGCCAAAAGGTGGAAATTAGCGGCTCATCGGGCTCATGGCAATTCCTCATTTGGCCCCGGCAACCGCCTGAGGGCCAAGGAGGAAAGCCCTGTGCGGTCAGTTTTCCAGGGCGGTCGAGGTGCGGGGTTTTCCGGTGTCGGCAAAGCGCACATCGCCGCGCCGACGCTGCTGCACAAAGGTGTTGTTATCGCCGTATTTGGCCCACGGGCCGGGAGGCACTTCCCGGAATTCGACGAAGCGCCAACTGGTCACGTCCTTCCCGCCGCGCATGCCGATGTAGTCGCGCACGGCGGGGGAAACATCGAGTCCAGCAGCCTGGTTGAGGTTGGGGAGCGGACGGGCGTTGCCGAAAACGTATTGCCAGTGGTCGGTGCGGAACGGCCCGCAGTCCTCCCACTGCGCATAGGCTTCGCGGTTGCGATAACGAATGACCACCCACCGGCCTTTGCAGACCGATTGGCCGGGTTTGACGAAAGCCTCGCGGAACCAGGGAATGACGCGCGGCGCCTCGGGTTTGGTCCGGCCGCGGGTCACATCGTTGTAGGGCAGGGCGATGTAGAAAGGATTTTGCCGCGGAATAAACCGTGCCGGCAGGTAGCCGCGGCGATGGCTGGGGTCGGGGTTGTCGTAGCCGCCAAAATTCTTGGCCCAGTTGACGTCCCAGGAGCTTTTGCAATTCGGCACCGGGTTGTTTTGCGTCGGCTGTTCCCCCACCCAAAAGACGGTGGTGACGATATTGTTTTTCCAAGGATAAGTGCGCGAGTTGCCCGCCCGGGGGGACTGCTTGACCGAGGGACGCGCCACGCGCGGCTCGACCCGGAGGAGAACGCTTTCGCGCAGGCGGAGGGCTTGGTCCTCGAAGGACATCGACGCCGAAGCGCCCGCGATTCCGGAGAGGAGCCACGCCGCCAGAAGGGCCATCAAGGTCGAAGGGTTATACCTCATGGACGGAAACGCGTAATTTCCGACGAATCGGGGGTCGGCGCAAGCAAAAGGGGTCGTGCAGGTATGTGGATGAGCCTCCCGGATTTTCTCAATCTGCTGCGGGGCAGCAACTTGTCAGCTGCGGAGCCGCCAGGAGGTTGACGAACCGCGACCGCCGCCGCGGTGCACCCAAATGCTCTGGAGCAGCCCGACACTGAACAGGACGGCGATGAGGAAGGACCCGCCGTAACTGACCAGAGGCAGCGGCAAACCGGTGATGGGCGTCACGCCGATGGTCATTCCGATGTTCATG
>CAZJGQ010000025.1:0-20013 GCA_964545425.1 uncultured Chthoniobacter sp. | reverse complement strand
GACCGTCGGTGCCGAGTACCTGAATGCGTCCGGCGGTCGTAGACCGCCGCTACAACAACTCCACATTCTCTGAGCCCTCTGTGTCCTCTGCGGTTTCTCAAACGACCGTTTTGCACACTTTCAACGCGGCCGCGTCAAAAGTTGGGAGCTAAGCGCAACAAACCTTCTACAAAAACTTCCCCGGATTGAGCAAATCATCCGGGTCCAGCGCGCGTTTGATGCGCCGGTGCAAATCATCCGCCCCGGCATCGACCGCCTGCGACCACCAACGTTTCTTGGCCAGGCCGACCCCATGCTCGCCGGTGATCGATCCGCCCATGGCCAACACGCCCTGGAACAACGCATCGAGCGCTTTCTCCATGCGATCCTTGACCGCCGGATCATCCGGATTCTCGACCATGAGATTCACATGGATGTTGCCGTCGCCGGCGTGCCCGAAGCAGGCCACGGGAACGTCATAATCACACCCGAGCTGCGCCCCGAATTCGACCAACTCGACCAGCTTGCCCCGTGGCACGACGATGTCTTCGTTGAGTTTTTTCAGCCCCGTGGCCTTGAGTGATTCGGAAAATCCGCGCCGCAGCGCCCAGAGCCGCTCGCAACCTTCGGAGGTCATCGCGCTTTCGACCGACACGGCGTGCGCGTCTTTCAAAAGCGCCGTCAACTCGGCGGTCTCCGCCTTGACGCTTGCGTCCTGTCCATCGATTTCGACGAGGAGGTGCGCCTCGCCCGGCGGAATGACCGTCTCGGTCCCGGCATGTTTGCGCGCCGCCTCGAGGGTGAAACGGTCGGCGATTTCCACCGCGGACGGCAGATGGCCGTGGGCGAAAATCGATTGCACCGCTGCGGCCGCAGCCGGCATGTCGGGAAAGCTGGCCGAGAGCACGGCGCGCGCCGGCGGCCACGGCAGCAGGCGCAAGGTCGCCTCGGTGACGATACCAAGCATTCCCTCCGAGCCGGTGAAAAGTCCGGCCAGGTCGAAACCCGTTTTGTTTTTGTGCGTGCGCCCCCCGACCCGCGCCACCGTTCCGTCGGCCAAGACCACCTCGAGGCCGAGCACGTAGTTGCGCGTCACGCCGTATTTCAAACACCGCGGACCCCCGGCATTGGTCGCGATGTTTCCGCCGATGCTGCAGTCCTTCAAACTGGCCGGATCCGGCGGGTAGAAAAGTCCCTTGCGCCGCGCCGCGTCCTGCAAATGCCCAGTGATCACCCCCGGTTCGACCACGGCGACAAAATCCTCAGCGCTCACCTCTTTGATGTGGTCCATCCGCGCCGTCGAGAGCACGATTCCGCCTCGCACCGGGACGCAGCCGCCGACATAGCCGTAGCCCGAACCGCGCGTCGTCACGGGGATTTTTTCCCGCGCGGCAATCTTCATCACGCCGGAGACCGACGCCGTCGAGCGCGCGAAGACAACGGCCTCCGGCAGAGTGCGGGCAAACCATTTGTCGCCCGCCGCCGCTTCGCGCGAGGCGTCGTCGGTGCGCACGCCGTCGATGCCGGCGATCTTGCGCAACTCGTCAATGATCCGCGCGTCCACGCGCTTACATCCCCATGATCTCGTAGCCGCCGTCCACGTAGAGCACCTGGCCCGTGATCGACGCCGCGCCGTCGCTGGCCAGAAACACACCCGTCGCGCCGAGTTCGGACGTTTCGCAACTGCGCTTGAGCGGGGCGTGCGCCTCGTAGTGTTTCATCATGGAGGAAAATCCGGCAATACCGCGCGCGGCCAGCGTCTGCACGGGGCCGGCACTGATGCAATTCACGCGGATTTTGTGCGCACCGAGATCATAGGCGAGGTAGCGTGTCGAGGATTCGAGCGCCGCCTTGGCCACGCCCATCACATTGTAGTGCGGCACGACTTTGACGCTGCCGAGGTAGCTCATGGCCACGACACTGCCGCCGTCGGTCATCATCGGGGCCGCGGCGCGCGACAGCGCGACGAGGGAGTAGGCGCTGATGTCCATCGCGGTGGAGAAAGCCGAACGCGAGGTGGAGACGAAATCCCCCTCCAGCGCCTCCTTCGGGGCGAAAGCCACCGAGTGGAGAAGCAGGTCGAGCTTGTTGGTGTGTCCTTTGACCTTGTCGAAAAACGCCGCAATCTCCTCGTCCTTGGCCACGTCACAAGGATAGACCGGCACATCGGCCCCGAATTCGGCGACTAGCTCCTCCACGTTCTCTTTCACCCGCTCGCCCTGGTAATTGAAGATGAGGTTGGCCCCCGCTTCCTTCCACGCCTTGGCGATGGCCCACGCAATGCTGCGCTTGTTGGCCACGCCGAAAACCACGCCTGTTTTGCCTTCCAGAATTCCTTTGCTCATAAGACTGCTATCTTCGCCATTGCGGCACCCCGAGGTCAAACCCCGAGCTACTGCATCCGCACATCCAGACGCACGAAGTCGGCAAGGGCGCTGGCCAAGCGACCGGCGATCGTCTGGTTACCGCAAGCGATGCGAACGCGTCCGGTCATTCCGATTTTGAGGGTGTCA
The DNA here is from genome assembly GCA_964545425.1 of uncultured Chthoniobacter sp. Classification (GTDB taxonomy): domain Bacteria; phylum Verrucomicrobiota; class Verrucomicrobiia; order Chthoniobacterales; family JACTMZ01; genus JACTMZ01. Next base: position 17,521 of record CAZJGQ010000025.1, on the reverse strand, counting down.
TCAGGGTTGGTGATGCGGACTTTGGCGAAGTGCGTGTCGGCGAGAAGCATTTCCTGGCGTGCTGCGTTGGCCGATACAGCAACATCGCCGCCGGCTGCCTCGCGGAGTCCAGCGGGCAATTGCTCAGCAATGAGCCGCAGCGGATCGCCCGCGACAACACCGTGGAAGACTTTGCCGGGCTGCCCGCGCAGGCGCAGACGCGCACTCGCTCCACTTTTCACCTGACGCGCTTCCTTTTCCCCGAGCGGGACGAGAAATTCATCGAGCATCGGTGGCTGCACGACGCAAAAGACGTCTCCAGCCTTGAGGAACTGTCCCAACTTCGTATCCATGTCGCGCGTGGCAACGACGCCGTCGATCGCCGCAGTGAGCACAAGTCGTTCGGCGCGTTTTTCCGTTTCGGCCAAGCGGGAACGTGCCGCTGCCAGTGCCGTCCTTTGCTTGCCGACCTCGGCGAGGGAGGAAGCAGTAACCGCACCACGCAACGATGCTTCCGCTTGATTGACAGCCAACTTGGCCGACTGCAATTCTTCAGCAAGGGCCGAGCTGCGCAGGCGGCCGAGGATTTGTCCTGCTTTGACCGTTTCCCCCTCGGTCACCAAGACTTCGGCAACGAAACCATCCACTCCGGCGCGCAGCACGGAGTCATCGGCCGGTTCGAGCACGCAAGAGCGCGCGATCCAATGCGGCAGAGGGACGAAAAAAATTCCGGCCACAACCAGCGAGGCGACAGCCAGTCCGGCCAGCGCCCGTTTTCGTCGGGCTCCCCGGGAGGCCTCCGCCCGCTCGAAGAGTCCGCGGCAAAATTGGAAGAAGGGAAAGACCAGTGAATTGATGACCCATGCCCCGATGAGAAGATTGACAGCCCATTGCAAACCGTGCGGCTGTGCGACGACGGAAAGGAAACGCCAGATCCCGAGAATGACAATGATGAGCCATGCCTGACTGAGCACACCGTAGCTGCCGAGCAACCAAGCTTCCTTCTGCGGCACTTCGCGGCTTTTTGCTCCGAGCAGGAAGTCGCCAATCCGGGAAGAAACGAATTCGCCGGAACGCTCGCGCAAGTCAGGCCGGTCGAGCGCGTCGGCGAGAATATAATAGCCGTCGAAGCGCATCAGCGGGTTACCGTTGAAAAGCAAGGTGCTGACGCTGGCCACGAGGAGAAGATTCAAGACCAGTTGGCGGGCAAAACCGTCGGCCATGAAAAACCAAAGCCAGACCAGAACCGCAGCCACGATCAGCTCGGCCACGATTCCCGCCGCCGCAACGGCGATGCGCTGGGGCTTTTTCGGGAACAGATACGAATCGCTCGCCTCGACGTAGAAGAGCGGTAGACCGGCGACCAATGTGGTTCCCGCTTCGTGCACTTTTCCCCCGTATTGCCTCACGGCAACAGCGTGAGCGCCCTCGTGGACGACTTTGAGCAAACCGAGCCCGAAGTAGAAAAAGAGCAGCGCCTTCCATGAGGCGAACCAACCGGGCTCGAAAGCACCCGGACCTCCGGCGGCGAAGAAAACAATCGCGGAAAGAACAACAAACAGCGCGGAAGCGGAAAGAAAAAGAGGATGGAAGAAAATCCGGCAGAGCGGCGCCGCTTTTTCCAGGAGATAGGACGGATCACCGAGCGGAATACGCAGAAAAAGGATCGACACCACTCCGCGCAATCTTTGCTGCCATTCGCCCAAAACGCTGGTCGGAGCCGTCTTCGTTGTCTTGACCGCGCCGCCGCGGACCAGCCCGTTGGCACGCAACTCGCCCGACAGACGCTGCAAACGCAGGGCAAGAGATTTATCGTCCGCACTCCGCCATGAAGCCGGCCCTTTTTGACGCAAAAGGGCGATCGCCTGCCCTGGCGGCAGAGCAGGGTCGATGAGCAGGGCGGCGCGATAGTCGTCCTCGGGAAGCTCGTAGAAGCGGTGCGCGACGGGGTCTTTGAGCACGGCGATGCGCTCTCCTCGACGCGTGACCAAGGACACTTCCAGATCGTCTCGCAAAGCGGCAAGGGCCCGCGGCGGCGCGTTGACCTTGGGTTCCGCGATCATGCTCAGAGAAAGAGGTGCAGTCTCGCCTCGTGCCAGAGGCGCGACAACACGGAGAGGAGAAGCGGACAGCGCGGACCTTGGATCTTGGCCATGCCGGAAAATCCAGGACGGACGTCGGCACGCAAAACTTCGGGAAGCCTGATGCCGCGCAAGGTCGCGTAGATAAAACTGCCTTTCTCCTCGGGGTAAACCATCTGGCTGATTTGACGCGGCGAATCGATGGTTCCTTCCAGCGCGACATCGGAGCGTGCTTGCAAGACATAGCGCACAGGCAAAGACCCCGCGCGTTCCAGCGCGCGTTGCAAGTAACCGACATCGCTCTCGTCGAGCTTGATGCGCAAATCCCAGCCGGAAAGCGCGGCGATTTCGCAAATTACCATGCCGGGCTGCGCCACCTCGCCGCGGCGGAGTGCCAAGTCTTTGGTCAACACGATGCCGTTGATCGGCGCCCGCACCGTGCATTGCTCAAGATCGAGGGACAGCTTGCGCGCCTCCTCCGCAGCGCGCTTTTGCTCGAGCTGAGCCTGACGGAAGGCGCCGATCTCGTCGCGCTGCTGTTGCTCGCGCGCCTCGGCTCCGGCCTTGGCTTCGATTTGGCGCGCCGCCTCGAGTTGGGCGCGGATTTCCCCCGCATCGATGCGCGCCACGGGCTGACCTGCCGCGACCGTATCGCCTTCGGAGACGAGCACCTCGTCGATGCGCCCGCCGATCTCCGCGACCGCTGTGCCGCGCTGCGAGGGCACCAACTCGCATTGGCCCTTGAAGGTTTGCGGGAAAGGCCAGAGAAGAGAAAGTCCGGCAACTCCCGCGACTACCGCAGTGACTGTCCGGGCGAGCCGCGCTTTCCGGCGTGCGGCCGGCGAATCGTCCTCCGCCTCCGGCCAGAGTTTTTGCCAAATCGTGCGACGCGCGTGCAGCGCGTGCGCCACGAGCGGTGCGGCGGTTTGCATGACCCCATCCTGCGCGGATCCCCAGCGCCCCTCGGCGAGTAGGCCGACATGGCGCGCGGACGAGTCGTCATGCCAACGGGCAAGCGGCGCCCCATGAACATCCGTCACTTTTTCCCCGGCGAGAGCTTTTTCGAATGCCGCGACAATCTCTTTTGTTGCCGCACTGCGCGCATCGACGGAGCGAACACCCGAACAGCCCAAGACGCGCCACTTGCCCCGCGCACGCTCGAGCAACGAGACACGCTTGACCCCGAGTGCCGCTTGCAACGCATCGGCCGCCGCGCGACCTGCGTCCGCTTTTCCTCGCGATCCGACCAGACCGAGGGCCAAAGCGGAAAGATCGGGTTCGCCGCTGCGTCCTTGGGAACGAATTGCCTTGGCCAAGACCGGAAGACTCTCGAGCAGAATCTCCCGGTGCGAACCGCAGGCTTCGACCAGGTCTACACCGCCGCTGAATCCGCCAACACCAAGCAGAGAATTTCCTTCGACCACCGGAACAAAAATCAACTCGCGCGGCGCGTTCCCGTTTTTCGAAGTCACGCGCAACGCATTGCGTCCGGTCGCACACCGCATCACCGATGTCTGGAGGGTTTTTTTCCAATCCTCGGCCGGAGTGTCCTGCGGTGCCGCGAATCCGGAGGCCCAGGCAAGACGCATTGAACCGCCCTCCGCGGCAGCCCAGAAGGCAACGCCGTCAGCCTTGAGGGCGCGGCCCAAGGCCGCAGCCAAGGAGGGAACACCGGCAATTGCTCCGGAGGCGGATGCCATGATCTGTAAACGCTACCCAGACACCGAAAACAAAGCGAGGCAGACCAGAGGCCTGCCTCGCCAGATTTCGAAAGCTACGAGCCTTAGAGTGTGGGCAAAGGACGGCGAAGAGCCGGGGCAGCGGCGCCGCCGTGCACGACGGTGCCGACAGCCGCCGCACCAGCTGCAGCGGTAGGCGCATCGACCTTGATGCCGGCATTGGATGCAAGTTCCGGCTCCTGTGCGGATGCAGCGACGTGCGGAAGTGCATTGTCGAGCGTCGCATCATCAAGCGCAGCGGACAGAGCAGCATCAGCGCCGCTTCTACCCGCGGAGCCGCCAGAGCTGGCAACAACGGACTGAGGCAGGTCATCGGAAGAGTGCAAATCCGTTTGCATCTGCGGCCCCTGCAGCGGTTCGGATGGAGAAAGCACGCCAAACTCCACGATCAGCGCCTCGCCGGGCGTGGACGCGAGACCGGCTGCTACACTGCCAAAGGGCGATCCTGCCTCTACAACCGCGTCACCAGTGATGGCAATCTCTGTCGGTAACTCAGCCGCGCCAAGCTGTGCCTCCGGGCCAGGCAACGAACCGGAGCCAAACTCGAGATTGTAGGCATAGACTTTGCCCTCGGAGACGACCTGACCACCTTCAAGGACGACTTTAGAGCCGTTGGATAGGGTTAGAGTGTTGTTCTCGGCTTTGTTCACTGCGACGCCATTGGACAACACGACTTCTCCTCCGGTAACAATCGTGCCACCACCACCGAGGGCAAGTGCTCCCTCTGCGTTCGGAGCAGTGTTGAGTGACAGACTTCCCCCACCAGCAACAGGACCTCCTCCACTGAGCAGCAGACCATCGGTATTCGCAGCTCCACCCCTCATCCACTCCGCGGGAACTCCGGTCAGACCATTGCGTGTGTCCGTGATGACTCCCGTTGTCTCGAGGAAGTCATTGCCTCCGGAATAGAGGTTATCGGAGACCACAGTTCCGTATTCGCCATCTCCGGCTCCACCCAAGTTGATAGATCCATGGGCGGCATCTTGGCTGTAAACGCTAATATACCAACTGTCGAAGGCATCCGCCTTGCTCGGCGTGCCGAATTCAAGTTCCCCGAAGTAGCTGCTCGGGGTAACAACTTGAATTTCCATCATGTCAGGATCCAAGGCGCCCCAATCAGGATTCTCGCGGAGAAAATCCTCGTAGCGCACCAGCAAGTCTTTGGGATCGAACGACCAGCTGCCATCTGAATAGTCGGGCTGTTCGTTGCCGTAGTCTGTGCCCTCCTCGCTGGTGCCGTCAGCCGCCGCCCCGAAATTGCTGGCGAACCAGTGGTCAAAAGCATTGGCCTCACCCGGTGTGCCGAATTCCAACTTCTCGAAATACGCGCTGGACGTGGTGACTTGCTCGTGGAACCAATCGCCTTGGTTTTCGGCGAGGCCCGGGAGCCACGTAGGATCTTGGCTCAGGAATTCCTCGTAACGCGCGAGCAACTCGTTCGGGTCGAAACCGGCGTAAAACTCTTCGGGAACGGGCAGCACGCAGATCTCGAAGCCGGATTCGAGTTCGTAAGGAACAGCTTCCTCGTCAACCGGTTCGCCTTCGCCTTCAAACAGATTGACCAAGAAATCCTCGGGCAGTTCGGCAACCAATATCGGCTTCAGCCACTCGTCCGGAATCTCACCATCCCACGGAAAAATCTCGCAAGTCACCATCTCGGGGAACTCATCAGTCACCGCGATATCACCGCCGACAAACTCTCCGTCCGACGCGCCATCCCCGTCCTCCGCTGGCAGCTCCACTGCTTCGGGAACAACTTGTTCCCACGCATTGCCGCCGACCCCGCAAAAAGCGATTTCGGGTTCAACCAGCTCGGCAGCCGGCGCGGCTTCCACGAATTCCGGTTCGGAGACCGCGATTTCCGGCGCGGCCTCGCAGTCGTCAGGCGCCATCGCAGCCAAGCCTTCGAGGCCGGGTGCCACGCTGGGAACGCGCTTGGGAGCGAGAGGAGTAATGATGCGCTGGGAGGCGATATCTTCGGTGTTGGAAGGGTCGTTTTTCATATTTTTGAAGTCTTTGCGGTTGAGGTCGTCATAATAAGGACGCAGCTGCCCGCGGATTTTGTCTATCGCGTAGCGCAGGCGGCTGGCCGCAGTGTTGAGGGAAATGTTTTCCAGCTTGGACATCTCTTCTAATGTTCTCCCCTTCAACACTTTATGCTCGAACGCCGTCCTTTGCTCGGCGGGCAAGCTCTCAAGTGCCCGTCGAATTGCCAACCTCAGGGCTTCGTCCGTCGGGCCGGGGTTTTCCGAGGACGGGGTCTCGGCGCCAGCTGCGGTGTGATAAGCAACCCTTGTGGCGCCGCGCCGCGCGAAGTCGACCGCAACCCGGCGCGCCGAAACGGCGAGAAATGCACGCGCGTTATTCATCTTGGCCACAAGGCAGGGTGATGCGGCCAAACGGCGGAAAACTTCCTGCAAAACGTCGGAGGCGTTTTGCGGATCACCGCACCACCCGACCAACATGGCGTGCAGCGGGCCGGAATGCTCATGCCACAGATCGCGGAGCTTTTCCGATTGGGCGGCGGTCAGACGGACCTCGACCTTTTTGCGGGGTGGCGGTGCGCGGCGAAGATCTTTTTCTCCAGATTCGCTCACAGGATATGGGCACGCTGGGTGCAAGCGAAAAGACCACTCAGTTGGAGCCCGGCTTCGTCACTTTCTCTTCAGGAGTGGCCGCGCCCAACATGGTGCCGGGGGTGAATCGTGCTTTTGCTGGCACACCCGAGGGTATAGAGTAATCGGAGTTGTCTATGACAAGCCTCGCCCGGAAAAGACCGCTGGCGGGATCCGCCACGGGATCAACATTTTCCACGGTCGCATCGCGCGTCCCCTCGCCCAATTGCGGGATCTGAACCTGCGCCGTGCTGCCGCGGCGAATCGTGCCGAGCCATTCGGACTCTAGGTAGGATTCCGCATAGAGCGTGGCGAAGTCGACCAACTCGACGATTTTCTCGACCCGGGCAACAGTCTCACCCTCTTCTTTAAAAACACGGAGCACACATCCGTCAAACGGCGCAACCACCGTCTTTTCAGTAAGAAGCGCCTCGGCACGTTGCACATTCAGCGCGGCGACATCATGGTCGATCAGTTTTTGCCGAGCCTGCTCTTCGCTGACAATCGCATCGGCGCGTAGTTTGTCGCTCACCTTGAGTTGGAATTGCGCAAGTTCCAGTTCTTTCACCGCCCGATCCCTATCAAGAACCTCCGCGGGACTGTAGAGGATGGCGAGCACGTCGCCTTTCTCGACGAAATCACCTTCCTTCACCCGCAATTCGCGCAGGGTCGCCTCCATCGGAAGGCTGAGCTTCACAGACCTTGATGGCAGAAGAACGGCGTCGGCTTCAATAGAGCCGACTGATGCCCGATCGTCGGCTCCGGCAAGCGCGGTGAGAGCAATCACGGCGGCAAAGACTGGGGAGCAGGCTTTCATGGGCTGTTTTTAACCATTTCGTCCAATGTAGACGCACAGCAAGCTGATTTTCGTCTCTACAGAGTAAACCTCCGTTGAAAGTGCTAGTCATCGACTGCTAAGCTTCGTCGCTAATGTCCGCTTGCTGTCAGAGCACGACGGCCTGCGAGGGAGAATCCGAGCAGCTGGTCTTGAATCGCGAAGCCAAAACCTGGCTCCGCATCGGCATGGCCGGACTCCTCGCCGCGCAGGCCATGATTTTCAGCCTCGCGGTCAATCTGTCACCGGTCGAAGGCACCGCCCGCTGGATCCTCCACGGCGCCCTCGCCCTCTCGGCCATCGGCGTCTTCCTCCTCGCCGGACTCCCTATCCTGCGCGAGTCGTGGAACGCCCTCCGCCGCGGAAAGATCGTCTTCGAACAATTCTTCCTCGTCGGCATCCTCGGCGCATTCGCGGCCTCGGTGCACAGTTCGCTGACCGGCACCGGCGGCGTCTACTACGAAGTGGTCGCCGTTCTTGTCGCCATCTACACCTTCGGCACCATCCTCGCCCGCCAGCGACGCGACGCCCTGCGTCGTTCCATCGAAAAAATCGGCGCGGCCTTCGACTATTGCGAACGCCTCGATTCCTCTGGCCATCGCGAGCGCGTCACCGTCGACCGCATCGCCCCCGGCGATCAGGTTCTGGTCGGCGCGGGCGAAGGAATTCCGGTGGACGGCACCGTGGCCGACGGCGTGGCCCTCGTGAGCGAAGCCGCGCTCACCGGCGAGCCCTACCCCGTGGTCAAACGCAATGGCGACAGCGTGCTGGCCGGCGGCCGCGTCGAAGACAGCACCCTGCGCATCGCTGCTACTTCGTCCGGCCGATCCCGCCGCCTCGACACCCTTCTGCGCTCGATCGAGGAAGCGCGCAAAAATCCCGGACGCATCCAACGCGAAGCCGACCGCCTTGTTTCATGGTTTCTCCCGCTGGTCATGGTCATCGCCGCACTGACCACCATCGGATGGACCATGCACAGCGGATGGCTTACCGGCGTCTTCAACGGACTGGCCGTCCTCCTCATCGCCTGCCCCTGCGCCATGGGCCTGGCCACGCCGGTCGCCATCTGGTCGGCCCTCGCCGCGCTGGCCAAACGCGGTCTCTTCGCCCGCGGCGGTGACGCCATCGAAGCCCTCGCCTCGGTCGACACCGCCGTCTTCGACAAAACCGGCACCCTGAGCGAGAGCGACGCGCGCATCGTCGACTTCGTCGTCGCCCCCGGCACCGACCGCGCGCAACTTCTGCGGGAAATCGCCGCGGTGCAGACCGGCAGCGGTCACCCCATCGCCCGCGCTTTCCGCGCCGCACCCTCGGCCGATGCGCCTCTCCTCGCCCGCGACATCCGCACTCTGCCGGGCGCCGGCATCGAGGGCGTGCTGCCCGACGGTGCGCGTTTGCAGATCGGCAACGACGGCATCCTCACTTCCGGCGAAAACGCCTCCGCACTGCGCGAACTTCTCGCCGCGGAAGGCGAAGGCGGCCACGAAATCTTCGTCCGCCGTGACGGACACACCGTTGGCCTCGCCGTAGTCCGCGAATCGCTGCGCGACTCGGCGCGCGAAGCTCTGGCGCAGATGAAGTCGCTCGGCATCCGCACCATTGTCATGACCGGCGACCGCGAGGAAAACGCCGCGCGTTTCGGTTTCGACGAATGCCTCGCCGGACTCACCCCCGACGCGAAATTGCACGAAGTGGAAAAACTCCGCACCGCCGGACGCAAAGTCCTCTTCATCGGCGACGGCATCAATGACGCACCCGCCATGGCCGCTGCCACCGCGAGCATCGCCATGTCCGCGGGCAGCGAATTACCCCGCGAGACGGCCGCGATGGAACTCGGCGGACAGGACCTGCGCGTCATCCCGCAATCGATCGGCCTCTGCCGCGCCACCGTGCGGGCCATCCGCCGCAACATCGCCTTCGCCGCCTGCTACAACATCTTCGGCATCGGCCTCGCCGCGGCCGGCGTCCTTCATCCCATCGCCGCCGCGCTCATCATGCTCGTCTCGAGTCTCACCGTCACTTGGCGGGTGCTGCGCGAGACTTCCGACACCGCGCTGCAGAAATCCGCCGCGCAGGAACAACCTCTGGCCGCGCGCAAAATTTGGGACTTCCCGCAATTCGAACGTCTCGTCTTCGCCGCGGCTCTCGCCTTGCAGGGACCGGTCATCGCGTGGCTCGGCGGATTCCACGGCGCCGGAGCCGCGGGCTTTGTTATACTTTTCCTCGCCGCCGCGGCCGCCGTGCTGCTCTGGTCCCGCGACCGCGCGTGGACACCCGCCGCGCGCATGACCATGGCCATGTTCAGCGTGGGCGGACTGGCCATGCTCGCCGGCTGGTGGGCCGACGCCGGTTTCGCCGCCGTAGTGCGAGACGGCGTGTGTCTCTGCGGCTGCGCCCAGTCGAACATGGGCCTCGGACTCCTCGCCAAACTGACTTGGATGGATGCCGGCATGTTCCTCGCCGCCTTGCCCGGGCTCTTCCTCGACAAAGAAGTCTTCCGCACTCTTTCCTCCCGCGTCTGGTGCTGGATCGCAGGACTGGTCGGCATGTTCCTCGGCATGGAAATCGGCGCCGTCGCCCTGTCCGGCCTGCCTATCGACGCCAGTTCCGCCTCCGCCCAATTCTTCCTCACCTTCGCCGCCATGGTCCTCGGCATGTGCCTCGGCATGCTGGCTGGTTGCGAAGCGGCACGTCTTCTGGCCCGGCGCTTATGACAATCAGGTCATTGGTTTTTCTCGCGACGCTCTCGACCTCCGCCGCGTGGGCGCAGAACGCGGAAATTCAACCGCAGCCTTGGACCCAGTGGGATCTTGCTACCGGCGATTGGAACCGAAACCGCGCACTGCTCGAGGATCAGGGCTACAAATTCATCGCCACCTACACCTCGCAGGTCTGGGGCAATGTGGCCGGCGGTGTCCGCCGAGGCGCGACCTATTCGGGGCTGCTGCAATTCGGCGCGGAAATCGATTTTGAAAAGCTTGCCGGATGGAAAGGCGCAAGCTTCAACACGACGTGGATCTGGATGGCCGGCGGGAGTCCGACCACCGAAATGACCGGGGCCCTCGTGCCAGCAGGCGGCATCGAGGCACCGCTCGGTTTTCGCGCCCTCGACATTTGGGTGCAGCAGAAATTCTGGGATGAAGTGGTCACTCTTCGCGCCGGAATGTTCAACGCCGACCGTGACTTCACTCTCTCGGAAGGTTGCCAACTTTTTCTCAATACCGCTTTCGGTTGGCCGATTCTTTACAACGGGGAGCTCGGCGGACCGCCGGCCTATCCCTTTGCCGCGCCCGGTTTGTATGCCGCGGTCGAACCCGGCGGCGGATGGAAATTCCAAGCCGCCGTCATGCAGGGCGTCGTCTGGCCGCCCGCAGAAAATCCGACGAATTTCTATTGGCGCTTCAACCGGGAAAATGGCCTGCTTTTTCTCGGCGAAGCGCACTACGCATGGTCGGGCGCACCTCTCCCGGGCACCGCGAAACTCGGCGCCATGTTCGAGTCCGGATACCCCGAATACGTCGACGGGAACGGCGAAGCATGGGGCGGCTCGTTTTTCTACGGAATCATCGACCAGATGCTTTGGCGCGAACCAGGCACCGCTGCGGACGCGGGACAGGGTCTGGCATGGTTCAATCGCACCGGATTCGCCGGCACACCGGACCGCGAGCCACTGGGCATGCTTTTCAACACGGGCTTCACATGGACCGGCCTGATGCCGGGCCGCGACGACGACGCCGTGGGCATCGGTTTCGTCTGGTCACGACTGACACCCGGTCAGGCATCACAGCTCGAAGGGAGCAATCGCGGCAATGAGTTCACCGTCGAAGCGACTTACCAGGCTCAGCTCGCGCCTTGGTTCAAACTGCAACCGGACCTGCAGTTTGTCATGCAGCCCGGCGGCAGCACCGCGCTGCCCGCCGCGCTGGTCCTCGGTTTGAGCGCTACAATCGACTTTTGATTTCCGCGCTCAGGGATAAAGCGTTCCGTTTTCCCGCGCCGCCTCGATATAGATCGGAGGCAAAACGACACCGCGCTCGGCAAGCTTCGCTTGCCGCAACGCCACCTCGAAGTGCGACGACTCGACCGGCGGCGGCGCGCCGGGCGTGTCGCGGGCGTCGAGCCAATCGAGCGCCAGTTCGATCGCTTTCACGCCGTAATCATCCGGCGGGGGGGCGAAGCTCAGACCGCCCCCGGCCGGGACAAAATTCACATGGGTCCCGACCGGCAATGCCTTCGACTCCGCCTCGGTCCATTGGATGAGCTCGTCGGACGGCACAGGCGTCGGATCCGACGCGCTGCGCGGCAAGTCGCCGGCATCAAGCACGAGAAGAAGATCGGCATCCGTGCCACGCACGAATTGCTCCCATTCCTCCGTCGTGCCGACCGTGGCCGATGCGAGCAAGGCGTGCGGCGACCAATCGTGGGAACGCAGTTGCACGAGTTCCGCCTGCGCCGTCTCGCTATCCACCCCGATCGCGGCAATGCGTAGCGGGCGCCCCGCACCGATCACACCTGCCAAGTCTTTGAACGCGGCGACCGGCAGCCGGTCCGCGATGCCGGAAACATTGTCCGCTCCGACGTATCCGAAGTGAGCGGGCTCCCGGTCGATCGATACGTAAATGATGCGCGGACGCCCCCGGCCCGCGAAATCCCGCGCGACCAGCGCGTTGGCTTCGTCGTCCACCGCGATGAGCACGTCAGGATTGAACCTCCGGATCGTGCGCTGCACCTCGGCCTGCTCGACGGCAGGCGAGAGGCGGCCGCCGGATGCATCGAAGTCGAGGTAGGCCCACTCCACGCTGACCGGGCGGCGGTTGCGCTGGAGCTCTTCCATCGCACCCTCGCGGAATTTGCGGGACCAGATGGAATCCTCCGGCTTCGAGTTGAGCGCGAGGATGCGCGGCTTTGTGGCGTTGAAGCCAACGAGCAGCACGAAGAAAGAGAGCAACGCCGCCCCAACAAGGAAATTTTTCCAGTTGTGCGTCATAAGAGACCAAGCCACTTCCACCACGGCACGGAGGCGAAAGCTGCCGCCACACGGGCGAGGTTTATCCAATGGTTGTAGCGCATGAGGCCGGAGTTATCGAGGCGACCCGCCTCGTCCGAAGCGCAGATTTGCAGGTACCCGTTGGTGCCTTGGTAACGCATGAACCAAATATCGCTGAACAACCCGGCCAAAAAGATACAGACCCACGGATGGATCCCGTTGGCCGCCGCAACCGGCAGGAGGATGATCGCCGTGGTCAACATGCTCGGGGTGGTCGGAAGGAAGAATCGCAGGACGATCGAGGTGGCCAACGCGGCAAGGATGAAGAGTGAGATGCTCCCGCCAACAAAACCGAAAAGATCCGACGCCGCCACAGCCAGAGCTTTGTCGATCTCCAGATAGCTCATGATCCGCGTGATGGAGTCGATTCCGAGGAGGAAAAGCAGCATCGGCCAATCGACCTGACGCTGGAAATCTTTGCGCAGCAATGTCCCTGTAACCAGGAGAAGGAGAAGCACGCATCCGCCGAGAAGGGAGGGCGAGATGTGGTGCCATGAGACAGTGGCGCAACCAGCGAGGAAGAAAAGGAACCCGCCTGCCGCCACTTTTTCCGAGGGCTTGACCGGACCCATGGCATCCAACTGCGCGCGCAAGACTTCGCGCGGCATGGGCGTGTGGTCGTGCACGCGGAAAAGCCGCGGCAAAATGACAAAATGCAGGGCCGTCACGGTGACCGCCGCGGCGAGCGCGGCCCACAGCCAGAACAACCCGCTGAACTCGGCCTGCATTTGCTGCGGCAGGAATCCGATCGCCGCGATGTTGGCCGATTTGCTCGTCGCCATCATCGGCGAAAAAAGCACACCGCCGGCGAAAGTGGCCGCGGCCAGCGCCGTGATGGCCGCACCGCGCGGGACCAGACGCAGACCGTCCGCCATGTCCTTGAAGACCGGCAGCAAAAGCGCGACACGCGCATTGGCCGACGGCATGACCGGCGAAAGGAGATATCCCCCGGCCAACATGCAGAACTGGTGCCAGAACGGCCGGTCGGGCAGACGCAGCAGCGCCCACAACATGACGCGCCGGCTCAGCGCGGACATGGTCATCACAGCGGACAAAGCGAAGACCCCGATGAGCAGAAGCAGCTTGCCCGAGGAAAAACCCCCGAGCGCGGTCGACGACGGGGCAAGACCGATGAAAAGCGTCGAGACCACGGCGAAGAGCACGGGAACAAATTCGTCGACCAGCGCGAACATCCACATGAGCACCGTCGCACCGAGGATCGCGGTGAAAAGCGCCGCCTCCACGCTGAAGTTGCCGGCCAGCGCGGCAAGGTAAAGCAACGGCGGAACGACAAGCACCAGGATCCAGCCCGCGACGATGCGGAGATTGCCGGGAACCGGAGCCGAATCGTTATGCGGACCCCGCTGCGCGAAAATTGCCGCAGCCACGGCAAGCAAACCGTAGAAGACCACCAACGCCCAATGTTCCGTCGCCACGGAGACGAGCTTGCCCGGCATAATCGCCGACTCTGATCGGCGCGCGGAAGCAACGACAGGAAAAAATCCCGCGCCGCTTTCCGCTTGCTTTGCGCGCGGTGCGGCAAAAAAGTCGCGTCTCGTGGGAAAACAATCCGGATCGCGGCGTCGGTGGGCGGTTGTCGTCGGCATTGCCGCGCTTTACGCCGCGGCCTACATCTGGACGCTCTCCACTTTCCGCGGCGAGACCGCGCTGCAAACTCAGGTCTTCGGGTCCGCCACGGAGTCGCCCGACCATGTCGTGCTTCGGCTGGATGTGATGGAAATCGAACCGATCGTGCAGGAAATCACCCTGCGCATCATCCCTTCGGCGCACGGAGCCCTGCTCGCTGCGGATGGAATTTCCATCGCGCAGGATCTCGTGCTCGACCTGCAGGATGCGCGCGCCTCGTTCGGCAGCCGCCTGGCCGAAGGACATTCGGAAATCGTTTTTCCCGCGGGTCGCCCCATGTCGCCGCTCGATGTCACCGTGATGCTCGAGGGCGGCTCGGTCGACCGTTATCCATTCGACAGCTACACCGTGGACTTCGTGGCCGGCATATCCCGCCGCGACGCTGCATCGCCCACGGGCTTCCGCGGCGTGCCGATCGTGATCAAAGCCGGCCTGGCGGTCGCCGGATTTGCCTTGCAGGGTCGCACCACGGATCCGGCGGGGGCAGGACGCGATCTCGGCGTTGCCTCGACGGGCGACTCTACCGGGCTGGCGCTCGAGGTCGAGCGGTCGGCCACCGCGTTTTGGTTTTCCATCTTTCTCATGGTTATCGTCGCGGCGCTTTCGCTCGCATGTGCTTCGGTCGCGGTCTGGGTTGCCGTGCTCGGCCGCAGGGTCGAACCCCAATTCTTCACCTGGATGGCCGGAACGCTCTTTGCCATCGTCGGACTGCGCAGCGTGCTGCCCGGGAATCCCCCGCTCGGCGCCCTCCCCGATTTTCTCGTTTTTATCTGGGCGGAATCGATCGTCGCTCTCTCCCTGCTCTGCATCGTCATCGTTTATCTCCGGCGCAAGCCATCCGCTTGACACAGCAAGACCGGTGGTGCGGGATATTGCCATGAAAATTCTCCTCCTCGCCTGCATCGTTGCCGTCCTTTCCGGTTGCGCTTCATCCCCGTCGGGCAATCCCGCACGACCGGCGCCAACCAAGCCGGCCAACCAGCCCGCGCGCTTCGACTACGAACGCGACGACGACCTCGACCAGGACTTGTCGCGCGCGATTTCGGCCGATCGGCAACAGGAACTCGCCTGATCGCCACCGCCCCCCGCCATGCTGCGCTGCGCCGCGATCCTTCTGTGCCTGCTCGGCGTGGCCACCGTCGCGGCGCAAGACGATAGCCTCGAAAAATGGTGGAAAGGCAAATTGGCCACCGGAAGCCTCTTCGGTTTTCGCGACGAGCGCGATGACCACGGCCTGACCATCGGGGGTCGTTGGCGCGGGCTCTACATGGGCGTGGTGGCCAGCGAAAATGGCTCGGGAAGCTTCTTCACCCAGGAACTCAGCTTTGCCAGTCGTCTCGATCTCGCCAAGCTGACCGACCTTGCCGGCCTCGAGGGCTTGGTCGCCTTCGGCAGCGCCCGCTACCGGGAACCGGGCTACTGGAGCGACCCGAACAACCTCATCGACGGGCTCGGGCTGTTCAACCCCTCGCGCTACGCCGGCGGCACCGGGTGGCGCTTGCTTGAATTCGGGTTGGAATACACCACGCCGGAACTCTTCGGCATCGAAGATCTGATCGAATTCAAGGCCGGTTGGTTGCGTCCGCGCACCGAGTTCATGGACCAGGAATACAGCAACTTTTTTGTCAACAATGCGACAGCCACCGGCGACAGCGTCGGCGCGAATATTCCGTTCTCCTCGAGTTTTTCCACTTGGGGCGGAGTGGCGGACATCAAGCCCACCGACCAGCATTACGCGAAGCTGGCCCTGTTCATGTCATATCCCCAAGGAACGAGTTCCAACAACAACGGCTTGATGTTCCAAGGTTTTTCCCCGGATCCCTCGCGGAACGGACTGTGGTTCATGGGCGAGGCCGGCGCGCATGCGGGGCTCGGCACGCGCAAACTGCGGGGTGAATATGCCGTCGGCGCCTACCTCTACCAGAATGGAGCCGGTGGTTCCGAGGGCAACCAGACCGGTCTTTACATCGAGGGTGATCAACTTGTTTACGCCGAGCCGGGCGAGGACCCGAATTCTGCCGACGCGCAAGGGCTGGTCCTTGGCGCCCTGTGCGTATTCGCCCCCCCCTACAACAACGAGTTCCCGCTCTTTTTCGAGGGCGCGATGGTTTACCAGGGACTGTTGCCGCAACGCGACCGTGACGAGACGGTGCTCGGCTTCGCTTGGGCGCCGGCGCAGCAGGACGAAGGGGCGAGTTTCGGCATGGTCCTAGAAGCGGGCTACCGTTTCCGCTTCAGCGGATGGGGATGGGTCCAGCCCTACGCGCAATACCTCGTGCAGCCGGCCGGCACTCCCGACGTGGCCAACGCCACCGTGCTCGGTGTCCAAGTCGGCATCGACTTCTGAGCTAAAATTTGCCTTGCGCGGTCCTTCCCGCGGGAAAGACTCGGACCATGATCAAACTGCCACTCCGCCTCCTCGCCATAGCCGCAATCGCCAACCTCGCCGCTTGTGACCGCGCCGCCAATTCCGACGCCGCCGCCTTCCCCGGCGACACGGAACGCGTCAAGGTCGCGGCCGAAGCCGCCGCCAAAACCGCGCAGGTCATCACGCAAAAAATCGGCGAGGCTTACGGCACGAACCAGCCGATCAATGTCCATGTGCAAGTCGGCGACATTGTCGTCCTCGGATTCGACGAAGGTATCGATGCCGAAGAATGGGGCATGACGGAAATTTCCAACGAAGGCGCAGCCGCCGGCGGCAGTTCCGCCAAATCCGCCGCGATTCAAGCCGATCAGGCGCCCGCGACGGCCGGCAAACGCAAAATTGCGCGCTCCATCGACGTGCGCAAAGGATCGATCTACCTCATCGCCTCCGAGGAATCCGAGGCCCTCGAGGAGACCGCACCGGCGGAAGCAGCCGCACCCGCGCAGAAAGCCGGACAATAATCCCCGCCCCAACACCCCATGAAACACCTCCTCCTCGCATTTTCCGCCGCCTTGCTCGGCGGTTGCGTCAGCATCACCAGCGACGGCACCGACAACGACAACGATCGTGAAGACGCGCGGGAGACGATCAGCGTCCCGCCCAAAGTCCTCTCCGCCGCGCGCGCGCGCATTCCGGGTTTTGTCCTGACCGAGGCCGAGCTGCGCGATCGCGACGGCATCCGCGTCTACGAACTCGATGGTCGCGCCGGTGGCGAAGACTACGAACTCGACGTCACGCCCGTCGGACGCGTCCTGCGCATCGACCGCTGACCCGGCATCCCGCGGTGGCGCCGCTAACCGGCGCATGCTAAATAACTTTTGGCCGCCCCCGTAGTTCAACGGATAGAACGGAGGTTTCCTAAACCTTAAATCTGGGTTCGATTCCCGGCGGGGGCAGACTTTCGGAGGGCTGAAGCAAAGAAACTTGAGACTTGAGTAGTCTTGCTGCGGCCGGAGGCCGGTGCTTCTCACTCAGGCCTCAAACTCAGCCTTCATCCCTCCCGGAATTTTCCGGGCCTCACCCAGCCGATGTCCTACCCCCCGTGTTCCACTCGCGGGCGTGAACACATTCATCGACCTCCTCTTCACTGCCCTAGCCGCCACCGCCTCCGTCTCCGCTCTTCTGCTCCTCGCAGACTTGTGGAACAGCT
>CAZJGQ010000024.1:0-20252 GCA_964545425.1 uncultured Chthoniobacter sp. | reverse complement strand
TGGATTCCATGCCGACCGAGTTGGACAAGCTCGAGCGCGAGATCATGCAGGGCGAGATGGAGCGCACCGCGCTGAAGAAGGAAAAAGACGCGGCGAGCAAGGAGCGCTTGGCCAAATTGGAAAAAGAGTTGGCCGACCTGAAAGAGCAGGGCTCGAAGCTCAAGGCCCAGTGGCAGAACGAAAAGAAACAGGTCACCGAGTCGCGCAAGATCGCCGAGCAAATCGAGGATCTGAAAAACCAACTGGAAATGGCCCAGCGCCAAGGCGACTTCGCCAAAGCCAGCGAATTGCAATACGGCAAGATTCCGGAGCTCACGGCCAAGCTCGAGGAGCACAACAAGAAGCTGGCCAAGGAGGGCGGGGGACAACTCCTGCGCGAGGAGGTCACCGAAGACGATGTGGCCAAAGTCGTTTCCACATGGACCGGCATTCCGGTCACCCGCCTGCAGGAAGGCGAGCGGCAGAAGCTGGTCAAAATGGAAGAGCGCCTCATGGAGCGCGTGGTCGGACAAGGCCAAGCGATCAAATCGGTGGCCAATGCCGTGCGGCGCGCGCGTGCCGGATTGCAGGACGAGAACCGTCCGATCGGCTCGTTCATGTTCCTCGGACCCACCGGCGTGGGCAAAACCGAGCTGTGCAAGGCGCTGGCCGAATTCCTCTTCGACAACGAACAGGCCATCGTGCGCCTCGACATGAGCGAATACATGGAGAAACACACCGTGGCCCGGCTCATCGGGGCGCCTCCGGGCTATGTCGGTTACGACGAGGGTGGACAGCTGACCGAAGCAGTCCGACGCCATCCGTATTCCGTCGTCCTCTTCGACGAAGTGGAAAAAGCCCACGGCGACGTGTTCAACGTCCTCCTGCAAGTTCTCGACGACGGCCGCATCACCGATGGCCAAGGGCGCACGGTCGATTTCAAGAACACGGTCATCATTATGACCTCCAACATTGGCAGCCAGTTCATCATGGAAGATTTGCCGGTCGACGAGCGCAACCGCCGCGTGATGGAGGCGCTGCGCGGGCACTTCCGTCCGGAATTCCTCAACCGCATCGACGAGACGATCATCTTCGACCGTCTGACCGACCAAGAAATCACCAGCATCGTCGACATCCAGCTCAAGCGGTTGCTGAAGCGTTTGGACCAGCAAAACATCCGCCTCGAGCTGACCGACAAAGCGAAGAAATTCCTCGCCAAGGAAGGCTACGATCCGGCTTACGGCGCGCGCCCGCTCAAGCGCGTCATCCAGCAGCAAATCCTCAACCCGCTCAGCGTGGCCATCCTCGACGGTCAATTCGGCGAGGGGGACAAAATCGTGGCCGACGTGGAGAAAGACCACCTCGAGTTCAGCAAGAAGTAGGCGGAGTGTTTTGCGCCCGGCGCGTCGGGGACGCCGCGCCCTACCTGAGGTAGGGCGGGGCCTCCGGACCCGCCGCCGCTCTTAACCCAAACGCGGCGAGGAGGAGCCGCCGCCAAGTTCCAGCGGAAGTCCGAGAACTTGGCGTCGCAGGAGGTCGAGCGCCGCACTGGTCGTCATGTGCTTGAAGGTGGGGCGGTCGAGCGGGAAGTAGCAGCGGCGGACAACCGTGGGGTGTCCGGCCGATGCCAGCCCGATATAAACCGTGCCGACCGGTTTGCTTTCCGTGCCGCCGCCCGGGCCGGCGATGCCGGTGGTGGAAAGGGCGAACTGTGCGCCGGAAACACGGCGTGCGCCTTCGGCCATGGCCGCGGCGACCGGCTCGCTCACCGCACCGTGCGCGGACAACAATTCAGCCGGAACTCCCAAGGTCGTTTCCTTCGCCTCGTTGGCATAGGTGACATAGCCGGCGAGGAAGACATCCGAAGCGCCGGGCACATCGGTGAGGCGTCCGGCCAGAGAACCGCCGGTGCACGATTCGGCGGTGGCCAGGGTGAGTTTCTTCTCGCGCAACAGCTGGATGACGGCGGCTTCGAGCGGGGCTCCGTCGGAGTAAATCCATTCGCCGATCACGTTGCGAATCGCGGCTTCCGTTTCGGCCAGCACGGGTGCCGGGCCGATGAGGCGAAAGTCCACTTCGGACGGGCGCGCGCAATAGCCCACCTCGAGATCGCCGCGTTCCTCGAGTTGTTGGCCGATGCGCTCTTCGACCTGACTCTCGCCGATGCCGGTCAGACGGTAGATGCGCCGCTCGCGGAAAGCGGAGGCCGGAAGCACGGTGCGCAGTTTCGGCAACACATGGTCGGTCATCATGGGACGCAGTTCGCGCGGCGGCCCCGGGAGCAGGAAAAGATGGCGCGCGCGGCGATGGCCGAGCACCGAGGGCGGGAAATACAGACCGGGCGCCGTCCCGTGCGGGTTGGGCAAGACCTCGGCGCCGACCGGAACCATGGCCTGGCGTGCCACCCGGTCGGCCATGGGCAATCCGCGCCGGGCGAAGCGTTCGCGAATGCCGGAAAGGATTTCTTCGTCCGGCAGGAGCGGAAGCCCGAGCAGCCCTGCGGCGGCCTCGCGTGTGATGTCATCGGTCGTCGGACCCAGTCCGCCGGTGGTGAAGACAAGATCCGCCCGGTCGAGCGCCGCCTCGAGCGCCTCGCGGATGGGCGGTCCGTCGGGCACGCAGACTTGGCGCGCGATGGTCACACCGCAGGGCGACAATTCACCGGCGAGATAACCGAGGTGGGTGTTGGTGACCAGTCCGAGGAGGAGTTCGGAGCCGGTGTTGATCACTTCCGCCTGCATCAACGGCGGACGAGGAGATGGCTCCAGTGCTTGAGCCGCGCGTATTGCGCGCCGTCGCCCTTGCGGTGGTAAACGTAGAGCAGGTTGGCCAGAATGCGGGCCAGCATTTGGCGGGGCGACGCTGCGGCCAAATGCCAGTCTTCCAGTTGCTGGTTTTGCCGGCGGAGGATTTCCTCGCAATCCCGCCGGGTGAGGATGCGTCCGTGATGGAACGGATCGAAAAAGACATCGCCGTGGCGGGCGAGGAAATGTCCCGGCAGGTTGATGCCTTCGACCGGCGCGCCCGCATGGTGTCCGACCAGCATGTAGACCAGCGTGAGGCTGATCGGGATTCCCTTGCGCGAGTCGAGGACGCACGGGAGGAGAGAATTGCGGTCGTTGTAGTAGTCCTCCGTGTTTCCGGTGAAAACGAGTTCACCAGCGAGGAAGTCGGCCATGATGGTGACGCGATGGCGGTCGCCGCTCGCGCGGCGCAGGCGCCGGGCCATTTCGTTGCCCCACGCCGCCAGACGGTGGCGGTAGGGGGTGGGTTCGAATCCGCGCAGCATGGCCGCGCCGAGCAGCCAACAGGCTTCCTCGAGGTCGGAACCGTCGGTGAAAG
Organism: uncultured Chthoniobacter sp.; assembly: GCA_964545425.1. Taxonomy (GTDB): domain Bacteria; phylum Verrucomicrobiota; class Verrucomicrobiia; order Chthoniobacterales; family JACTMZ01; genus JACTMZ01. The sequence goes on along the minus strand of CAZJGQ010000024.1, from coordinate 16,931 downwards.
TCGCACAGAGAATTTCGAAACGCTCGAGCGCCTCGTTCTGCATCACCTCGTGGAGGACGTCGCGGGCGTGGAGTGCCGCCACCGGATTGTCGCAGGACGCCAAGTCGCGGAGGTCATCCATGTGCTCCGCGCCGTCGTGGGCGAGTTGTTCTTTGACCAAGCGGACCGTCTGCTCGTCGTCATCGGAGAGCAGGCGCACAAGGGCCTCTTTCTGCGGATGCATGCGCTTGACTGCACTTAAGCAGGTTGGGAGGGGAAGGCAAGCTGGGCGGGCGGTTGCGGCGGAAGGGTCGCGGCGCGTCGGGGACGCCGCGCCCTACCTTCTGTCGATAGGGCGGGGCCTCCGGACCCGCCGTTTGCGCGTATCAGCCGCGCGTGGTTACGAGATCTCCATCGAGAGGTCGATGGCTCGCGCGGAGTGCGTCAGGGCGCCGACGGAGATTTGGTCTATGCCGGTGGCGGCGATGGACGCGACGGTGTCCAAGTTCACGCCGCCGCTGGCTTCGAGGAGGATTTTTTTGTCTCCGCGGATTTGCACGGCTTGGCGGAGTTGGTCGTTGGTCATGTTGTCCAAAAGAATGATGTCGACGCCGCGGAGATCGCAGAGAAGGCGGACTTGGTCGAGGGTGTCGGCTTCGATTTCGATGAGGATCTCGGGGGCGCGTTTTTTGGCTTCGTCGATGGCGCGTTGGAGTCCGGCGGCGTCGCCGGTGATGGCGAGGTGGTTGTCCTTGGCCAGCACGCGGTCGAAGAGGCCGAAGCGGTGATTGACACCGCCGCCGGCGCGGACGGCGAGGCGTTCGAATTCGCGGAGCCCGGGGGTGGTTTTGCGGGTGTCGAGGATAACCGCCTTCGTTCCGGCCACGGCGTCGACGAAGCGGCGGGTGAGAGTGGCGATGCCGCTGAGGCGCTGCAGGAAATTGAGCGCGGTGCGTTCGGCGGAAAGCAGGGCGCGGGTCGGGCCGGAGGCGGTGAGGATGAGGTCGTCGGGTGCGATGGCATCGCCGTCATTTTTGCGGATCTCGATTTCTAGGGCGGGATCGACCTGACGGAACACTTCGCGGGCGACTTCCGTGCCGGCGAGGACGCCGTGTTCTTTGCCGACGATGCGGGCGGTCGAGCGGTGATCCGCGGGGATGAAGCACTCGGACGTGATGTCGCCGGGGCCGAGGTCTTCGGCGAGGGCGCGGGCGATGGTTTCGCGGGCCGTTGGGGTCATGGGTGCGGACGGCTGGGCCAGCCGTCCCTACCGGGGGACGGGTTCGTCGAGTTGGAGGAGGTCGCGTTGCCAGGGGAGGAGGCGGGCGCCGTTTTCCTGGGCAACCGACATGAGAGTGAGGCGGGAGGCGATGAGCGACGGGTCGATGGCGAGGTCTTTGGCCACGGCATCGCGTTTTTCACGGAGCTGTTCGAAGCGCCGGCAGGCGGCGCCGTTGGGGCGCGGCTTGCGTTCGTATTCGAAGACGGGCCATTCGCTTTCGGGGAGTTCGAGCGCGACGCGCAGGGTTTCCCTCATGCGGCTGAAACGCGGCGGCGGCATGCGGTGGGCTTCCACTTTTTGCCCGGCCACGGCGGCGCGCGCGGCGTCGATCAGGCGGTCGTTGGAAATGACGTGGAAGGTCGGACGGTCCCACGCGCTGGCCTCGGACTCGCGCCAGTGCCAGAGGGCGCGGAGGACGGCGGATTCGCGCGGGCTGAGTTTGCTGCTGCCGGTGATGCGCCAGGCGTTTTCCATGTCGCGCTCGCGGGGTTCGCGAGCGCTGCGCACCATGGCGTCGCGGGATTGCCGATACCATTCCCAGCGTCCGAGTTGCTTGAGTTGGTTTTCCAAAATTTCGGCGAGGGGCAGAAGATAGCGGACGTCGTTGAGCGCGTATTCCTCCATGCGCGGCGGGAGCGGGCGGCGTCCCCAGTCGGCGCGCTGCGAGGCTTTGCACAGCGTGACGCCGAAAAATTTGTCGACCAAGGCGGCATAGCCGATTTGTTCGAGTCCGAGGAAGCGCGCGGCGATCGACGTGTCGAAGATGTCGGTGGCATCGAATGCGGGATGGCGTCCGAGCAGGCGCAGGTCGTAATCCGCCCCGTGGATGATGATGACGTGGGGCGTGAGCGAGGCGTAGAAATTCGAGAGATCGAGCCCTTCGGCCAGCGGATCGACGAGGAAGCAACCGTCGGGCGAGGAGACCTGCACGAGGCAGACCTTTTCGCGGTAGCTGTGCAAGCTGTCGGCCTCGGTATCGAGTCCGATGACCTTGTGCGTGTCGAGGCGGGTGGTGAATTCCGCGAGTTGTTCCGGCGTCGCGATCAAGGTTCGGCGATGAAGCCTTGCCCTGGCGGGAGGTCGCCGGCGCGGCGGGCGCGCGGTTCGCGGACTTCGGTGGTGCCGTCGACGGGGGCGGTGACGAACGGGCCGCCGGCCAGCGGGGCGGGTTCGGTGAAGGCAACGTCGGGCACGTCGCTGAATTTGCCTTCGAGGGGGAAATCTTTGCGCAGCGGGTGGTAAGGGTAGCCTTCCCACATGATGATGCGGCGGAGGTCCGGATGCCCGGCGAAGCGGATGCCCATCATGTCCCACGCCTCGCGCTCGTGCCAATTGGCCGTCGGCCAGAGGTCGCAGACGGTGGGAACTTCCGGATGGTCTTCGGTCGCGGGAGTCTTGAGGCGGAGATGGAGGCCGTTGGTCAGCGAATAGAGTTCGTAAACGAGAGTGTAGCGCGGCTCGTGCTCGAAGTTGTCGATGCTGGAAATATCGAGGAGGAAATCGAAACCGAGTTCGTCGCGGCAGAATTCGCAGACCGGGCGGAGCGCGTCGGGTTGGAGCGAGAGGGTGAGCTCACCGCGGAATTCCTCGCGTCCGGTGACGCCCCCGCCGAATCGCGAGGTGATGGCTTCGGCGACTTCCGCGAGTTTCATGCTCAGATGGAGGCGAGAAGTTCCTTCTTCTGCTCGAGGAAGGAGGATTCGCCCATGATTTTTTTCTGCAGACGCATGAGACCGTCGAGCAGGGCCTCGGGGCGGGGCGGGCAGCCGGAAACGTAGACGTCGACGGGGATGAGATGGTCGATGCCCTGCAGCACGGCGTAGCTGCGATACATGCCGCCGGACGAGGCGCAGGCGCCCATGGCGATGACCCATTTGGGGTCGGCCATTTGTTCGTAGATGCGTTTGACCGCGAGGGCCATTTTGTAGGTGACCGTTCCGGCGACGATCATGACGTCGGATTGGCGCGGCGAGAAACGCATGACCTCGGCGCCGAAGCGGGCGATGTCGAAGCGCGAGGCGCCGGCGGCCATCAGTTCGATGGCGCAGCAGGCAAGTCCCATCGGCATCGGCCAGAGCGAATTGCTGCGCATCCAGTTGATGGCCGTGTCGAGCTGGGTGAAGATGATGTTGCCTTCGATTTTGGAGTCGTAGGCGTAGGGACTGCGGTCGCTCATCTGAAGGTGAAAGATTAAGGTTCGAGGTGTCGGCTGACAAGCCGCGTTACGACTCCGGTGCGGGCTGGGATGCGGAGGCAAGGGCGGGATCCCAAGTGAGCAGGTCGATCAACTTCTTGCCGCTTTCCCCAAGGAGAGGACTGCTGCGGGAACCGTCGACGAGGCGGCGGCTCATTTTGGAGAGCGGGAATTTGGCCGGCGCGACCCATTCGACCCGCGGCGCGGCGGCAGGTTCGGCGGAGGGCTCGATGGAAACCGGAAAACCGGGCGCGGTGAACGAGACGAGCCACGAGCGCGCGCCGGCGGGATCGCCTTCCACCAGCCACGGATAGCGCCGCGGGAGCTGGAAATTCGGCGACTCGGGGATGCGCACGCGGAAGAAAGGTTCTTTTTGCCGGACGAATTGCGGGAGGGTGAGGGAGGGGTTTTTGCGTTGTTGGAGGTAAAATTGCGCGACGTCGAGACCCATGAGATTGATGCCGTTGTAGAGGCCGTGCTTGTTCGCGGTGGGGAAGTTGAGCGGATGCCAGCTTTCGAATCGGTCGTGCCAGAGGAGCGCGATTTCGAGATGCAGGTGGGCGCGGCGTTGGTTGATGCCGGCGCCGGTGTAGCCGAGGCGTCCGATGCGGTCGCCCTGGGCAAGGGTTTGTCCGGGGCGAACGTCAACCGTGGCCAAGTGCGCGTAGATGCTGTAGACGGGCGTGCCTTCGACCTCGTGCTCGACGACGGCAAGCTTGCCGTAGTTGGAATCTTTGGCGTCGTTGCTGATGTGGACGACACGGCCGGATTCGATGGCACGGATTTCGTCAAGCGGCTCGCCGGACGCATCGCGGCGCACGGGGCTGACGTCGATGCCCTCGTGGAATTTGGTCATGACGATTTTGCCGCCGACGCGCTGCTGGTTGCGGGTGAACCCGTAGGTGCCGCCTTGCCATGGACGGCTCTTCACGCCCTCGAAGTCGCGATCGGTATACATGTAGAACTCCTCGGGCTGGCCGCGGAAGAGGGCGTCGTTGTCCGTGGGCAGCACAGGCGAGAAGGCCAGCGCGGGAGCGGCCGCGAGAAAAAGCAGGGCGCAGTGTTTCACCGGCTCGACCCGGTTTCACCCATGACCGGAAAGGCGGTGGTCAGCAGTTCGACCTCGGATGCATCCAGTCCGCGCGGAATGCTGACGATTCCGTCGGTTACCGGGCGATCGACCACGAGATTGCTCACTTGGCGTCCGTTGAAGAAGACAGCCAGCAGCCTGCCGCTGCGCTCCATGGTGTGCTGTTGCAGGAGGCTCGAGCCGTGGTTGTCGAGTTTGAGGTAGATGCCCTGCGATCCGTCGGCCGCGGCGAAGGGAAAGACGGAGCGGATTTCACGCTGGGTGATGAGCGGCATGCGGGAAAGGAATGTCTCGCGGCCGTTGAGCAGGGTGGCCGGGAAAGCAAAAGTCGGCGCCTCGGCCGCGATCCCCTCGCCATGGATTCGGAGTTCGACCGCGGGTTTCTTCGCTCCGCCCGTGCAAAGCAGGGCGGCGGCGCACAGGCCAAGCAGGAGCGGACGCGTCATGCAGACAGGTAATCGGGACGTCCGGGGAATTGCAACCGCGCGCACTGCTCGTTTAAAACTCCCGCCATGCGGAACGCGCAACTGGGAGCCTTGGTGCTGGTGCTTCTGGCCTCGTGTGCCTCGAGGGAAGGCGACCAGTCCGCATCTGCCGCCGCTTCGCCTGTAAGCGCTTTATCCGTTGCCCTGCGCGCTGAACCCGAGGACTTCAAGCTGGGCGATCATCGCGAGGTGAAGGTGATTTATTCTTTGTTGAATACATCGCGCCGTCTCCTGCGCTTGGATTTTCCCACCGCGCAGCACCTCGAGGTCACCATGCGCGGACCCGGCGGACAGCGGCTTTTCCTTTGGTCCGAAGACCGCAGTTTTGCCGCCGCGACTTCCTCGGTGGTGGTCAATCCCGGGGAACGCCTCGAGTTTGAAGCCGGAATTCCCACCCGGGACATGGTTGCGGGACGCAGTTACACGGCCGAAGCCGTGCTGCCCGGCTATCCCGAAACCGCAGCGACCGCGACTCTGACGCCGCGGTGAATGGTGTCGCTTTCGATTTGACCGGCGCGCCATTGCTGGCTTTATTGCCCCGCTTGCGATGAATGCCATTCTGCGACTCGGCTTTTGCCTCTTGCTCGCGGCCCTGGCCGGGTGCGCGAGCCATGATCGGCGTTTGACCAGTTCGACCACCCGATACCTCACCTCGGGCGGCGAGGTGGTCAATAAGCCATCGAATGTCGGTATTACCGACACTGTTTCCTATTGGGATGGCGACGGCGTTTCAGGCAGTCCTTCCATCACTATCGACCTCGGGGAGCAGAAGGCCTTTTTCTACAAGGATGGACGCTTGGTTGGCGTTTCCATGATTTCCTCCGGACGCGAGGGCTACTCGACGCCGGCGGGGAATTTCAAAATCATCCAGAAGAACAAGGACCACGTTTCCAATCTTTACGGCGACTATGTCGATGGCGGCGGCAATGTGGTGGTTTCCAATGTCGGCGTGAAACGCGATCCCAAGCCGCCGGGCACCAGTTTCCGCGGCGCACCTATGCCTTACTTCATGCGCATCCACGGTGGCGTGGGCATGCATGCCGGCTTCCTGCCCGGATTTCCCGCCTCGCACGGTTGCATCCGCATGCCGGAACGGATGGCCGAGATTTTCTTCGCCAACGTTTCGCACGGCACGCCGGTGCGTGTGGTCAACTGACCTTGCCCTGCGCATGAGCACCGCGCCGGAGGTGATGGCGTGGGTGGCTATCGTCCAAGCGGCGGCGACCTTCGGCATGACCGGGGTCATTTGTCTGGTGCAGCTTGTGCAATATCCGGGCTTCCGGCACGTCGGCACAGCCGCGTTCGCAAACTTCCACCGTCACCACTGCCGCTCGATCGGTCTGGTCGTCGGACCGCTCATGGTCCTCGAATTGCTCACGGCGTTGCTGCTCGCCGCGGCGGGCGAACCGCTCTGGTTTTGGCGCGCCATGCTCGGCGTCCTGCTGATTATTTGGATTTCCACCGCGCTGTGGCAGGGGCCTTTGCACGGGCGACTGTCGCGCGAGGGAGGGCGCCCGGATTTGCTCCGCGCTCTGGTGCGCGGCAATTGGCTGCGCACCATTCTGTGGACAGCGCGGTCGGCGGGCTTGGTCTGGTTCTACGCCCGCGGGTGGGCCTGATCGTAGGCTTTCTTCAGACGCTCGGTGGTCACGTGCGTGTAGATCTGCGTGGTCGAGAGGCTGGCGTGTCCGAGCAGGCTCTGCACGCTGCGCAGGTCGGCCCCGGCATCGAGCAAGTGTGTGGCGAAGCTATGACGCAATTTGTGCGGGCTGGCCGGAACGGGGATTTGGGCGAGACGCAGGTATTTTTTGACCAGTGCCCAGATGGCAGATGACCCCATCCGGCGTCGCAGCTTGCTGATGAAAAGCGGACCCGACTGCACCTTGGCGCGCTGGCGGTATTGCTGGATCGCCTCGAGCGCGGGCTCGCCGACCGGGACGATGCGCTCCTTCGAGCCTTTGCCGAGAACGCGGACGGTTTCGTTGTAGGGATCGATGTCGCGGACATCGAGCGCGCCCAGTTCGGCCAGGCGCAGTCCGCTGGAATAAAACAATTCGAGAATGGCGGCATCACGCCACGGCATCCATGCCGGTGCCTGCTTCTCCGGCTTGGCCTCATGCGGGGCGCGCAGCAGCGCATCGATTTGCGTGGTGGTGAGAAAGACCGGGAGGCGTTTGTCCGCTTTGGGCAAGGACACGGCCATGAGCGGATTCGAGGCGAGCCCTTTGCGCTCGCAGAGGAAGCGGTAAAAGCTGCGCAGCGCGGCGAACTCGAGACGGATCGTCGCGCGTGCGCGTTCGCGCTTCATCAGGGCAAAGAGATAAGCGCGGAAGTCGTCCGCCGTGGCCTCGCGCCATGATTTGGCGCCGAGAAATTCCGCGGCGGCGCGCAGGGCACGGTCGTAGTTGTCGACCGTGCGCGGCGAGGCATTGCGTTCGTCGCGCAGGTGATCGAGGTAGGCCGGCGCGAGCGGGTCGTCGGGAGCGGGCACGGCTTGAGGCTACGTCCGCGCCGTGACGGAAAACAACCTCCTGCTCAGGCTTTGCGCCCCATGGGCTCGCCGAGGGGCGGCTGGGCGGTGGCGCCGACTTCGCCTTGGCGCGAGGTGTCGCGTTCGAAACGCAACACGGCGCGGCGTGTTTCCACGCCGTCGGGCGACGTGGCCACAATCGGAATCTCGAATTCGCCGTCGGGCAGGACGAAGTGATAGCGGAAGGTGCCGTCGGGACGGATCATGATTTCCTTGCCGTCGACCGTGACCTTGGCGTCGGGATGCGTGCCGCCGTAGAAAATGACCTCGGCGTTGAGGTGCATGAAGAATCCGCGCGGACGACTCCAGCTGGAGAACCAGCTGCTTTCCGCCCCCCAACTGGCCATGGCGGCCGACGACCAACTGCCGAGAGCCTGCTCGAACGAGGCGCCGCTCCATGATGCGCCGGTCAAGCCGAGGGCCGCGGCGAGAAATCCGCTGCTGAAACCGCCCGGTGCTTGGGCCCAAGATGCGGCGGAGGCGCCCCAAGAGGACGGGGCAAACCCGCCCGAGAAAAGGCTGGCCCCCGGCGACCCGAGGTAGCGCGAGAGTTCGCCCGAAGTGAGCGACCCGAGCTCGGTGTCGAGCAGGCGATCGAGCGCGATGCGCTGGGCGGGCGAGAGGCGGCCGATCGGGAAGTCGCCGCGTCCCTGCAGGCGGCTGAGCGCCTCGGCCAGACTTTCGCCTTCGCGCATTTCGCCGCGCAGTTTTTCCACCAGCTGCTGGAAGGTGGCGTGGAAAGGCATGTTGGCGAAAACGGGTTCGCCGAAGCCGGCCAGCGTGTCACGCGGGGTGAGCACGGTGCCGGACCGGGTCAGCGTTTTCCAATGTCCGCCGTTGTAGTGGCCGAGTTCGACATAGTAGTCCGCATCGGCATCGCGCACCGAAAGATACCAGCTGTTTGTCTCGGCCGGCACCGGCACTTCGGCTTCCGGGCGCTCCACGCCTTCGCGACCATGACGCAGGAAGACGGCCCCTTCGATGCCTTCGGTCAATTTGTAGTCCCAGTAACAGAACAACCAGTGCGGTTCCTGCGCGATGACAAAAATGTGTTCGTCGCCATAGCTGCGCGGCAAATCACCGAGATTATCGATGTCCGCGCCGGCGGATTTTTTGGCGCGCGAGCGTGTCGCCGGTTTGCGCGCACGCGTCGGTTTGGACGCCTCGAATTTATGGACGTCTTCCGCGACTTTTTTGACCGAGGGGCGTTTTGCCGCAGGTTTGCTTTTGGCCGCAGCGGGTTTGGCTTTTGCTTTGGGGGATTTCGCGTCGGATTTTTTCGATTTTTTCATGGCGATTCCCGCGGCCGGCCGCGGCAAAGCGCGGCAGAATTTCGGTTGATTTCGTTCTTGTAAAGAACTTTGCTCAAGGCACTTCCCTCCGCAGGAAGTCCTCCCGGACGTATTTCTCACGAACCAAAGCACTTACCGAATTCTCAAAGCTGTCCGGAGCCTTCCAAGCCGCGCTTTCCGCGGCCAAATGGGCGGCCAGCACTGCGGCAAAATCGGCCCCCAAGCCGGTGCCTTGGACCGATCCTTGGTGGAGCAAACCGCGCCGCGTCCGCCGCTGCGCCCCACCCGCGATTTTTTGCGCGCCGCGCATCACATCGTAGCGCACAGGACCGGCAAAACATTCCGCGCCGCCGGCCGGGCTGCCGTCGAAGACCGCGGCATCGATTCCTGCGGCGCGCAGCGCTCCGGCCACGGCCAAGTGGAGCACGCGATAGCTTTCATCAGGGCGCATTCGCGACCACGTCTCGGACCGCGGCGCAATTAGCGCGAAAGTGAAATCGTTCTCGTGCACCACCACGCCGCCGCCGGTCCAGCGCCGGCAGACCGGCAGATCCGGCCGCGCGTTCTGGGCTTCTTTCCATGGCACGAAGTAGCCCGCGCTGACCCACGGCTCGCTCCATCGGAAGACGCGCAGGATCGGCTCGTCTGCCGCACCCAAAAGCGCCTCGTCACAGCCCATCTGGGCCGGGCCGTCGCGGAGCACGGGGTCGATCCAGACCGAAAGCCTTTCGAACACGCGCGCCATGGCCGTTCTTATAGACTCTCGGGCAGGCCCGAGACCAGTGGGTCTTGGGCCCATGCGGATGCTTCCCATCGGGGCTCCACGTTCGCTAAGCTTCCCGGCTATGGCCAAACCAGCACTCGGACGCGGACTCGGCGCGCTCATTTCGCCAGCGAAGTCAGCCGCCGAGGCAGTCGCGGCGGCGGAGGCGGCCGGAGAGCGCGTGCAATCGGTCCCGCTGACCCGAGTTGTCCCCAGTCCGCTGCAGCCCCGCACCACTTTCATTCCGGAGCATCTCAGCGAGTTGGTCGATTCCATCCGCGAAAACGGCATCATCCAGCCGCTCATCGTCCGCCGGGTCAACGACCTGCTCGAGTTGATCGCCGGCGAACGCCGCTGGCGCGCCGCGGGCCAGGCGGGTCTGAAAGAAGTCCCGGTCATCGTGCGCGAAGCCACCGATCTCGAGGTGCTCGAATTCGCACTTGTCGAGAATTTGCAGCGTGAAGACCTCAACCCGATCGAGGAGGCACTGGCCTACAAACGATTGGCCGAGGAATTCAAACTGCGTCAGGAAGAAATCGCCAAAAAGGTCGGCAAAAGCCGCGCCGCGGTGGCCAACACCATGCGCTTGCTCGAATTGGACGGCGAATTGCAGACCCACTTGGTGCAGGGGCGCTTGAGCGTCGGCCACGCCAAAGCCCTGCTCGGGCTGCGCACCGCCGAGGAGCAACGACAGGTCGCCGCGCAGGTCATGAAGAAGGGGCTTTCCGTCCGCGCTGCGGAGGATCTGGTCAACGCGCACCTGACCAAAGGCGGCACAATGCGCAAAGGACGCACTCGCAAGAATCGCAGTGTTTCCGCCGCGGTTCAGCACCTGGAAAACCGCCTGCAGCAGCACCTCTCGACCCGCGTGGAGATCCACCACGGCGACGAGAAAGGCCGCATCCTCATCGAGTATTACGGCAACGACGACTTGCAGCGCCTCCTTACGCAGCTAGGTTTGCCGCAAGAGTAAGATCATGTCCGCAACCGCTTCGCCGCTCCGGCGCCTCGTCAACTTCATCGACAGCGATTATTTCGAGGGTGACCCGGAAGTCATCCGCAACCAGCCCGAGCGCATGGAGTGGGGACGCTTGGTTCCCTTCATCATCCTGCACCTCGGCTGCCTCGGCGTGATCTGGACCGGATGGAGCTGGGTTGCCGTGGCCACCGCGGCCTTCCTTTATTTTGCCCGGATGTTCCTCATCACCGGTTTTTACCATCGCTATTTCAGTCACAAGACATTCCAAATTTCGCGCGCCGGGCAATTCATCGCCGCGTTCCTCGGCCTGACCTGCACGCAGCGCGGTCCGCTCTGGTGGGCGTGGGTGCATCGTCATCATCACAAGCATTCGGACGAAGAAGAGGATTTCCACTCGCCCGGCGTGCAGGGCTTCCTTTGGTCGCACATCGGCTGGATCACCAGCAGCTGCAATTTCCCGACCGATTACTCGAAGATCAAAGACCTCGCCAAATATCCCGAGCTGGTGTTCCTCAACCGTTTCGACCTCATCGGCCCCTTCTTCCTCGCCTTCGTCATGCTCGGCTGGGGTTGGTTCCTGCAGGCTTTCTTCCCCGCACTCGGCACCACGCCGCTGCAGATGCTCATCTGGGGATTCTTCATCAGCACAACGCTGCTTTTCCACGGCACGTCCTGCATCAACTCGCTGGCGCACGTGCTGGGCAAGAAGCGCTATGACACGCACGATGACAGCCGCAACAGCATGATCCTCGCCTTCATCACGCTCGGCGAAGGGTGGCACAACAACCACCACCGCTACCAAGCCGCCGCGCGCCAGGGATTCTACTGGTGGGAGTTCGACCCGACTTACTACATGCTCAAGGTTCTCTCCTGGCTTGGCATCATCAAAAACCTGCGTCCCGTGCCCGAGTCCGCCTACCGCGAGGAAGAGCACATCGGCGGACGGGCGGCGGCGTGAGCCGCGAGCGTTTGGCCGTCATCGGCGGCGGCATTGCCGGACTCGGCGCGGCGTGGCTGCTGCGCAAGCGCTACGACGTGACGGTCTTCGAGCGCGAGCGGCATATCGGCGGACACTCCAACACGGTCGAAGTCGACGAGGACGGCCGCCGTGTGCCGATCGACACCGGCTTCATGGTCTTCAACAAAGTGACCTACCCGTATTTGGTCCGCTTGTTCGACGAGTTGCGCGTCCCGATCAAGCCGACCGAAATGAGTTTCAGCGTGCGCCACGAGGAACTCGACGTGGAATACAACGGCATGGGCTTCAACCGCGTCTTCGCCCAGCGCGCCAATCTGGTCCGTCCGCGTTTCCTCAAACTCCTCGCGCAAATCCTGCGCTTCTTCCGTGTGGCCAATGCGTCGCTGGACGACGAATCGCTGGAAAAGATGTCGCTTGATGAGTTCGTCCGTCGTCACCGTCTGGGCGACGACTTCCTGCGCCTTTACCTCGTGCCGATGAGTGCCTCCATCTGGAGCATCACTCCCGGCGGGGCTCTCGATTTTCCGGCCGCCACACTGGTCCGCTTTTTCCATAACCACGGATTTCTCGGCGTCACCACGCACCATCCATGGTTCACGGTCGACGGCGGTTCGCGCGAGTATGTGAAACGCATGCTGGCCGATTTGCCGCACACGCACGCTTCGGCACCCGTGGTGGGTATCGAGTCGGCTGCGGATGGAATGACGGTCCGAACAAAGGACGGCGCTTCGCACACCTTCGACCGTGCCATCCTTGCTGCGCATGCCGACGAATCGCTGGCTTTGCTTTCACATCCGACGCCGCTTCAGGAAAAGCTGCTCTCCGCTTTCCGTTACCAAGCCAATGAAACCCTTTTGCATACCGACACCACGGTCATGCCGCGTCGCAAACTTGCCTGGGCCGCGTGGAACTACCGCATGGAGCCGAGCGACGAGGGAGAGCGCCCGTCGACGCACTATTGGATGAACCGCCTGCAGGGTGTGTCGGATCGCGAAAATTATTTTGTCAGTCTCAACTACGCCGACCGCATTGATCCGGCCAAGGTGCTGTGGCGGACAAATTACACGCATCCGATCTTCGACCGCGGCGCCCTGGCTGCGCAGCACCAACTGCCCACAATCAATGCGGAATCTTCGGATCAGCGCGTCTTCTTTGCCGGCAGTTATTTCCGCTACGGCTTCCACGAGGACGCGCTGGCCTCGGCCGTGCAGTGCGCTCACGCGGTGTGCGGCGAGGATCCTTGGACATGAACTCGTGCTTCTACGAGTGCGACGTCTTCCACCGGCGCCTGCGCCCGAAGCAGCACGAGTTTCTCTACCGCGTTTTCTATTTCTACCTCGATCTGGGCGAGTTGGACCAAGCGGCGCGGAAGCTGAAGATCTTCGGCGCCAACCGTCCGAATATCTACAGTCTGCGCGACCAAGACCATTTCCAATACGGGGAAAAAGTCCGCCCGATCTCGGTCAATGTCCGCGAATTCCTCGCGCAGTCCGGATGTCCGCTGGAAGAAAGCGGATCGATCCGCATGCTCTGCTTCCCGCGCATGCTCGGTTACACCTTCAACCCGATCACCATTTACTTTTGCTTCCACGCGGACGGCTCGCCGCACGCCTCCGTGGTCGAAGTGGGCAATACCTTCCGCGAGTTGAAACCGTATCTTGTGCCGCGCGCGGACGACGGAAAATGCGACTTCGAGGTGCGCGTGCCGAAGCACTACTACGTGTCGCCTTTCAGCCCGGTCGATCTCGACTTTCACTTCCGCTTGCATCTGCCGGACGAAAAACTGCGCGTCTTCATCGACGACTACGACGCGGAGGGCAAGGTATTGGTCAGCACGCTGACCGGGCAGCGCCGCGCCCTGACCTTCGCCAACCTGGCCAAATTCACCGCCAAGTTTCCCTTTATTACGCTTAAGGTCATCGGCCTCATCCATTGGCAGGCCTTCCGCCTCTGGCTCAAGCGCGTTCCGTTTTACTGGAAGGAAACGCGCGCCGAGGACCAACGCGGCGTCTTTTGCCCGCACAAGTCGCTGCGCAAGTAGCTTTGCTTGGACCCCTGCCGCGTCGGGTGTAAACGTGCCGGTGACATACGACCGCAAAGCCCCCCGCTTTCGACAACTGCCCCTCACTTACAAGTAATATGCGACCAGTCGTAAAACCCAATATTAACGAACTGTCGTATACTATACGTTCGGTGAAGATGATTAGCTGGCTCAGTCTGACTGCGCTTTTCTCTACGGGGTGTGTCCTTTGTCCTCCATACGTCACAAGTGAAGCTTCGCCGACAGGCGTTTTCAGAGGAGTCGTGCTGGATCCTGCGGGGAATCTTGTTTCTGGTGCCAACGTTAGCGCGGTCTACGTAAGAAATTGGACGACAATTCTTCCGCCTGTGCCCAATCACTTTGTTCTCGCCTCGGCAAAGACTGACAAAAATGGGCGCTTTGAGCTTACGACCTCCAAAAAGATAAGTTGGATTGCAGCGCGATACGGCGGACTCTCTGGATCATCGCGAGAGATGCTCAAACCAAGTGGCGTATCTGTAACACTTAATTCAAGACCAAGGAAAAAATGACACCGAACCGAGCAGTGGACTCAACGCGCTACCGCGCGTGAGTCACCTTGGGCGTTAGGGTCAAACAATGAAACGGAACACTGTTCTCGTGTTTGCATGCATCATTGCACTCGCGCTGTCGGTGTGCACCGCAAGGCTCGGGTTCTGGCTCGGATCTACTATGCAGGCTCTGGCAAGGGCATCCGATTTTCTTGTCATCTCGGAGAACCTACGCATGGAAAAGACCTCTACCGCACAGGCGGTATCCGATGGAGCGTTGAAATTCACTCTCGTCGACGTCGATGCACTAACCGCCTCACCTTTCCTAGGATCATTCTCTGTTGGTCAGCAAGCGGAGAATACAAAGCGGGCCATCATGGACTACTTCTCTCGCCACCCACCAACGCCACTTTCAAAGACGCATCCGTTCCTTGCGACGGAACAATACATGGATGCTGACAACCTAAAGGACACGAAGGAGTGGTATGGGCATCTGCTTGAGCGGGATCGTCGTGCGATGAAGATCATTTCCGGTTCGACAGCTGATGAGCCCTAACAAATCAGACCAACCGACCTCGCTGCGCTCGGCGGCTGACTTCGAGCGTTAGCGGAAGCAAATGCGATTCTTGCGCCACAGCCTTCTGGTGTTTGCCATCTGCTGCATCACAGCAAGGGCCGAGAGTGATGAAGCGCCCAATTCGGATCTCGAGGTCGCTTTAAGGCACGACCAGCTCAAAGAGATCGCGCAGCGCAACCCGCAAGCGGAGGTCTACCGTTTGACGATTAAGCGGTCCTTCGGTCCGGTGTTGGTCTTCGAGCTTGAGCAGAACTCCTTGAGTGTTCGGAAGGTGCGGCTGATTGAAGAGCAGGACAAAGGTGAGTTTACGACAGCCTTTCGCCTCGTCAGGAAAAGCAGCATCCCATTAGAGTCCGAGGAATTTCGCAACTTTCAGGTTTTGCTCCAGGCAAGCTCTTTTTGGGAGTTGCCCGCGGCAGAATGGATGGAACCCGGACTGGATGGATCTTCTTGGAAGTTGGAGGCGGTCAAAGCGGGAAAGTATCACAGCGTTATTCGGCAGAGTCCTTTCACCAAAGGCCCCGAGACTCCGCTGAGTGATGATGTAAAGAAATTGAATCCTGAAAGGGCGCTTTTCGAAGGGCGCTTAGTAGCAGCCTTCGTGTATCTGTGGGGGCTTGCAGGTGACTCAAATGAGCAGCTTTACTAAAACCAAAACCGCTAACCAGCCGGACCAGCCAACCTCGCTGCGCTCGGCGGCTGTCCTTCAGCGTTCGATCAGACATCAACACATTTGATGCGTAATATGGCAAGCGACTGAAATGCCCGAAAGGAGACAGCACTATGACTGCAATTGTTGAAATCATCTTCAGAATGATCGTCACGATTCTCTTCTGCATCCTTCTTCTCCCTCTCATCATGATGTTGGCTACGCCCATAATTCTCCTCGGGGTGCCATTCACCCGTCAGCGTTACGTCGAGGGGGTCAAGAATGGCTATAGGAATGCGTTCGATTTTTGGAAGAACATTTCCGAGGCCATGCCATGTCTGTAGAGATTAAGGAGATCGAACAAGGCGGTGGACTCAACGCGCTAACGCGCGCGAGTCACCGCCGACGTTAGGCCTATGAAGCGCATGCTTAGCCTTTGCGTTGTCCTTGTCGCTGGATGCGCGACTCGAACTCCCATCGATACGCCGGTTCCTTTCCAAGTATATGGTCATGTTATCGCTGCTGACGGCCATCCGGTCACTGGTGTCCTGGTCAAACTATCAGAAGAACATGGCAGACTTTTCCCACTCTTGATTGCTGCACGGCGCGAACTGGGACAATCGACGACGGGTGCCGACGGTGGTTTTGCGATTGCGGTGACCACACCACTTAGATCGGAGCGACTCGGTTTGTTCGTGGAAGACCGTTGGGCGGATTTTGATTCCGTTTACACCATGCGTGTCCGAATTCCCGGCCCGAACGTCATTCGGGTTCGCCGCATGGTTCATCGCGGGACCGGCGCAAGTCAGCTTTGAGCGGCTACCGCATTGTTGACCATCTTGATCCAGTTGAAACACCTAAGGCCTAACAAACCGGACCACCGAACCCCTGACTCGCTTTGAGCTGAAACTTTCATGACCATTTCACCCTCAGACAAGAATCGGAACCGCGCTCTCGGTCAGGGGTGCGGTGTCCTCAAGCGTTAAGAATCAACAATGGCGCGCATAATCAGTCTGGCATTCGCGTGGCTCGGCTGGGGCACAATGGTTGTCTCGGACGCCTACTATGTGCTGACCGCAGCGCAAGCAAAGCCGCCGGAGCATATGTCGAGCGACGGGGATTGGATTTTTCCCATGATGCTGCTTGGCGTATCAGTGCTGATAGTCGGTTGGACCGTGCTGCTACGCTGGATTTACAAGCGCGTGTTGGTCGGTAAGCGGCTATCTCCTGACTCAGTCTGGAGCTATGTATTGCTACCTGTGTTCGGCATGCTGATTTGGGCGCCGTGTGGGGCAGTGGCGGTCTACGGCCTCGTCGCGTTTTTCAGCACAGGAAGCTTCGTTTGGTTCTTTGCCTTCATCGCCATCTCCGGCGCTTTGCTCATCGTTCACATGCCATACTTTCTCGATCCGAAGCATCGCTCCGGGGTCCAGGCCACAATGCCTAACCAATCAGACCAGCCAACCTCGCTGCGCTCGGCGGCTCGTTACAGCCGTTGACAATGTAGCCCGGAAGCGCCACTTTTGGGCCATGGCAGTGAAAGAGGCAGTCGTTCGGGCCAGAGTGGACGAGAAGCTCAAGC
>CAZJGQ010000023.1:0-20396 GCA_964545425.1 uncultured Chthoniobacter sp. | reverse complement strand
GTGGGGAAGCTGAGGCCGAGGTTGTAGGCCACGCGGGTCTGGGCCATGGGGGCGCCGTGGCGGTCGGTGATCTGTCCGCGCGGGGCCGGGACCTCGAGCAGATAGGTGCGGGCCTGCTTTTGCGTTTCCCAAGTGGGGCGGGGGACCTCCACGATATCGGTCATGCGCTGCTGCGCAAAAGCAACAGAGGCAAGGGCAAGAAGGATACTGAGAGCGCGGGCCATCGCAACGAAGGGAAACCAGCAATAAACACTCATCGGAGCGTGGCGGCAAGTCACGGGCGCCTTTCGCGTGGCACGGTGATGTGCGGCGGCTTGAGGTAGAGCGGTTCCAACTTCAACGGGTCGGCCGGGGTAAGGTCCGGCGCGAGGCGCGCGAGCACGGCTGCGTCGGGGAGGGCAGCAGGAAGGCTTTCGAAGCCGCGCACGACGCCCACGCGATAGACGCGATGTTGGCTGCTGCGGACGATCCCCTCCGCCTCGGCGAGGTCGTGGAGCGAGATGTCGGCCGTCAGATGGCGATCTTCCACGGTCGCCTGCCAAATCCGCCCGCCGCGTGCATCGCCGATTGCGGCATAGCAACGATCTTCCACGTCCAATAAGCAGCATGAAGGTGCGGTGACCAATTCGATGCCGAGCGACATCTGGAAAGAACCGGCCAAAGCACATGCGGTCCGCAAGCCGTTGTAAGATCCGGGGCCGAGGCCAATCGCCATCCGCCCGAGGCCCGTCCATGCCGGACGCATCTCGTCGATCAAGGTGAAGATTTCCGCGCCGCGCCCGCGCGGCGCGTCGAAGCGGCGGACTTCGATAATTTCTCCTTCCGATGCCACCGCGAGGCTCGCTGTGGCGGAAGACATTTCGAGGGCGAGAACTTTCACTCGTTTATGGTGATTTCGCGCCGGCCTTCGCCCGCGTGCCGGATCGACACGCTCACGGCGGTCGGTGGCAAAAGGGAAGGGAAACGGTCGGCCCATTCGATGACGATTAACCCGTGCGGATCGTCCAATTCGTCATGGGCTGCGGCCCAGACTTCCTCGCCGGCTCGGGCGCGGTAAAGGTCGAGGTGGTAGACCGGTCCGCGGGGGGTGGGGTATTCGTGGACCAAGGTGAAGGTCGGACTCGTGGCGGCCTCGCTGCCGCCCCAGCCCGCGACCAACCCTCGCACAAAGTGCGTTTTCCCAGCCCCGAGGTCGCCGGTGAGCGCCACGGCCGAACCCGGCGCGAGGCGCGCCGCCAGCGCGCGGCCGGCGGCAACGGTCTCTTCGGGCGAATGGGTCAAAGTGGTCACGGCGGCGAGATATAGCATCGCGCGGGGTTCCGGGCCAATGCACGCTTGCCTTTGGGGCGCCGGCTTTTGACCATGCGCCGCTGCCAGTAATGGAGTCCGCCCGATTAACTTTCCGCCGCCGTTTGCTCAGCACATTGCTTTTGTGGGCACTGGTTCTGGGCACGGTTCTCTCGGGCTACGAGCAGGCGTTTTTTGTCACCATCGCCGGCCTCGGCTTGCTCGGGCTGTGGGAATATTTCGAGATGCTCGACCGGCGCGGTGTGCCGAATTTCAAACTTACCGCGTTGATCACGGCCGTGGTTTTCATGGCGGGAAGCTTTCTCACCTTCCGCTCCTACGGTCCGGACAAGTCCTATGACTTCGAGATCGCGGTCATGGTCATTTTCCTGCTCGTTGTTTTCGGGCGGCAAATGTTCCGCCGCACGCGCGATGCGAACCCGCTCGAAACGATGGCCTACACGCTCTTCGGTCTCCTCTACATCGTGTGGCTGTTCAACTTTCTGACCAAGATCGTTTACTTGGCCCCGCGCGGTCCGGATGGCGAAACCACGGGGCAATTTTACGTCCTCTATCTCCTGCTCGTGACCAAATTCAGCGACATGGGCGCTTATGTCACGGGTTCGCTTTTCGGACGCCACAAACTCGTGCCGCACATCAGCCCGCACAAATCGTGGGAAGGCTTGGTCGGCGCGGTGCTTTTTGCCGTGGGAGGAAGTTTCGGTCTTTGGTATTTGATCCCGGACAAGCTTGCCGCCTTCGGCCCCGCCGACCTGCTCATTCTCGGCGTTCTCCTCGGCGTGGCGGCGGTGATCGGCGATCTGGCCGAGTCCATCGTCAAACGCAGCGCGGAAGCCAAGGATTCCGGCGGGCTCTTGCCGGGCATCGGCGGGGTGCTCGACCTGATCGACAGCGTTCTTTTCACCGCACCGATCCTCTTTTTCTACATGCGGCTGGTCTTGGGGCTGCCGTCATGAGCGCGCGCCGCATCGTGCTGCTCGGCGCGACCGGATCGATCGGACAGAGCGCCTGCCGCGTGGCGCATGATTTGCCCGACCGTGTGCAGGTCGTCGGGATGTCTGGCTACCGGAACATGGACCGTCTGGCGGTGGAGGCCAACCGGTTGCGTCCGGAAGTTCTGGCCGTGCCGGATGCGGCGGCGGAAGCCGAATTGCGGGCCAAGTTGGACTACGCCCCAACCCGGATTCTTCTTGGACCGGAGGGTTTGGATGAACTGGCAGCTTGGCCGGAGGCCGACATGGTTTTGGTCGCGATCGTCGGCATCGGCGGACTGCGTCCGACCCTCGCGGCGCTGGAAACGGGAAAAGACATCGCGCTGGCCAGCAAGGAGGTGCTGGTCGTGGCGGGCGAGTTGGTCATGGCGGCGGCGCGGAAGCACGGTCGCCGCATTCTGCCCGTCGACAGCGAGCACAATGCCATCTTCCAATGCCTCGAGGGTCGCGATCCCTTGCAGGTTCGCCGGTTGATCCTCACCGCTTCGGGTGGTCCCTTCCGTGATTGGCCGGAGGAAAAACTTCGGGCCGTCACGCGGCAGGAGGCCCTGCGTCATCCGACGTGGCGCATGGGCGAAAAGATCACCATCGATTCCGCCACCCTCTTCAACAAAGGCCTCGAGATGATCGAGGCCCGGTGGCTCTTCGATGTGGAGACCGCGCGCATCGGCGTGGTCATCCATCCGCAGAGCATTGTCCACTCCATGGTCGAATTCGTCGATGGATCGGTTCTCGCGCAAATGAGTCACTCGGATATGCGTTTCCCGATCCAATACGCGCTGACTTGGCCGGAGCGGATTGCCGGCACTTTGCCGCCGCTGGAGTGGGGGAAGCTGGGCAAGCTGGAGTTCGAGGAACCGCGCTACGACACCTTTCCGGCGCTGGACTTGGCGCGACAGGCGGCCGAGCGCGGCGGCTGTGCCCCGGCCGTGCTGAACGCGGCGAACGAAGTGGCCGTGGCCGAATTTCTCGCCGGAAGGATCGCTTTCCCGCGCATCTGGGAAATCGTCGCTGCGGTGCTCGGTGAGTTTGCCGATGGCGAGGCGGAAAGCTTGGACGTCCTTTTTGCCGCGGATGGGGAAGCGCGGAAGCGGGCGGCGGCCGAGGCGGCGGCTTAGCAAGGCGGCTTGCGGGGACGGCGGCGGAGGGATAAATAACGCAGACCGTTTATGCCCACCTACGAATACCACTGCCTGAAGTGCGACAAGAATTTCGAGGTCTTCCAGTCGATGAAAGACGAGGCTTTCAAGACTTGCCCCGAGGCACAGTGCCAGATGTCGCCGTGGGGTCACGGTGAAGTCAAACGCCTCCTTGGCACCGGCGCGGGACTCATTTTCAAGGGGAGCGGCTTCTACATCACCGACTACCGTAGCGAGGGCTACAAGCAGGCGGCGAAAAAGGATTCGGGGAGCGGCAGCAAAGAAACCAAGAGCGCGGACAAGCCGGCGTCCTCCTCCTCCGGTTCGACATCATCCGGCAGTTCCACGTCCTCCGGCGGAAGCAGTTCGCCCCCGGCCGGCGGAACGAAATAGGAAGCTTCATGGGCCTGCGTTGCACGAGTTGCGGGTACGACAACGATCCGACGCGGGTTTACTGTCATAGTTGCGGGACGCGCCTCGAGCGCGGAGGCCAAGCTCCGCCTCCTCCGACCGGATTCACTCATCCGACGGACATCCACAAAATGAAGAAGCCGCGGCAGCCGGTCGAGTGGGGGAAATATTTCGGAGCTCTCCTCCGTCTCGTTATCTTGAGCGGTCTCATTGCTGCGGTGGTGCTGGCCCTGCTTCCACCGCGGGATTTGCCCGATCCGGTGGCATCCGATCGCACGCTCGCGCAACGCCTTTCCGCCCTCGTGGCAACCTCGGCCGGTGCCGGTGGGACGCGCGCCTTCAGCATTCCGGCCGGCGATATCAATCGCTGGCTCGTTTCCAGCGTGGCGCTGAAGGAACAAGAGGGACTCTACAATTTGAAGCCCGAGCGCATTTATGCGGTGCCCGGCGACGGCGATGTGCGCGTCGGGGTGGAGACCAAGCTGCCGGTCGGGCTGAACCTTTATTTCGAAGGAACCTTCGCGCCGGTGCCGGAAGGAAGCGGCTGCGGCTTGGAAGCGCGCGGTTATGCCGTTGGTCGTCTTCCGTTGCCGTCCGTGGCTGGCGTGCTTGTGCAGCGCCAGTTCGAGAATCTGGCCGACGCGCTCTCCGTCCCGCTGAGCCAACTGGCCAGCGCCTCGCACATCGGCATCACTCCGGAGGAAGTGACCCTGCGGTGGTCCGGCGCATCGCGGTGAGGATTTTGGTCCGCGCGGCGCTTCTGGCGGCGACGCTCGTTGTTCCGCTGCGGGCGCAGGTGGCGGTTCCCGAGGTGCTCAAGCCGGAGAACCGCACGGTGAGCAATTCCCGCCAGTTCACCGTCTTCGGCGGCACCCGCGACCAGCGCTCCGCACTCGTGCGGCGCGGGGACGAGCTCAAGTCGGCCCTGCAACGCGAATTGCAGGATTCAGACGCGTGGAAAACGCCTATTCTGATCATTCTCAATCCGGGCGACGGCGTGCGGGTGCGTCAATCCCCGGTCCTTGTGCAGGTCTTCGACGGCGAAGAGGCCGGGCGGAAAATCCAAATCGATGTCGCCCCCGGCGCGGTCGACGACGCTGGGGCGATCGATCGCGGCATCCTGCGGGCCTTGCTCCTCGAGCGGTCGTTGCGCGAGCAGAAGTTCGAGGGCGGCCGCTTCATCGAGCCGCCCGATTGGCTGTCGGCTGCCATGGGCGCCGCGCTTGGTCGCGAGGCGGGGCGCGACGCTTCGCTCTATGCCGGCTTGCTCGAAGCCAAGACCATGCCGCGGCTCGACCGCTTCCTGCGTCAAAATGGGGCAACCTTCCGCGGTCGCGCCCGCGATCTGCACGCGGCGCAGAGTCTGGCTCTTTACAACAGCCTCCTCGAGTTGCCCGATGGCCGCCGCAAAATTGTGGCCAATCTCACGCTGGCCACTCCCGCTCGCGACCCGTTGCAGCGCTTCGCCCAGACGTGGCCCGATCTGGCCAATGATCCGCCCAAGCTGGCCCGCCAATGGGCTTTGGCCGTGGCCCGGCTTTCCACGCCGAAGAAGCTCGAATTTCTGGGGTCCGAGGACACGGGGAAAAAACTGCGGCAGATTCTGCGCGGCCTTGATTCCTCGGCGGATGGCGAAGCCTCGCCGGAAGTTCTTCTCGCGCTTTCGCGCAAAGAGGACGGGCGATTCCGCTTGGCCCAAGCGGCGCAGGAAACCCAGATGCTGGCTTTCCGGTCGCACCCGCTCTACGCCCCGCTGGTCGACGAATACCAGGTCATGCTGGACAATCTGGCCCGCAACCGGCGCCGCGGGTTCGAGACGAGGTTTTACGAGGCGGAAGATTTGCGCGCGGCTCTCGACGACCGGACCGGCGAGATCACGGACTTCATGAACTGGTATCAGGCCAACGATCCTCAGGCCCCGCTCTTGCCCGAGACCGTCACCTTGACGTCACCGCCGGAAAAAACGGCGCGGCGTAACGATGCCATTTCGCGCTACCTCGACTCGGTCGAACAGCGCGGCTGGTAGGGTTCAGGAAAAGAATTCCTTGGCCCGTTCGAGGAAGCTTTTGGTCATCGGCGTGTTCTGCTCCCCGCAGCTGGCCGAGAATTCCTCGAGCTTGCGGCGCTGTTCGCCGGTGAGCTTGGTCGGCACCTCGACGACGACGCGCACGAGCAACTGACCGTGGCCCGAGCCGCGGAGGTGCGGCATGCCCTTGGCGCGCAGTTTGAAAACCGTGCCGTTCTGCGTTCCGGCCGGAATCTTCACGCTTGCTTTGCCGTCGAGCGTGGGCACGTTGATCTCACCGCCCAGCGCCGCGGTGACGAAGGAAACGGGCATCTCGCAAAAAAGATCGTCGCCGTCACGGGCGAAGACGGCGTGCTCGCGGATGTGAATGACGACATAAAGGTCGCCCGACGGTGCGCCGCGGACCCCGGCCTCGCCGTTGCCGCTCGAGCGCAGACGGGAGCCGTCCTCGATCCCGGCGGGGATCTTCAGCTTGATGCGCGAAGTCGTCTCGGCGCGGCCGTCCCCTCGGCAGACTTTGCACGGGTGATCGAACATTTCGCCCGCGCCGTGGCAACGGGGGCAGGGTTGGGCGACTTGGAAAAATCCGCGCGAGGCGATCACCTGTCCGCGTCCGCGGCAAGTGGGGCAGGTATGCAGCCGGGCGCCTTGACCGCCTCCCGAGCCGCCGCAGGCCGAGCAGCGTCCCGTCTTGCGGATCTCGATTTCTTTTTCCACTCCGCGCGCGGCCTCCTCCAGCTTGATCTCGAGGTCGTAGCGGAGATCGGCCCCGCGGCCTTGTTCGGCCTGCCCGGCGCCGCCGCCGAAGAAGTGTTCGAAAATGCCCCCGCCACCCGAACCGAAGACTTCGCGGAAAAGGTCGAAAGGATCGTGGAAACCTCCGCCACCACCCGCACCGGCTCCTTGGAAAGCGGCGTAGCCGAAACGGTCGTAAGCGGCGCGCTTCTCGGGATCGACGAGAATGTCATAAGCCTGCGAGATTTCTTTGAAATGCTCCTCGGCCTCGCTGTCGCCCGGATTGCGGTCCGGGTGGTATTTCATGGCCAACTTCCGGTAGGAGCCTTTGATTTCCTCGGCCGTGGCCCCGCGGGCGACGCCGAGGATCTCGTAGGGATCCCTGCGATGACGCGACGACATGACGGCGGTCAGGAAGCGGGGCCTTTGGAAACGAACACGCTGGCCGGCCGCAGCAAGCGGTCGCGCAACTTGTAGCCGCGGCGGGTCTGACGCAGCACGTGACCTTCCGGAACTTTGGCGTCGTGCTCGTGGCCGACGGCTTCCATCAGGTTCGGATCGAATTCGGCGCCTTCGGTCGGCACTTCCTCCACTCCGGCGGAGGAGAGAAAGTCGCGGAACTGCCGCGCGACCATGCCGAGTCCCTGCAGGATGGCGTCGGCGCCGGGAGCGGACTTGGCGGCATCGAGCCCGAGTTCGAAGTTGTCGATCAACGGGAGCAGGTCGCCGAGCAGGGAATTGTTCGCGTAACGGATGGCATCCTCCTTCTCGCGCGCGGCGCGCTTGCGGAAATTGTCGAAGTCCGCCGCGGTGCGCAGGGCGAGATCGCGGTATTTCTCCGCTTCGGCTGCCGGATCGGCAGCGGATTCCGTGCCGGGAGCCGGCGGCGCTTCCTCTTCCGCGACGGCCGGCGGATCTTCGTGGTGTTTCTTGCTCATAATTTGCGGATGTAGATCAGGGTGATGTCGTCGTATTGCGCCGTGTCACCGGCGAATTCGCGGACTTCGTCGGCGATGTTGGCCACCGTCGCGGCAGCGCCTTTCGGTGCATTGGCCTGCAGCGACTGGATGAGCCTCGCCAGGCCGAATTCCGACTCGTGCTTGTCCAAAGCCTCGGTGGCTCCGTCGGTGTAGAGCAGGATGCCATCGCCCGGCGCCAGCGTGACGGTTTCGTCGGCGATGACCCTATCGAAGACGTCCCCGCTGTCAATGCCGACAGCCACCCCGGGCGGCTTCAATGGCACCACCTCGCGCCCCGCCGCGCGGTAAAGCAGCGGAGGATCGTGTCCGGCGCGGGCCAGGGTCACATCGCTGCTACGCGTGTCGAGCACGGCGTAAAGCATGCTGACAAACATGTCCTGCTTGATATCCGGATAGAGCCGCCGGTTGACCGCACCGAGGACCTGCGAAGCGGAAACGCCGCCCGGCGCCGCACCGCGCAGGATGCTGCGGCACATCCCGGTGATCAGCGCGGCGGGGATGCCTTTGCCCGAGACGTCGGCGATGGCCACGCCCCAACGGTGGTCATCGATGCGCAGGTAATCGAAATAATCGCCGCTGACCTGCCGGGCAGGAATGTTCAGTCCGCTCACTTCATAACCGGCGATTTCCGGCGAGGAAGCAGGAAGCAGGATGCTCTGGATTTCGCGCGCGGTTTCGAGGTCGCTATCGAGGCGGCGTTTCTCCCCGGCCTCGAGGTAGACGGCCTCGCTGAAGAGGGCGAAGGCCGATTGCTCGGCAATCGCTTTGAAGACGGCGAGGTCTTCGGGTCCGAAGGTCGAACTCATCGGGCCGTTGACCACGGCAAGGACGCCGAGCGTTTTATCGCGATAAGAAAGGCATCCGACGAGAGCGGAGGTGGCCTTTTGTCCGTCACCGGCTAGACCGGCCAGCTCCGGATCGGAATAATTGAAGATGCGGGCCCCGCCTTCTTTCCACATGCGGGCCACGGCGCCGTCGCCGGGGCGGACGGGATGGAGCCGCAAGTAACTCTCGAGGGCCACGGGATTCGCGGCCGCCTGGTCGCGGATATGCGCGGGCACTTTGACCAGCGGCGCGCAGGTGCGGCTGATGTAAGCGGGGGTAAGAAATCCTCCCGAGGCGTCGAGCAGATAAAGCGCGCCGCCGTGGGCGTTGAGGATGCGCGTGGCGCTCTCGACGAGCAGGCGGTGCAGGTCGCGGCGTCCGACACCACCGCCGAAGGCCTCGCCGAGTCCGTGCAGGAAGTCGAAAACTTGTTTCTCCTCGGTCTGCAGGGCGCGCCATTCGCTGCCGAGAAGTTGCAGGGCGCGGCGCTGACGCACCACGCGCCATCCGAGATAGCAGGAAAGCGCGATGAAGATGAGGAGCAGGCCGGTGACCATGGGGTTTCCGCGCGGGAATCCGCAGGTTAGGGCCGCCGGTGGCGGTGCATCAAGGCGGGGATGCTACGGTTCCTTGTGCTTGAGAAAATCGAGCACGTCCTTGAAACGGACGGCGTTCTCCGGGCTGGCCGCCACGAGGTTCTCATGCGCTTCCACGATGGTCTCGCGCTGGGCAGGTTGCGGGGCGCCCGGTTCGGCGTTTTCCAACTTCCCCGGGAGCGGTTCGGGAACCTGGTCGGAAACAGTGAAGATGCGGTCGAGGCCGAGGTTCGCCATCACGTCGCGGTTGCGGGCGTTGGGGCGGACGACGGTCAACCGGCCGTCCTTGCCGAGTCCGAGGGCGATGCCGGCCAGCGTGCCGAGGAAGGTCGAGTCCATCAGCTCGCAGTTGGCCAGATCGACGATGAATTCGCGGTGTCCGCGCCGGCGCATTTCCGCGGCGAATTCCTTGAGTCCCGCGCTGTTCTGGAAGCTGCCGCGACCTTCCACCCGGACCCACACGGCGGGTCCGGCGACCCCGACCTGCACTGACGAAACGGCACTCACTAAGATTGATTCAATAAGATGGCAGGTCCGGCGGAAGTCAAACACCGCTCGGGCGAACGGTCATTTCCACAGGTAAGACTGGGTGAAGGCGACGATGCGGTCGTTTTCGATGAGCAGACAGCGCCAAGCGTTGACCGGTCCGTCCCAATGGTAGCTGTCGCCGGTCACGGCGAATGATGTCTTCACGGTGCCTTTGGCCTGCTCGTAGGCGACCTCCTGGGCACGCACCGCGTTGCCGAGTTTGGCTTGCCGGTATTCGAAGCGCACCTTGAGGTCGGCTGGGCGGTTGGCGCGCCAGAAAAAGTCGAAATACGTGCCCTGACGCTGGCGACGTTCCTCGGCCGAAAGCGCTCCGAAGTTCACCCGCCGGCGGTCGAAGTTGATCATCTCGTTTTCCGTCGGCTGGAAAAGCTCGGGCTGGTTGAGGAAGCGCTTCACTTTGCGGAACTCGAAATCGTTGTCCAAAGCGAGCGGCAAAACGGGCGCATCGACCAAGGCGACCGGTTTTGGCGGCGCGGCGCAGGAAGCAAGAAGCAGGGCCACAACAAACAGGCCGTTACGCATTTGCATGCGCGCATCAAAGAAGGTTTGCCCGCCGATGTCAAACGGGGCTCGATCGGGGATTTGACTTGCATCCTTCCGTCGGCACCCGAAATGCTCGCCACAGCAGATATTTCCGCTTTCGCCGCATCCATGACTCCGTCCGAATCCTCGCACTACCAACGCTCGCTGGCCGCGGCACGGGAGACATTCGAAGCACTCGGGCCGCTCGAGGAACCGCTGACCCGCGCGGCCCAAGCGGTGATCGAAGCCCTTGTTTCCGGTCGCAAACTCATCCTCTGCGGCAATGGCGGAAGCTCTTCCGACGCCGCGCACATCGCCGCCGAATTCGTATGCCGCTTCGTCGGCGACCGGCGTCCCTATCCGGCCATGGCGCTGGGTGTGGACGGCGGACTGCTCACCGCGATCGGCAACGATTACGACTTCTCCGACGCCTTCTCCCGTCAGATCCACGCCCTCGGCCAACCCGGTGATGTGCTCATTTGCATTTCCAGCTCCGGCAAGTCGCGCAATGTGCTCGCGGCCATCGAGGAAGCGCGCCGGCGAGGCATGGTCACGGTGGCCATGCTCGGCCGCGACGGCGGATTCACCAAAGGCGCGGCTGACATCGAGTTGATCGTGCCGGGCGAGACGACGGCACGAATCCAAGAAGCGCAAAAGTTCCTGCTCCACGTGCTCTGCGAAATGGCCGAGGAAAAGCTTCCCCGGGAATGAACGCGCCGGTTTTCTCGGCGGCCGTTTTTGTTTTTGGATTGGTCGTCGGATCGTTCCTCAATGCCGTGGTGCACCGCTTGCCCCGCGGCATCGGCTTGGCCAACCCCCGACGCTCGTTTTGTCCTCAATGCGGTCACTCGCTCCCGTGGTATGAGAACATCCCCGTGTTCAGCTGGCTCTGGCTGCGCGGCAAATGCTCGGGGTGCGGAGCCAAAATTTCCGGCCGTTATCCCTTGGTCGAACTGCTCACCGCCGTGTTTTTCCTCTGGCTTTGGCTGAGCTTTTCGCCCGCCGTGGCCACCGCCTACATGCTGCTCGTGGCCATTCTTATCGCCGGCACCTTCATCGATCTGGAGCACATGATCCTGCCGGACAGTCTGACCATCGGCGGCGCGGTTGCCGGCGTGGTCCTCAGCATGATCATTCCCGGGTTGCAACCGGGGGCCGACTGGGAAGAGCGATTGCGCGCCAGTCTCTTCGGAGCGGGTGTCGGTTTCGCCGCACTCTTCGCCGTGGTCGAATTGGGCAAACTCGCCTTCGGCCGCAAACGCTTTGCCTTAGAACCGGCGGAGAATTTTGTCCTGCAAACGAAAGCCGAAGGGCCGCACTTGCGGATCGGCGAGGAGGAATGGGTGCTCGAGGAATTTTTCTACCGGCCGACCGATGCGCTCGAGTTGCATGCCGACGACGGACAAACG
Organism: uncultured Chthoniobacter sp.; assembly: GCA_964545425.1. Taxonomy (GTDB): domain Bacteria; phylum Verrucomicrobiota; class Verrucomicrobiia; order Chthoniobacterales; family JACTMZ01; genus JACTMZ01. The sequence goes on along the minus strand of CAZJGQ010000023.1, from coordinate 8,904 downwards.
TGGAGACTGACGGCGGACGGCGTGCGCCGCGGGACGGAATTTTTGTCCTACGTGGACGCAAACGGCCTCGGCGGGGTGGCGAAAGAGGTGGTCGTGCCGCGCGAGGCGATGGGTTTCGGCGACGTCAAGTTCATGCTCACTCTCGGAGCATTCCTCGGTTGGCCGGGCGCTTTGTTCAGCATCGCGGCCGGGTCTGTCATTGGCGCCGTGGCCGGTGTTGTCCTGCTGGCCACCAAGCGGTTGGAGGAAGCCGGACGCATTCCCTTCGGCCCATATCTCGCCGCGGGTGCTTTGCTTTGGATCGCGGCCGGACCCGCGGTAGTCGGTTGGTTGTGGTTGCGCTGATCAGCGACGCCAGCGACTCACCTGCAGGAAGGCCTGCACGGCGAAAAAGAGGATGACGAAAATGACGACCGACAAAGCGGCCGACCATCCGAAGCGGTAGTAAGTGAACGCTGTTTTATAAACGTAGGAGGCAAGGATGTGGGTCGAGTCCGAGGGCTCGCCGCCGTTGGAGAAGAGCCAGATGACATTCAGGCTGTTGAAATTCCAAATGATGGCGAGCGTGGTGGCCGGCAACATGACGGGGCGGAGCAGGGGTGCGGTCAGGCGCGCGAACTGCGTCCACGACGTGGCGCCGTCGAGCATGGCCACTTCGTAAAGCCCGGGAGGAATGCTGCGCAGTCCGACCAGGGCGACGATCATCATGAAGGGAAATCCCATCCAAACGTTGACCAGCATGGCGGCGACAAAGGCTTCAAAGGAAGAATTGAGCCAGTCGATGGGCGGCAGACCGAAAATATTTCCGAGGAACAAATTCACCGCGCCGTTCTCGCCATGGAACATGCCGCGCCAAGTCAGCGCGGTGACGTATTGCGGCATGGCCCAAGGAAGCAGGAGCAGCATGCGCCACGCGGAGCGCCCGCGAATGAAACTTTGGTGCAAGACCACGGCAAGGGCCACGCCGATGGCCACCTGCAGGAAGGTGCAAACGACCGTCCAGACCACCGTTTTGCTGAAGACGATCCAGAACTCCGGTTCCCCGAAGACCAGCAGGTATTGACCGAATCCGGTGATCTTCCAGTCGCGGATGTGGTAGATGTTCGCGTCGGAGAGCGAAAGAACGACGTTGTAAAAAAGCGGGTAAACCAACGCGCAGAGCAACACGGCGAGCGCCGGAAGAATGCACAGCGCGAGGAAGGCGCGGCGCCGGGCTCCCGGATCCCATCCCGCCGCGGCGGCCATCGCCGCGGCGCGGGCGACTTCCTCGCGATTCTTCACGGCTGACCCTCCGCGATGCGGCGCTCGGCTTCGCTTTGCATGAGACGCGCGGCTTCGTCCGGCGGCAGGTCGTCGGTGAAAACACGGCGGTAAGGTTCGCGGATGCCGTCCCAGATGAAGCGGAGTCGCGTGCTGACCGGCATGGGAATGGAATGCTTGGCTTGCTCGTAGGCCAACTGCAAGACGGGGTTGTCCAGAAACGCGGGTGATGCCAGCACGGCCTTCAAGGTCGGCGTGGTGAAGAGTTTTTCCGCCATGGCCGTCTGCATTTCCTCGCCGGTGAGGTAGGACAGAACCCGCCGCACCGTCTCGAATTTTTCCTCGGGGGTGTTGATGTTCAACGCGTAGCCCTTCGCCGCGACGATCGGACGGCACCGCAGACCGGTGACTTCGTTCACCGGCAACAGGGCGAGCATGCTTCTCTCCGGCACACCGTAGTCGGCCCACGACCACGGACCATTGACGATCATGGCCGCCCGCCGCCGCAGAAACATGAGGTTTGCCGTGTTGTAGTCCTCGTAGTGCGGGATGAGTCCGTATTTGTCGCGCAGGTCGAGGATGAACTGCAGAGCCTGCCGGACCTGCGGCGTGTCCAAAGTCGGATTGCCTTGTTCGTCCATGATCCATCCGCCGAACCCGGTCAGGAAGGGGATGAAAAAATACGGCTCGGCATAGTTCCAAGTCAGCGCATAGCGCTCGGTTTCTTTGCCGGACCGCAAGGTGAGGTGGAGTCCGAGTTCGACCAGTTCCCCCAATGTCCCGGGCGGCTTGGCCACCGTCTGCCGATCGTAAACGAGCATGAGCTGGTTACCGATCTGGTCGGCGACCAGCCACGGACGGCCCTCCCACTCCACGACGCCTTCCTCGGTGAAAGCGTCGAGTAATTTCGGACCGACCACGTCGTCCCACGGGCGAATGACGCGGGTCTCCGAGAAAAGGGCGACATTATCCGCCGGACCAAAGACGAGGTCCGGCCCCTGTCCGGCCACGGCGGCGATGATGAATGCGTTGCGCATCTCCTCGCCCTCCCGGTAGAGCGCGACCAAGCGATCGCCGGGATTGCGCCGGTTGTATTCTGCCACCGCTTCTTCGAAGAATGCCCGCTCCGCGCCGGTCTTCTGGTGCCAGATGACGACCTCATTAGCTCTCTCGCGGGGCGGAGTGCACGCCGCGAGCACGACGGCCAACATGCAGGACAGAAGGCAACGAGTGAGCGGCGCGCGTAACATGACAGCCGTCTCCAATCTCATGGCGGCGCCCCCGGCTGGCAAGCATCGAGCGCCCCGGCGGCCCTTTGCCGTTGCCGCATGGCGTCGCGCCTTGCAGAATCCCCCGCTTCATGCCGGCCAACGACTTCAATCTCGCGGTCAATCGCAAGGCTCTCGAGCTCAACCTCGACGGCAGCGTCTACGGCACCTTTGCCGAAATCGGCGCAGGCCAGGAAGTCGCGCGGCGCTTTTTCTATGTCGGTGCCGCCGCCGGCACGGTGGCCAAGACCATGTCGGCCTACGACATGACTTTCAGTGATGCCATCTACGGTCCGGTGCAGCGCTATGTCAGCCGCGAACGCCTCAGCGGCATGCTCGAGCATGAATACTCCCTGCTGCGCGAACGGCTCGATGCGAAAATGGGGGCGGAAAAAACATTTTTCGTCTTCGCCGATACCGTGGCCGCGCGCAGTTACCACGGCCACAGCGAAGCCCATGGCTGGATGGGTATCCGCTTCCAGACTGCCCCGCGCGGGCCGGTCAACGAAATCATCATCCACGTCCGGATGCTTGATGCCGAGAACATCGCCCAGCAGGAAGCGCTCGGCATCATCGGGGTCAATCTCATCTACGGGGCCGTCCGCCTTCATGCCGAGCCGGAGAAGCTGATCGGCAGTTTGCTCGACGATCTCACGCCGAAGCGCATCGAGGTGGACATGATCCGCTTCAGTGGACCTGACTTCGCCGGGGTCGACAACCGCCTGATGAGTCTGCAACTCGTGGCGCAAGGTCTCGGCCGCGCGGCCATGTTCCGCGCCGATGGCGAAGTCGTGCAGCCCGCCGAGGAACTCTACAAGCGAGCCGTCCTCATCGAACGCGGCAGCTTCCGTCCAGTCACGCACGTCACCTTCGAGATGCTGCGCTGCGCCTACGATGACTTTGCGCCCCGGGAAAAAGAGGCACCGCGCGGGGTGCTGACCCTTGCCGAGATCACGATGGAGAATTTGCTCAGCACAGGCGACCTCGATCCGCAGGACTTCCTCGACCGCACCGACATTCTTGGCGCGCTGGGTCAAACCGTTCTTGTTTCCAGCTTCGGGGAATACTTCCGTCTCGTCGACTACATCGCGCGTCATACCACCGAAGCGATCGGGCTGGCTCTCGGTGTGCCCTCGTTGGAGGAAATTTTCCGCGAGAAATATTACACCGACTTGGAGGGCGGGATCCTCGAGGGGCTCGGTCGGCTCTTCAAAAAGAACGTGCGCCTCTATGCCTATCCGCGCCGGGCGAGTGACGGGAAGATCATCACCGCGGACAACTTCCGCGTCGACCCGCGGCTGACCCACCTTTACGCCTACTTGCGCGAAAACGACTTCGTCGTGCCGGTCACCGACTACCGCGAAGAAATCCTCAGCATCAAGTCACCCGAAGTGCTGGCCATGATCCGGTCAGGCAATTCCGAGTGGGAAAGATGTGTCCCGCCCGAGGTGGCGAAAATTATCCGCGACCGGCGATTGCTTGGCTGCGCGGGGTGATTTGCTGGCAAGGTGGATCGCGCCGTCCCGGCGCGATTTTTGATTCAGCCAATTGCGATGGGACATCGCGATCCACCTGGGACTTGCTCGAGGGGGATTGGTCGCCGCGGCGACCTCCGGAGGGTGACTGCGTCCACAACGATTTCGTTTTGCTGGCGCAAAACGGGGCCGGTCGAACTGCGTTCTCATCCCCGGGGAGGTTTCAAGCTGCCTTCGGCAGGCTTGGAGGTAAGGGGATTGATCGCCTACGGCGACCTTTCCATCATTGCCGCCTCCGGCGGATTTGGAGGTAAGGGGATTCGAACCCCTGGCCTTCTCATTGCGAACGAGACGCTCTACCAACTGAGCTATACCCCCGTGCGATTCGATGGGAATTATGCACCGACGCAACGCCGGAGCAAGTCTGCGTCAGAGCAGTGATCAAGCCTTGGTGTAGACCTCGGCTCCGGACTCGGTGAATTCGCGGGATTTCTCGTCCAGGCCGGCGCGGAGGGCTTCGTCTTCGGACAGGCCTTGCTCGGCGGCGTAGCGGCGGACGTCTTCGGTGATTTTCATGCTGCAGAAGTGCGGGCCGCACATGGAGCAGAAGTGGGCGCTCTTGGCGCCTTCCTGCGGGAGCGTCTCATCGTGGAATTCGCGGGCGGTCTCGGGATCAAGGCCGAGGTTGAACTGGTCCTCCCAGCGGAATTCAAAGCGGGCTTTGCTCAGGGCGTTGTCGCGGTATTGCGCGCCGGGGTGGCCTTTGGCCAGGTCGGCGGCGTGGGCGGCGATTTTGTAGGCGATGACGCCGTCTTTGACGTCCTTCTTGTCGGGCAGTCCGAGGTGCTCCTTCGGCGTGACGTAGCAAAGCATGGCGCAGCCATACCACCCGATCATGGCGGCGCCGATGCCGCTGGTGATGTGGTCATAGCCGGGCGCGATGTCCGTGGTGAGCGGCCCGAGCGTGTAGAACGGCGCTTCGTGGCACCACTCGAGCTGCTTGGCCATGTTTTCCTCGATCATGTGCATGGGGACGTGGCCGGGTCCTTCGTTCATGACTTGCACGCCGCGGTCCCACGCGCGCTTGGTCAATTCGCCTTGGACCTCGAGTTCGCCGAATTGGGCTTTGTCGTTGGCGTCGGCGATGGAGCCCGGACGCAATCCGTCGCCGATGGAAAAGCTCACGTCATAGGCGGCCATGATTTCGCAGATGTCGTCCCAATGGGTGTAGAGGAAATTATCTTTGTGATGGGCGAGGCACCACTTGGCCATGATCGAGCCGCCGCGGCTGACGATGCCGGTCATGCGCTTGGCGGTGAGGGGGATGAAGCGCAGGAGGACGCCGGCATGGATGGTGAAATAATCGACGCCTTGTTCGGCCTGCTCGATGAGGGTGTCGCGGAAGATTTCCCAAGTGAGTTCCTCGGCTTTGCCGCCGGTTTTTTCGAGGGCCTGATAGATCGGCACGGTGCCGATGGGGACGGGCGAGTTGCGCAGGATCCATTCGCGCGTGGCGTGGATGTTTTTGCCGGTGGAGAGATCCATCACGGTGTCCGCGCCCCATTTGGTGGCCCAGCGCATTTTCTCGACTTCCTCCTCAATGGACGAAGCGACCGCGCTGTTGCCGATGTTGGCGTTGATTTTCACGAGGAAGTTGCGGCCGATGATCATCGGTTCGCTTTCCGGATGGTTGATGTTGGCCGGAATGATGGCGCGGCCGGCGGCGACTTCGTCACGGACGAATTCCGGGGTGATTTCGCGCGGGATGCGCTGGGGAAAGCGGCGGAAAACGGACGGGGCGTAGGGGCTGTCGTGCGATTGCGTCGAGCCGACATGCTGTTTGTGCAAACCCTGACGATCGATGTCCTCGGCCATTTCGGCCAGCTCGGCGCGGCCCATGTTTTCGCGGATGGCGATGAATTCCATCTCGGGGGTGACGATCCCTTGTCGCGCATACCAGAGCTGGCTGACCGGATGTCCGGCCGAAGCGCGCAGGGGCTTGCGGCGGAGGCCGGGGAACTCCTTCAGCGCGGCTTTGCCGTTGCGCTTGGCCGCATGGTCGGCGTGGACGCCGGAGAGGTAGCCGTTGTCCTCGGGACGCACGGCGCGTCCGTCGTATTCGGCCACGTCGCCGCGGGACAGAATCCACTCGCGGCGCAGGGCGGGTAGGCCTTGCTCGACGTCGCCGCGGAAGTCGGTGTCGCCCCACGGTCCACTCGTGTCATAGACGCGCACGGGTTCGTTCGGCTCGAGTTTTCCGTCGAAGTTTTTCGTCGGGGAGAGGCTGATTTCGCGGAAGGGAACGCGGACGTCAGGATGACTTTCGCCCGTGACGTAAACGCGGCGGCTGTTGGGGAGGGGGTCGTTGCTGCCGGCGGCGGCGCTGGTCGAGTTGGGGTCGGAGATCATGGTGTTGGCGCGGGGGAAGGGTTGCGCCCGGCCAAGATTCTCTCCGCTCCCTGCGCCGGCATGACCCGGGTCAGGTTCGAAGGGTCACCCGCCGTGGCGGGACTCTCAGCCTCGCGGCTCCCCTGCTGGGTGCCAACGTTGCGGCGGGGGCGGTTCGGGGGAAAGAAAAAACGCCGCGGCTCGGGCCGCGGCGTTTGTGAACAAAGGCGCGTCTGCGCTCAGGCGATCAGCTCGGCCGGCAGCTTGCCGCCGTGTTTGGCGATCTGCTGCATGACTTGCTTGTGCAGCCAGATGTTCATCTTGGCCGTGTCTTGCGTGTCTTCGCCGTAGCCGAGCTCCTTGGCCAGCTCCTTGCGGGCCGAGAGGCTGCTGTCCATGCCGACGAGTTTCATCAAGTCGACGATAGAAACGGTCCAATCGAGCTTCTCCTTGGTCTGGCCGCGGAGTTCGTTGAGGTAGCCGGTGACGTCGAAGTCGGCGGGCACGGCCGGGATGGCGGCTTCGGTGACGACGGTTTCGACGACTTCGGCGGCCGGTGCGGAGGCGGGGGCCGGGGCGGGCGTTTCTTTTTTGCCGCCGAATACTTTGCTGATGATGGTTCCTAAGATTCCCATGGGTGTTTGTTTGTTGGTTGGTGTTTTTATTTGCCGGCGAACATCGAGGCGATGGCCGGAAGATTTTTCAGGACGGCATTGACCGCGTCGTCGCCGGCCACGCCTTTGGCTTCGGTGAAGAAACCGCTGGCCAGATCGCCGGCTTTGTCCATCGGGATGCCTGCGCCTTGCAGCGCGCCGAGGGCCGCCGCGGCGTCGCCGAGGTTGCCGCCGAGAAGGCTGCCGGCTTTGGCCAGAAGGCCGCCGACTCCGCCGCCGGAAGCTTCACCCGCGGGAGCGGAGGTCATGAGTTCCGAGGCGCCGGGCAGGAGACCGAGCAGTGCGGTGAATTGCGCGTTGCCGGAGGTGGCCGACTTTTGTTTGACGAAGTTGAGGATGATCCCCACGCCGGCGCGAACCGCGGGTTCGGGCAGGCCGAGGCTTTGGCTGAGTGACTTGATGATTTGATCCATGCGAGGATCTCAATAATCGGCGAATGGCCGGCATGCCAGCGGCAACAGGCCGAATACCCTACGCAGGGTATGCCTCGCGTCAGGCGTCCTCTGACGGTCCGCCCGCGGCGTCGGTGTTGAGGATGCGCTCGAGGGCGTCGGCGAAGTCGTCGAGGGCCTCGTCGGGGACCATGATGGTATCGCGGCGGCCGTTGACGTCCTCGGTGATCTTGAGCACGCGACCGCGGCTGTTTTCCTTGTAATCGAGGAAAAAGATTTTCCGCCCCGAAACAACTTTCTCGGAGGCCAACACGCGGTCCGGATTGCGCCCGTAATCTTCCTTCATTCCTTCACTCCTTGCGTCTCGCTAGGACCAATAAAGAAGCGGTCGGAACGGCGATCAAGGAGAAAAGGTTCAGGGCCATGGAAATTCCGTGCCAGCGCGCCCACTCCGGCGTGCCCGGCGCGTGTTGGTCAATGGCTGGCGCGACGAAAAGCGGAATGGCCGCCAGCGCGGCGAGGGCGAGCAATTGCAAGGCAAGCGCCCAACGGTCGCGCGGCCGGCTGCACCGGAACCAAAGCGCGGCGGTGGCCAAAATGCCGAGCGCAACGGCGACCATGAAATAGGCGGGGAACAATGCCGTGGTGATTTCCCCGGCCCGTTCACGCGGGAACACGGCAAAGAGAACGCGCGCCACGCCGAAGGTGAAAAACCAGAGGACCGCCGCCCACGCTCCTATCGCCCACGCATAGAGTTTCATCAACGCAAGCCGACCGCTTTTTCCACACGGTCCATGACTTGATCGGCCAAAGCGTTGGCATGTTCCGCCCCGCGGCGCAGGACCTCGTCCACATAGCCCGGGTCGGCGACGAGTTCGGCGCGCTTGGCGCGCATGGGGGCGAAGTATTCCCACACCGTGCCGAAGAGTTGCTTTTTGAAGTCGCCGTAGCCGGTGCCGCCGGCGCGGAATTTGTCGGCCATGGCTGCTGCGTCATCCGCGGACGAGAAGAGCCTGTAGAGCTGGTAAATGGAATTGCCCTCGGGATCTTTCGGTGCCTCGACCGGCGTTGAGTCGGTCACGATACCCATGATTTTTTTCTTCATGGCCTTCTCCTCGGCAAAAATTTCGATCGTGTTGTGGTAGCTCTTGCTCATCTTGGCGCCATCAGTGCCGGGAACTGTGGCGGCGTCCTCGCGGATGGATGGCTCGGGCAGCTTGAAGACCTCGCCGTAGGTCTCGTTCATTTTCACCGCGATGTCGCGGGTCACTTCGAGGTGCTGCTTTTGGTCCTTGCCGACCGGAACGATGTCGCTGTCGTAGATGAGGATGTCCGCCGCCATGAGCACAGGATAGGAAAAGAGGGCATGCGAGGACGGGATGCCCCGCGCGATCTTGTCCTTGTAGGAATGGCAGCGCTCGAGCAGTCCCATTGGCGTGACGGTGCT
>CAZJGQ010000022.1:0-21266 GCA_964545425.1 uncultured Chthoniobacter sp. | reverse complement strand
GTGAACAGAAGCCAACGAAGTCAACAATGGCCGAGGGTGCCTAACGCGAGGTTGTGAAGAGGCGGGAAATCCGGTCCCACGGCGTTTCTTGGTAAGAAGCAGCGGGTCGCTGCACGGGGTCGACGTAGTAGGAATACTCTTGCTCGCTGTCGACCATCATTCGCGTGTGACGTATGCCCACGGGGGTCTGGCTATACCAGTTGGACCATGAGGCGCAGCCGGAAATGAGAGGCGCTGCGACGAGGACGGCGAGCAAGGAGGGCTTCACCAATCCATTAGATGCCGGGCCCTGATCCGGGTCAACGCAGCAGGCAGCGTAGAGGAGCAGTGCGGACGACTTGTGCCGCGCCCTGCTTGGTGCAGGATGGAACCGTGAAGTCACCTCTGGAGGTCATCGCCATGCATGGCTGGGGACGCGACGCGAGGACGTGGGACGACTGGCGTGAGGTGACGCAACCCTTGGGATGGCAGTGGCAGACTGGAGAACGGGGTTACGGCGAGTTGGCGCCACGGATTCCTCGCTGGCCTGAATCGGAGCGCGGCAGACCGCGCTTGGTCCTAGCACGCTCGCTCGGTCCGCATCTGTTGCCGGCCGAAGTTCTCCGGGAGGCCGGGGCCGTAGTTCTTATGGCGAGTTTCGCGCAGTTTGTGCCCCCGGGCAGAGGAGCACGGCGTGTGCGGGCAGCCTTGGCAGGCATGGCGTCCTGTCTCGAGGACAAAGACAAGGCACGCACCATGCTGCGAAACTTTCTCATCAAAGTAGCTGCTCCGCAGTCTGCAGCCCTTTTGCGCGGGGGACCGGCGGATGGGCCACTTGAAGATGAGCACCGCGCGCGACTGCGTGAGGATCTCGGGTTGCTGCAAAGCACCCGAGGATTGCCAGCCGGATTCCCGAGCGGCGCGCGCGTGCTTATCGTAGAGGCGGAAGAGGACCGCATCGTGGAACCGGAGGCGCGGGGAATGCTGCGCGAGGACTTGCCGGATGCGGACGTCATCACGCTTCCGGGCGTGGGACACGCGCTACTCGGCAGCGATGTCGTTGGTCGCGTCGTCGAGTGGGTCGAGGCGTGGCGGTGATGGGTTGGGACTCGGCTGGTCCGGATACCCCACCCTACCTCTTTGAACGCCAGTTAGGGCGCGGCGTCCACGACGCGCCGGAAACACTACACCTATCGAGCTATTCAGTCGCCTGGTAGGTGTCCGGAAGATAGATCACGCCATAGAGCTGCGTGAGGTTTTGTCCGTCGGGAGTATCGGGCGCGAAGATGGCGTCGACTGGTCCGGCCACGCTCAAGACATTGCCGTCTTTGCGCAGGACCTCGCTGCCGAAGAGCGGGGGCTGATTCGGGGACTGCAGGGCGTCGAATTGCCCCGCGGGAAACCAATAGGCCGTCATGAAGATGACCTTCTCCCCTTGCTCGAGAGGGTTGTAGTAGACCGTGGTGGAGGCCAAGGCTCCGGCGGCGCGGACTTGATCGCCGAAAGGACCTTCGATTGGTCCGGTGGCGAGGCGAGGCAACACCCCGGCCGGAACCTTCATGACAAAGGGAACAGGCTGCAACTGGAGGGCGGCATCACGTTCCGCAGAGCAGCCGGCGAGTGCGGCGAGAGCGCAAAGAAAAAGAATTTTTGGAGTCTTCATGGGGCGGTTGAGAGAGTCGTTGCTTCGGCGGCCACGGCAGTTTCGAAATTTTGTAGCACCTCGCGCAGGCTGAGCATGCCAGCTTTTTTGTCGGAGTAGAGCACATCGTCGATCTTCCAACCGTTCTCGTCGACAACGACAACCTGATCGGTCCAAGCAACGTTGTAAGGCTCATTGCGGAAACGCACCTCGACAACCGTGCTCCCATCGTCGGCGCGTTCACCAGCAACTTCGTAGGCGGTGAATCCCTCGTAGAGACCGGCGAAGACTTCACCCTCGAGGATTTGCGGTTTGTCGTTGGGAAAATCACTGGCTTTGACCCGGGCGGCGGACTCCTTTTCGCCCTCCACCACCGATTGGAGCGCGGCAGCAAGGCCTTGCGAAAGGAACGCGGGGTTTGCTTCGCGGAAGTTGCCGCGGTAGCCGGCAAAGAACTCTTGGACCGTGGAGGCGGCCGATGGTGGTGCGGGAGGCGGCTCCGCAGGAGCAGGGCGCCCGCATCCGAGCAACAAAACAGCGATGCAGCACCCGGTGAGCAACCGGAGGACGGAATTCATGCCGTGGCGTGTCAGAATTGCAGACTGGCGCAACCGCCCAGCAAAACGGTGACGGCCAAAAGCAGCAAAGGAAGAAGATATCGGGCCATGGGAAAGGTCAGAACTTCACCGGACGCCGCGGCCCGCCGGGAATGCGCTCGAGTAGATTGCCATAAGGCCCGCGCTTGCGCTCCCGCCAGTATTTGTAGGTGTCACCACCGGGACGGCGGGAGGGATCGATGAGGAGATACTGTTCGAAGGTGATGCCCCACTTCTCCAAGACGGTGGGTTTTTTCACCGCTTCTTCCTCAACGAGGACCGGGGCCTCTTGGGCAAAGGCTGGGAGCGTCACCGCAAGGAGCATTGTCAAAGCATAGCGCATGGATAGATGGTTCGCGGCAGGACCGCCGGTTGGCAAGGCCTAAGTCATGGCGAACGGTTGCCCGGTCCGAGGGGTGCTGGCATCTTGGTTGTTCCGATGACACCTGCAGTCCCTGCACCGAGCCACGACGCCCCTACCCCGCCGGTGTGGTTGATCGGCTTGGCATTTGGCGTGGTCTATTTGGGCTACGGTCTGAATTTCCTCGCGGTGAAGGTCGCGGTGGAAACCCTGCCGGCGTTTTTGTTCGCGGGGGCCCACGTGCTTCTCGCGGGACTGATCTTGATGGCTTGGCGCGCGGCGACGGGCGCGCAACTCGCCTTGCCGGGTCGCGGCATGGTGCGCGCTGCTGGGGCGGCGTTCTTTCTTTTTGTCGGTGGAGTCGGTCTGGTTACCTTGGGCGAGAAACTCGGACTGGCCTCCGGCGCGGCGGCCATGATCAAAGCCTCCGTCCCCTTGTGGGTCGCCGTGCTCGAAGCGCTGCGTCCGCGTGGCGAGAAACCGACGTGGCTGATTGCCGGAGGCTTGCTCCTCGGCGCGCTCGGCGTGGTGCTGCTCGTCCTGCCCAAGATCGCGCAGGGCGGGGCGGACGGCGAAGCGGTTGGCACTTGGGTGCTCCTCGCTTCCGCTTTGCTCTTTGCCATCGGAACTCTCCTTGTGCGCCATCATCCACCGTCGAACGACACCACGGCAAACGTGGCTTGGATGATGGTTTTCGGCGGGGCTTATCTGTGGGTGATCGGTTTGGCCACGGGCGAAGCGGCGCAGGTCACTCGCGAGGACTTCACCGGGCCGGTGCTGGCGGCCTTCCTTTTTCTCCTCTTCGTGCATTCGCTGGCCGCATTCTCCGCGATGAACTGGCTGCTGCGGCATCTGCCGGCCGCGGTGGTGACGACAAAATTCTACGTTTCTCCCGCCATTGCCGCAGTGGCCGGGTGGTTGGTCCTCGGAGAGATAGTCGGCACGGGCGCCATGATCGGCCTCGCCTTGATTCTGGGTGGCGTGGCCGTGGTGATGATCGGTGAAAAACGCCGACGGATGGAGCCGGCACTCAAAGCCGACGACGCGGACGAACTCGAGGAGTGACGTAGCGCGTCAGGCGCGGCGACGACGCCAGACCGCCAAACCGGTGGCTGCGCCACCGAGCAGGAGAAGGGCGTAAGTCGAAGGCTCGGGAACGACAGCGTTGGCAACGTCGACATTGACGAGGGAGGCAGAGGCACTCCCACGCTCGCTCCACGCAGAGACGACCGGGGAAAACTGGACGCGCATTCCCGTGATGTTGCTGCCCGCGCCGATGCCGAAATGCGCTTTAATCGTGGTGAGCGAAAGGCTGATGTCGCCGGAGAGCGCGCCGGTGGGGAAGCTGCCTGGGCCCGTGGTTTCGATGAAGGGCGGTGTCACGGTCAGCGAGTCAGTGAGTTGCAGGCTCGGGCTGACGAAGGGGGCGTTGTCGACTTCGGTGATGTAGAGCGTGAAAGGAGCGGTGAAGGAAATGCCGGCGGTCGAGGTCGAGGTCGGAGCGTTGAGGGAGTAGTTGACCTGAGAGGTGAGCTGAAAGGCGTTTTCGCCGAACCAGAGTCCGGAGTTGGCCTTCATGTTGACGGTGAGGACAGAACTGAAGGTGTCGATATCCCACGCACTACCCGAATTGAGCGCGGAGAAACCCGCAGGGAAAAAGGAGAGCGTGGAGTCCGTTGCTGTAGCCGAGGCCAGCGGCGAACTGGGCACGAAGGCATTGCCCGCGCTTTGCTCGTAGCTATAGGTTACGAGCGAATTACTGACGATAACCTGCGCGCGAGAGGCGGTGCCTAAGAGCGCAAGGACAAAGACTGCTAGAGCTGATGCTACGAGATTCATGGGGACTACGAACTAGCAAAAACTAAACCCTGCGCACCTCGACGCAAGAAATTAATTATCACGGCAACCGTAAACGATAATACCTCCCCACAGGGGGCAATTCCTCCACTCAAGATATTGTAGGCCAACGGCTTACCGCGATATCGTGGCGCCCACCCGTCAGGGCAAGTTAGTCACGCCCATCAAGTAGCGGTCGCATTCGCGGGCGGCGGCGCGGCCTTCGTTGATGGCCCAGACGACCAGGCTTTGACCGCGGCGCATGTCGCCGGCGGCGAAGACGCCTTCGACGCTGGTCGAGAACTTACCGTAGTCGGCTTGCACATTGCTGCGGGCGTCGGTGGCGAGGCCGAGTTTTTCGACGAGGGGCTTTTCCGGTCCGAGGAAGCCCATGGCCAGGAGGACGAGTTGTCCGGGAATGACTTTTTCCGTGCCGGGAACATCGACGGGCGAATAGCGGCCATTGGCGTCGAGTTTCCATTCGATCTGCACGGTGTGGAGTTCGTTGACGCGGCCGTCTTTGTCGCCGACGAATTTTTTTGTCGTGGTGCAGTAGACGCGCGGATCGGCGCCGTAAAGGGCGGCGGCTTCTTCCTGGCCGTAGTCCATGCGGTAAACCTTCGGCCATTCGGGCCAGGGATTGTTCGCCGCGCGGGTGGCGGGCGGCTTGGGGAGGATTTCCAACTGCACCACGCTCTTGCAGCCTTGGCGGATGGACGTGCCGACGCAGTCCGTGCCGGTGTCGCCGCCGCCAATGACCACGACATGGCGGTCTTTGGCCGAGAGATGTTCGGGCACCTCGGTGCCGTCGAGGAGGCACTTGGTGTTGGTGGTGAGGAATTCCATCGCGGGATAGATCCCCGCAAGGTCGCGACCGTCGATCGGGAGATCGCGCGGCTGCGTGGCACCGCAGCAGAGGACCACCGCGTCGAAATCTTTGAGCAGTTTTTCCGCCGGATAGCTTTGGCCCACGTTTGCGTTGGTCAGGAATTCGATGCCTTCGGCGGCAAGGATGTCGACGCGGCGTTGGACGATGTCCTCCTTGTCCAGCTTCATGTTGGGAATGCCGTAGGTGAGGAGTCCGCCGATGCGGTCGGCGCGCTCGAGGACGGTGACGAGGTGGCCGGCTTTGTTCAGCTGGTCGGCGCAGGCCAGTCCGGCGGGACCGGACCCGACCACGGCGACTTTTTTGCCGGTGCGTTTTTTCGGCGGGTTCGGGACGACCCAGCCTTCCTCGAAGCCGCGTTCGATGATGGAAAACTCGATGTTCTTGATCGTGACCGGCGGTTCGATGATGCCGAGCACGCAGGCGCCCTCGCACGGCGCGGGGCAGACGCGGCCGGTGAATTCGGGGAAGTTGTTCGTCTTGTGCAGGCGATCGAGGGCTTCGCGCCAGAGGCCTCGATAGACGAGATCGTTGAACTCGGGGATGAGATTGTTGATCGGGCAACCGCTGGCCGCGCCGTTGAGGATCATGCCGGTCTGGCAGAACGGCGTGCCGCAATCCATGCAGCGCGCGCCCTGCTCGCGGAGTTTTTCCTCCGCGGTGTGCGCGTGGAATTCCTCCCAGTCGCGGATGCGCTCGAGCGGCGAACGATCCGCGGGAATCTCGCGGGTGAATTCTTTGAATCCGGTCGGCTTGCCCATAAATCAGTTGCCCCCTACCCGCGCAAGGTCGCGAGCATTTTCCTCGAAGGCGGCCATGACGGCCTCGTCGCCACTCAGGCCGGCGGCGATAACACGGTCCATAGCCATGAGGACGCGTTTGTAGTCCTTCGGCAGGACCTTGACGAATTTCGGCACGGTCTCGTCCCACGCGGCGAGCACTTCGGCGGCGCGCGTGCTGCCGGTGGCCTCGGCGTGGCGCTCGACCATCTCTTTCACTTCGGCGATTTCGTTGGCGTCGGTCAGGCGCTCGAGGTCGACCATGTCCAGGTTGCAATTCGTGTGGAAGGTTCCCGCGGTATCAAGGATGTAAGCGATGCCGCCGGACATGCCCGCGGCGAAGTTGCGTCCGGTCGGTCCGAGCACAACGACGCGTCCGCCGGTCATGTATTCGCAGCCGTGGTCACCCACCGCTTCGACGACCGCCCTGACCCCGCTATTGCGCACGCAGAAACGCTCGCCGGCCATGCCGCGCAGGTAGGCCTCGCCGCCGGTCGCGCCGTAGAAGGCGACGTTGCCGATGATCATGTTTTCCTCGGCTTTGAAATCGGATTCCGGCGGGGGCTGGATGATGATCTTGCCGCCGCTCAGACCTTTGCCGACGTAGTCGTTGGCATCGCCCTCGAGACGCAGGGTCAACCCGCGCGGGGCGAAGGCGCCGAAGCTTTGTCCGGCCGAGCCGACGAAATCGAGCGTGATGGTGTCCTCGGGCAGGCCTTCGATGCCGTGCACTTTGGAAATTTCGTAGCCCACGATGGTGCCGACCACGCGGTTGACGTTCTTGATCGGGATCCGCGAGTGGACCTTCTTGCCTTTCTTGATGGCCGGCTCACAGATCTTGAGGAGCGTCGTCATGTCGAGCGACTTCTCGATGCCGTGGTCCTGCTTCATCGTGCAGTAGCGGCCGACGTCCTCGCCGACTTCCGGTTCAAAAAGGATGCGGGAATAGTCGAGGCCCTGCGCTTTCCAGTGGTCGACGGCTTTGCGCATGACGAGCTTGTCCACGCGGCCGACCATTTCGTCGATCGTGCGGAAGCCGAGCTTGGCCATGAGTTCGCGCACTTCGGTGGCGATGAAGCGCATGAAGTTGACCACGTGGTCGGCGTCGCCGGTGAATTTTTTGCGCAGCTCGGGATCCTGCGTAGCCACGCCGACCGGGCAGGTGTTGAGGTGGCAGGCGCGCATCATAATGCAGCCCATGACGACGAGCGGCGCGGTGGCGAAACCGAACTCCTCGGCGCCGAGGAGTGCGCCGATGACGACGTCGCGCCCGGTTTTGAGCTGACCGTCGACTTCGACAACGATGCGACTGCGCAGATTGTTGAGCAGAAGCGTCTGGTGCGTTTCGGCCAGGCCGAGTTCCCACGGCATGCCGGCATGCTGGACCGAGGACAGCGGTGAAGCGCCCGTGCCGCCGTCGTATCCGCTGATGAGCACGACATCGGCGTGAGCTTTGGCCACGCCGGCGGCGACGGTGCCGACGCCGACTTCGCTGACCAGCTTGACCGAAACGCGGGCGTGGCGGTTGGCGTTCTTCAGGTCGTGGATCAGCTCGGCGAGGTCCTCGATCGAGTAGATGTCGTGGTGCGGCGGCGGCGAGATGAGCCCGACACCCGGGGTGGAGTGACGCACTTTGGCGATCCACGGGTAGACCTTGGTGCCGGGGAGCTGTCCGCCCTCGCCCGGCTTGGCGCCCTGCACGATTTTGATCTGCAGCTCCTTGGCCTGCGAAAGGTAATAGCTGGTCACGCCGAAACGTCCGGACGCCACCTGCTTGATCGCGCTGTTTTTCGAGTCGCCATTGGGCATCACGCTGTAGCGTTCGGGGTCTTCGCCCCCCTCGCCCGTGTTGCTCTTGCCGCCGATGCGGTTCATGGCGATGGCCAGGGTCTCGTGCGCTTCCGAACTGATCGAACCGTAGGACATGGCGCCCGTCTTGAAGCGCTTCATGATCGACTCGACCGACTCGACCTGCTCGATCGGGATGCCGCCGCCTTCGGGGAATTCGAAATCGATCAGACCGCGCAGGGTGGCGAGCTTCTTTGACTGGTCGTTGACCGAGTCGGAATACTTGCGGAAGACGTCCATGTTCCCCGTGCGACAGGCGTGCTGCAGGAGGTGGATGGTCGTCGGGTTGAAGGCGTGGTGCTCGCCGTCGTGGCGCCATTTGTAGACGCCGCCCGGATCGAGCACTTCGTCGCGGTAGTCGCGGCCGGGGTAAGCGCGGCGGTGGCGCTCCTCGACTTCGCGGGCGATGCCGGCGAGGTCGATGCCCTCGATGCGCGAGGCGGTCCATTTGAAATAGGTGTCGACCACTTCGCTGTTGAGGCCGACCGCTTCGAAAATCTGCGCGCCGCGATAGCTTTGGATGGTCGAGATGCCCATCTTGGACATCGTTTTGACGATGCCCTTCACCGCGGCTTTGACGTAGTGCTTGATCGCTTTGGAGACGTCGATACCGGTGAGGTTCTGGCGGCGGATGATGTCCTCGATCGACTCGAAAACGAGATACGGATTGACCGCCCCCGCGCCGTAGCCGGTGAGCAGGGCGAAGTGGTGCACTTCGCGGGGTTCGCCGGACTCGAGGACGAGGCCGACCTGCGTGCGCGTGCCGTTGGCCACGAGATGGTGGTGCAACCCGGACATGGCGAGGAGCGCGGGGATAGCCGCTTTGTCCTCGCTGATTCCACGGTCGGAAATGATCAGGATGTTCACGCCGTCGGCGATGGCTTTGTCGGCCGCGGCGAAGAGTTCGCTCAGCGCTTTTTCCAAGGCCGCCCCCCCGCCGGCCACGTCGTAGAGAATCGGCAGCGTGATGGACTTGAAGCCCGGACGGTCGAGCGCGCGGAGTTTTTCCAGTTCCTCGTTGGTGATGACCGGCGAGGTCAGCTGGATCTGGCGGCAGCTTTGCGGTGTGGGCTCGAGCAGGTTGCCCTCGGAGCCGAGCGTGGTGATCGTCGAGGTGACGATTTCCTCGCGGATCGAATCGATCGGCGGGTTGGTCACCTGGGCGAAGAGTTGCTTGAAGTAGTTGTAGAGGAGCTTGGGCTTGTCGGAGAGCGCGGCGAGCGGCGCGTCGTTGCCCATCGAACCGATCGGCTCGACGGCGGTCTTGGCCATCGGGGCGATGATAAGATTGAGGTCCTCCTGGGTGTAGCCAAAGGCGAACTGGCGCGTGGTCACCGTATCATGGTCCGGATGCGCGGGCTCGGCACCGGCCGGCAGGTCTTCCATTTTGACCAGATTGTCCTTCAGCCACTCGCCGTAAGGATGCTCTTTGGCCAGCGAGGCTTTGATTTCTTCGTCGGCGATGATGCGGCCTTCCTTGGTGTCGACGAGGAAGATGCGGCCGGGCTGCAAGCGCCCCTTGTGCGCGACGCGCTCGGGTTCGATGTCGAGCACGCCGACTTCGGAAGCCATGACGACGAGGTCATCCTTGGTCACGTAGTAGCGGCAAGGACGCAGTCCATTGCGGTCGAGAACGGCGCCGATCTGCGTTCCGTCGGTAAACGCGACGGCGGCGGGGCCATCCCACGGCTCCATGAGCGAGGCATGGTATTCGTAGAAATCCCGGAGATCCTTCGGCATCGAGTTGTGATTGGCCCACGGCTCGGGAATCATCATGACCGCGGCGTGCGCGAGCGGACGGCCGGAAAGGACGAGGAACTCGAAGCAGTTGTCGAACATGGCCGAGTCGCTGCCGTCCTGGTGGACGATCGGCTTGAGTTGCTCCATGTCTTCGCCGAAGAGCGGCGAGGCGAATTGCGACTCGCGGGCGTGCATCCAATTGACGTTGCCGCGCAGGGTGTTGATCTCGCCGTTGTGCGCGACGTAGCGGTAAGGGTGCGCACGATCCCAGCTCGGAAAAGTGTTTGTGCTGAAACGCGAGTGGACCAGCGCGAGCGCGCTTTCCATCCGCGGGTCGGACAGGTCGGGATAGAATTCCGCGACCTGCGCCGTGGTCAGCATACCCTTGAAGACGATGGTGCGGGACGAAAAACTCGGAATGTAGAAGAAGCTGCCGCCGGGGGCTCCGGCGTAGCGGACTTCGTTGAAAAGGCGGTGGCGGATGACGTAGAGCTTCCGCTCGAAAGCGAGGTCGTCCTTGATCGCCGGGTTGCGGCCGACAAAGGCCATGCGGACCTCGGGTTCCTCGGACTTGGCCGTCTCGCCGAGGGTCGAGTTGTCGGTCGGCACGGTGCGCCAGCCGAGGAATTTCTGGCCTTCGGCGCGGACCACCTGTTCGAAGCGCTCCTCGATTTTCTGGCGGATCTGCTTTTCCGGCGGCAGGAAAACCATGGCCACCCCGTAGTGGCCGGGGGCGGGCAGCTCGATGTGCTCTTCCTTGGTCACGGCCCGGAGGAATTTGTCCGGCATCTGGATGAGGATGCCGGCGCCGTCGCCCGTGTTTTCCTCGAAACCGCAGGCGCCGCGGTGCTCGAGATTGACCAGGATTTGCAGGCCCTGCTCGACGATCTCGTGCGACTTCACGCCCTTCATGTTGGCAACGAAGCCGACCCCGCAGGATTCGTGCTCGAATTGCGGGTCGTAAAGTCCTTGGCGCGCGGGTCTTTTCATGGGCGTAGCCGGTCGGGACCGGACGGATCGAATAATTTAAGTATTTCTGCGGGAGGGGCAAAGAAAAATTGCCCCTCCGACTTCAGGAAAAGCAACGTCCGTGCCAAGTCCGGCGGACGCGATTCAGCGGCGTTTGGCCGGGGGGCGTTTGGCGGGGCGTTTTCCGCCGCGGGTGCGCCGCCGTTTTTCCGATTCGGGCCGGGCGCGTAGCTCGAGGACAAGCGGGAGCCCGGGATATTCGCGCACGCGGCGGATCTGTGCGGCGAGGTAGGTCTCGTAGGTCGGCGTGAGTAGGCCTGGCGAGTTGACGAAAAAGAGGAATTTCACCGCGGCGAAAGGACGCGGGTCGGTCTCCTCGAGTTGGGTGGCGTAGAAAACTTTGAGCCGGCGTGTGCCCTTCATCGGCGGCGGGTGCAGGGTCATGGCATCGCGGACCACGCGGTTCAATTCGCCCGTGCCGAGGCGGCGCGTGGCGTGCTGGCGGACCTTTTCCAGCGTCGTTCCGAGGCGTTTGAGGTTGTCGCCGGTCTTGGCCGAGAGCAGAACCATCGGGGCGTAGGGCAGAAAGAAGAGCTGCGACTGCCACGCTTCGAGTTGCTCTTTCAGGCCATCGCGCTTTTTCGACTCGGCGGGAAGAAGGTCCGCTTTGTTCACCGCGATGACCACGGCTTTGCGGGCCTTCTGCACCAGTCCGGCAATGCGCTTGTCCTGCTCGGTTACGCCCGACTGCGCATCGATGACCAGCACGCAAACGTCGGCCATGCGGATCGCTTCCTCCGAGCGCATCACGCTGAAAACTTCGACCGAGGTGTTGTGTTTGGAACGGTGACGGATTCCCGCCGTGTCGAGCAGGAGGTAGTTGTGGCCACCCAGCTCGCACGGCACCTCGAGCGCGTCGCGCGTCGTGCCGGCGATATCGCTGACGATGGCCCGCTCACTTCCCAGTAGCGCGTTGGTCAGGGAAGATTTTCCCACGTTCGGGCGTCCGATGATGACAATGCGGGGTGGGATTTTTGTCTCGGGGAGTTCGGTGTCTTGGTCGCGAGCACCAAAAGCCTTCCCAACCGCCTCGAGAAGATCGTCCGTCCCCCGCCCGTGCACCGCGCTCACCCCGACCACGGTTGGGAATCCAAGCTTCAAAAACTCGGCCTCGAGGTCGTCGTGCTTCGGGTTGTCGAGTTTGTTCACGACGAGAACGACCGGGCGCGAGGCACGGCGGAGTTTTCCGGCCAATTCGGTATCGAGCGGGAGGAGTCCGTCCTTCCCGTCGACGACAAAAAGCACCGCATCGGCACCCTCGAGGGCATCGTCTGCCGCACGATGCGTGGCCTCGGCAAAATCCGGGTCCGGCGCGGCACCAATACCGCCGGTATCAACGATGCCGAACGGCGCGGCACCGAGTTGGCAGACCGCCTCGATGCGGTCCCGCGTCACGCCGGGTTGGTCATGCACGATGGAGATGCGCCGCCCGGCCAGCCGGTTGAAAAGCGCGGACTTCCCGACATTCGGGCGACCGACAAGGACGGCCTTTTTCATTCCGCTTTGGCCGCGCCACCCATCGCATTCATGCCGCGCCACATGTAGCCGAGTCCGCTCAACAAGGTGAACAGCCCCGCGCCCCAGACGATCCATTGCTGCTCGGGGATTTGCAGCAGGACCCAAGCCACGGCGGCCATTTGCAATGCCGTCGCGATTTTTCCGAGCATGCTCGGACGCACTTCGACATCACCGGTGAAAAACTTGAGCAGTCCGCAGCCGACGAGAATCACGACATCGCGGGCGATGACCAGCACCGGGAACCAGAGCGGCAAGCTGACCGGCCAAGGGTAAAGGCTCAGCGTGATGATCGCGGTGAGGAGAAGGCCTTTGTCCGCGATGGGATCGAGGACCACGCCGAGGGCGCTGCGCTGGTTGAAGCGCCGCGCGATCCAGCCATCGAGCCCGTCACTCGCCGCGGCAATGACGAACGCCGCCACCGCCGCCCAACGCAGCCAATCCTGCGCCGCACCATCGCGCACGCTGTCCGCGTAATAGACCGCGAACACGACGAACACCGGGATGAGCAAAATGCGCACCAGCGTGATTTGGTTGGCCACCGTCATGGCCAAGCAGGGTGCCGAGGCGCCGCGCACCGCGCAACAGATTCTTCCTGCATTTTCCGCGCACCGCGGGCATGCTCTCTCCTCGTGCAATGAATGCCCCCCTGCTCCATTGCCGCGATCTGCAATGCATGCGCCCGCTCTGGCGCGAAGGTGCGTCGCATGTTCGCGGGGTCAGCGCGGAATTCGCCGCCGGGCATTTCCACGCCATCTGCGGATGGGAAGGCTGCGGTAAAAATCTGCTCCTCCACCTGCTCGGCCTGCTCGAGCAACCCGATGCGGGCGAGGTCTGGCTGGGCGAAACAAACGCCACCGCGCTGTCGCCCGGCGAACGGGACACACTGCGCCTGCGGCAATTCGGCTTCCTTTTTCCCGCCTGCGCCCTGCTTCCCTCGCTCAGCGTGTTGGAGAACATTGCCTTTCCTGTGCTCAAGGCCGGCGGAACAAGCGAACGCGAGCAGGCCGAGCACACCCTCGCCGCCCTGCGCTTCTGCAATTTGGAAGACGAAGCAGAGCGAACCGTCAGCGACCTGACTCCGGAGCGCCAGGCCGTCGCAGCTTTTGCCAGAGCCATTATTCACCGGCCCGCGCTGCTCCTCGCCGAATCCCCTTCCGCCGAGGAGATTCTCGTGCCCCTCGCCCGGCGCGCGGTCGATGAACTCGGACTCACCGTCATTTGGGGTGCGCGGCATGACGGACCGGCCATGGGCGCCGCGGACCACTCGGTGCGCATGACCGACGGACACCTCGAGGCCGCGTGAACACGCTCCTGCCTCCCGGCCATCTCGACACCGCGGCCATCATCCGGGCCAGCCGCTCGAGTTTCGTCCCCGCGTTTCGTTTGTTGCCGCCCGAACGTCGGGAAGACCTCGAGACTTTTTACGCGTTTTGCCGCGTGGCCGACGATCTGGCCGATGCGCCGGGACACGCGCAGGTTGACCGCTACGCCGCACTCGAAGCATGGCGGACCGGATTTCGCGCGGAGGATTGCCACGGATTGCCGGACAATCTGCGCGGCTTGATCAAACGGCGGGATCTGGACCGAAAGCTCTTTCTCGAACTCCTCGATGGTGTGGCCACCGATTTGGCCCCGCCCGTCCGCATGGCGACGCGCGCCGATCTCGACCACTACTGCCATCGCGTGGCCGGCACGGTGGGACAACTCTGCTTGCCAATTTTCGGCGCGGATCGGGTCCGTTGCGCTGACTATGCCGAGAGCCTCGGACGCGCCCTGCAATACACTAACATCCTGCGCGACACGGCGTCCGATTTGCAGCGCGGCCGCATTTACTATCCGCTGGACGAATTGGCCGCGGCGGGAGTTGAGGCGCCCCAGTTTCCCCGCGGTGCGCAGAATTATTTGCGGTCATTCGCCCGCGAGACCGAACAACTTTTCGATCTGGCGGCTGCTCTGTCGCCGGCGGAGGACTGCCGCGCCTTGCGCCCGGCCCGCATCATGGCGTCGATTTACCGCGCCCTGCTTCGCAAAATGCAAAACGACGGATTGCGCGTGACGGAGAAACGCTACCGGCTTTCGAAACCGGAGAAGGTCTGGGCCATCGGTCGGGCGCTACTCGCTTAATAGCCCGCCTTCTTCAGCATGCTCGAGACACCCTTGGTGTTCTGCGCGAGATCCTGCATGCGGAAGAAAATGTGCCCGGACGGTCCGCTGCCCACCGTGCGCGAGAGTCCGACTTGGCGGACGATTTCTTGCGCCGGCCAGCCTTGTTCTTTCATCCGGTAGGAAGCGATGCCCGGGTAGACCGGCACGCGGCGCGGGTTGACCGAGGGGCTGCGCCACCACTTGAGCAGTTCGGTGAAAGACTGCGGCGACTGGTCCTTCCAATAAAGCTGCGGCGCAATGTAGTCGACCCATCCGCTGCGCATCCACTTGAGTGGATCGGCGTAGATTTCGTTGAGCTGATCGAGACCGGCTTTGACCGTGGACGGCTGGCCTTTGGTGTAGATGCCGAACGGACTGACGCCGAAGACAGCTTCGGGGCGCGCCTCTTTGACCGCTTGCGAGGAACGCGCGATGAGACGGTTCACATTGTCGCGACGCCAATCGCCGATGGAGAGTGATCCCCCACCCGCGCGGTAAGCCTCATAGGTTTTGCCGTCGGGCAAACGGCCGACTGACGGATACGGGTAAAAGTAATCGTCGAAATGAATCCCAGCCACGTTGTAACGCCGCGCCACATCGCCCACCACTTTGACCACGTGGTCCTGCACTTCCTTCGAGCCGGGATCCATGCAGACCACCGACCCGACGCGATGCGCGTGGCGGCTGTAGCGCCGCGCCATATGGTTCGACGCCAGCGGATTGCCCGCCTTGACCGAGGCGCGATACGGATTGAACCACGCGTGCACGCGGATGCCGCGCTTGCCCGCTTCGCTGATGCAAAAGGCGAGCGGATCGTAGCCGGGATCTTTGCCCTGCGTTCCGGTGAGAAAGCGGCTCCACGGCTCGAGCGAGGAACGGTAAAGCGCGTCGCCCTCGGGCCGGACTTGGAAAAAAACATCGGTCAGCCCGAGCGATTTGGCCGAGTCGAGAAGGCGGATGAGTTCCGCTTTTTGCTGCGCGGCAGGCAGGCCTTTTTTCGACGGCCAGTCGAGGTTGTGCACCGACGAGATCCACGCGCCGCGGAACTCGGCCTGCGCGGCCAAAGCCAGCGCGAGGAGAAAAACAATACTAAGCCACGATTTCGGTGCCGACGCCTTCATGGGTGAAAATTTCCAACAACAAAGCATGCGGAAGGCGTCCGTCAATCATATGCGTCTTGCCGACCCCGCGCCGCAGCGCCGCCACCGCGCCCTGCACCTTGGGAATCATCCCGCCCTCGAGCACTTTTTGCCGGATGAGCGCATCGACTTGCTCCGCCCGCACCGTGGGAACCAACGACTCGGGATCCTCGCGGTCGCGCATGATGCCCGGCACATCGCTGAGAAAAACCAACTTCGAAGCCTTGAGCGCGCCGGCAATGGCCGCCGCGGCCTCGTCGGCATTGATGTTGTAAGTCTGACCGTCCGCGCCGCGTGCCACCGGCGACACCACCGGAACACGCTCCTCGCCGATGACGCGCTCCAACTCCGCCGTTTCCACGCCCGTGACGCGGCCGACAAATCCGATGTCCTCGGTGCCGCCCTTTCCGTCATCGACCGGCGGCAGCTTCTCCGCGCGGAGCACATTGCGTCCGGAAAATCCCTGCGCCTGCCCACCGAATTCGCCGATCGTTTTGACCAATCGCGGATTCACCTCACGGTCGAGCACCTCCTCGACGATGCGCACGGACGCTTCATCGGTGACGCGCAGGCCATTGACAAAGCGGGCGGTCAGTCCGGCCTCGCGCATCTTGGCGCTGATCGCCTTGCCGCCGCCATGAACAAGAACGGGATTTATCCCGACCGCCTCGAGAAAAACCACATCACGCAGAAGCCGCTCCACCGCGTCGTCGCTCTCCATGGCGCTGCCGCCGTATTTGATGACGAAGGTCTGACCGCGAAACTTCTGCATGTAGGGCAACGCCTCGATGAGCGTCGCCGCGCGCAGGCTGGCATCATTCAAACTCATGCTACTCGCTCAAGTTGAGCTCCACGTATTTTTCGGTCAGGTCCGTGGTGTAGACCGTGTAGAACGCTTTGCCTTGGTGCAGATCGATGGTCACGGTGAATTTGCCGCCCGAGACGGCTTTGACCAATTTTTCCTTCGGTGTGGGCGCCGCCGTGCCGCCACGCACGGCCACCACACCGTCGTAGTAGATGTCGACCAACTCCTCGCGAATGCGCACGCCGCAATAACCCGCCGCATCGAGGATCCGTCCCCAGTTCGGATCGTTCCCCGCCCAAGCGCATTTGACCAAGGTGGAATTGGCCACCGCCTCGGCCACCTTGCGTGCGGCTTGCAGACTCGACGCACCGCGCACCTGCACGGTGACAAATTTCGAAACACCCTCGCCGTCACGCACGATCATGAAAGCCAACTGCGTGCACACTTCATTCAGTGCTTCAGTGAAGCGCGCATATTCCGGCGAACCGCTCTTGATCGAAGCACCGCCCGCCGCGCCATTGGCCAGCGCGAGCACGGTGTCGTTCGTGCTCATGTCGCCATCCACCGTGATGCGGTTGAAACTGCGCTCCACCGCGGTGTGCAGCGCGTTCTGCAGCGTTCCTTTGGAAAGTTTGGCGTCCGTGGTGATGACGCAAAGCATAGTCGCCATGTTGGGATCGATCATCCCCGCACCTTTGGCCATGCCGCCGACGCGGAAGCTTCCGCCAGGCACTTTGACTTCGATCGCGTATTCCTTGGGAAACGTGTCGCTGGTCATGATGGCCCGCGCGGCATCCGCTCCGCCCGAAGCCGACAAACGCGCGGCCAGCTCGGGAAGTTTGTCCGCCATTTTCTCCACAGGCAAAGGCACACCGATCCGCCCCGTCGAGCAAACCAGCACGCGGCGCACCCCGCAGTCGAGCGCGTCGGCCATGCGCGCCGCGAGCGATTTGGCTGCGGTAATCCCGCAAGGCCCGGTGCAGGCGTTGGCGTTGCCGCTGTTAAGCAGCACGGCGCAAGCCTGCGGCGCCCGCAGATGCGCCCGCGAAACGCGGACCGGTGCGGCTTTGACCCGATTGGTGGTAAAAACGCCGGCCCCCACGGCAGGAACCTCCGAGGCGACCAGCGCCATGTCGTCGCGTCCCTTGTTCGAAGCCTTGATCCCGGCAAAAACCGCCGCCGCACGGAAACCCTTTGCGGCCGTCACGCCGCCTTTGACCGGTTTGAGCTTGCTCATAGAAGTCCGATCGTTTCGTCCCAGCCCTGCGAGAGATTGAAAGCCTGCACGGCTTGGGCCGCCGCGCCCTTGCCCAAGTTATCGATCGCGCTGAAGAGCAGCAACCGTCCGGTCCGCGCATCCTCCCGCACGGCGATATCGATGAAATTGGTGTTCGTCACATGCTTCGAATCCGGCAAGTGCGGCACGATGCGCACGAATGGCCGACCTTTGTAGGCTTCCCGCCACGCAGCCTCCACCGTCTTGGCATCCGCACCTTTGGCCGGCTTGACCACGATGGTGGAAATCATCCCCCGCGTCACCGGGACCAAGTGCGGCGTGAAACTCACCGTCACTTTTCCGCCAGCCGCCGCGGAAAGTTCCTGCTCGATCTCCGACAAATGCCGATGCTTCGGCGCCCCGTAAGCCCGCAGGCTCTCGTTGCACTCGGCGAAGAGCAGCGCAACATCGGCCTTCCGTCCGGCCCCACTCACCCCGCTCAGGCTGTTGATCACGATGGAGTCCGGTTCGACCAATTTCTTCCGCAGCAGCGGCACGAGCGGAACAAGGATACTTGTCGGATAGCATCCGGGACACGCGAGCAAACCGGCGCCCTTCAGCGCGCCCTCACTGCAAATCTCCGGCAGTGCGTAGACCGACTCAGCAAGCAACTCCGGCGCCGGATGCTTCTCGCCGTAGAACTCGGCAAAAACATCCGCCGACTTCAACCGGAAGTCCGCACTGAGATCGACCACCTGAATGCCCGCCTTCCGCAACGGCTCCGCGAATTCCGCGGCGAGTCCATGCGGCAGCGCGAGGAACACCGTGGTCGCGCCGGATTTTTTCAGCGCCTCGAACGAAGGTTCGATAAATTTCATGCCGGCCATCGCCGATCCCGCCATGCGCGGAAAGACTTCCGCCACGCTCTGACCCGCCGATTGCCGCGAAGTCACCGCGACGATTTCCACCTGCGGATGCCGCGCGAGCAACGCGACCAGTTCCTCCCCCGAGTAACCGCTCGCGCCGACGATGGCCGCTTTCACTTTTTCCATGCGGCCGTTCTAGCGGTTCCCGCGCCCCAAGGAAACGCGCAAAAAATCAGAGCTGGCCGTAAGGCACCTCGAAGGCGTTGCCCTCGGACAGACGCCCCGTGCGGAAGCCCTTGAGGAACCACCGCCGCCGCTGGTCCGCCGTGCCGTGGGTGAAGGAATCGGGAACCACATAACCCCGCGTCGCCTTCTGCAACCGGTCGTCGCCCACTGTCTCGGCGGCATTGATCGCCTCCTCGATATCCCCCTCCTCGAGCATGTCGTAGCGCTGCTGCGCGTGGTGCGCCCACACCCCGGCGAGAAAGTCGGCCTGCAACTCCAACCGCACCGACATCTGGTTGCGTTGCTCCTCGGACATTCGCCGCCCGTGCACCAAGTCGGTCAGCCCGAGCAAATGCTGCACATGGTGCCCGACTTCATGGGCTATGACATAAGCCGCCGCGAAATCCCCATGCATGCCGAACTGCCGCCGCATCTGGTCGAAAAACGAAAAATCCAGGTAGATCGTCTGGTCTGTCGGCAGATAAAACGGCCCCGATGCCCCCTGCGCCATTCCGCCGGGCATTTGCGTGATGCCAGAATACAAGACGAGCCGCGGCGGCACGTAACGACGGCCCGAGTTAGCGAAAGCCTCCGTCCAAACATCCTCCGTGTCGGCCAGCACCGTGGCCACAAATTGCCGGATATCATCATTCGGTGCCGTGTCTTGCTGCTGCGGCGCGGACACCTGCTGGTCCATGCCAAGGTCCTCGATCAGCCGCAGCGGATCGGCCCCGGTGAACAAAGCAAAAGCCAGCACCAGAATCAGTCCCAGTCCGCCACCCACCATAGTCCGCCCGGCCGGACTCATCCCGCGCCGATCTTCGACGTGTTCGCTTTGGCGCCTGCCTTCCCAACGCATGCCCGTCGGCATAAACCCTCGCCCGACTCGCGGCAAGACTGCGCGCCCGAAAAAGCGGATAATTACACCAAAGCGGACTTCCCTCCGCGCGCCCCGCGCCGCAAACTTTTCCTCCCATGAACTTCTTCGACGTCCTCGTTTCCTCCATCCAAGACCCGCAAGCCGGCACGCAAAAATCCGACCTCGAGGGTCTCCTCGGCGCCCTCCTTGGAGGCGCACCCGCCGCCGCGCAACCATCCGCACGCCAAGTCCCGCCCCAAGCCGCCGAAGGCCTCGCCGGCACGATCGGCAGCGTCCTCAAGCCCGCTCTGCGCGAAGCCGGACAACGCGGCGGCATTGAAGGCATCGACGCCCTGCTCGGTTCGCTCAAACAAAACGCCAACTCCCCGCAAGCCCTCGAGCGCACCCTCGGCCACGACCGCATGGAGCAAATGGTCAACAAAGCGCAGCAAAAAAGCGGACTCCCCGCCGATGCCATCATGAGCATGTTGCCCGTCATCCTTCCCGCCATCATCAGCCTGCTCCAATCCGGCGCCCGCAGTGGCGGAGCGGCCCCGTCCGCGCAGACCGGCGCCACGGCCGGCGATCCGCTCGCGGGCCTCGTCTCCAATCCGCTGCTCAAAGGTTTCCTCGATTCCGACGGCGACGGCGATGTCGACATGCAAGACCTCGTCCGCCTCGGTTCGAAATTTTTGCAATAGCGCGCATCGCACGCCCGGCGCATGGTGACCGTTCTCACCATGCGCACTTTGTTGGCCCCGTTGCGATCGCCGGTTTACCGGTTCCTCTGGATTGCTTCGGTCGTGTCGAACCTCGGCACGCTCATGCAAGCGGTGGCCGTGGCGTGGGTCATGACCTCGCTCACCGCCTCGCCGCTCGTCGTGTCCCTCGTGCCGGTGGCCACACTCGCGCCCGTTTTTCTTTTCGGTCTGGCCGGCGGCACCTTGGCCGACACCGTGGACCGCCGCGCCTTCCTCATCGGCACGCAACTTTGGATGATGCTCTGCGCCGCCGGCATGGGACTGCTTGTGTGGTCCGGTCAAGCCACACCCGCCAGCCTGCTCGTCCTCACCTTCGCCCTCGGCACCGGCGCCGCCCTCAACCTCCCGGCGTGGCAATCCTTGGTGCAGGACCTTGTTCCGCGCGAACGCGTCGCCTCCGCCGTCGCGCTCAATTCGATCAGCTTCAACACCGGCCGCGTGCTCGGACCGGTCAGTGGCGGACTACTCGTCGGCACCATCGGTGCGGCGCCAGTCTTTTTCATCAACGCTGCGTCCTTCCTCGGCACCGTTCTCGTCCTTTGCTTTTGGAAAGGCATCGCCCCGGCCGCACGGCTTGACGGCTTTTGGCGTTCCATCTTCGGCGGACTGCGCCACGCGCGCGACGCCGCCCACTTGCATTCACCTTTCGCTCGTCTGTCCTCCTTCGCCTTCGGAGCCAGCGCCCCGCTCGCTCTCCTGCCGCTGCTCGCCCGCGAAAATCTCGGACTCGGCGCCGCCGAATACGGCAGCCTGCTTGGTATTTTCGGCATCGGTTCGCTGCTTGGCGGCGCGGCCTCGCCTTGGTTGCGCCGCTTGGTCGGTCCGTCGAGAACCGTCAGCTCCTCCGCACTCGTGGCCGGAATCGCCCTCGGTTTGCTCGGCAGCGCTCCGAATTTCCTTCTCGCCGCCATCGCACTCCTCCTCGGCGGATTCGCCTGGGTGTCCAGCATGGTCAATCTCAACGTCGCCGTGCAGACGTCGGTCCCCGCCGAATTCCGCGGACGCATCATCGCCATCCACCTCACCGTCCTGCAGG
>CAZJGQ010000021.1:0-22340 GCA_964545425.1 uncultured Chthoniobacter sp. | reverse complement strand
AGGGCCGGTCTTAGCGGCGGTTCGGTCGCGACTCGGGCCGCGTTGCCGGGGGTCAGACCCCCGGTAACGCCCCTTCGGGCTACTTACCCGAAGACATCGGGGATATTAGCAGGAACAAAGAGACAAGCGGCGGTCTATGACCGTTGGAACCTCACAAAAGAAAAGGCACCGACGGTCATAGACCGCCGCTACATCATTGAGTCGACGTCACGGGCTTCGTCGCTCCTTGCAGCAGAGCCAGCACCTCGCCGGCGAGAAAGAGCGATCCGGCGACGAGAACGGGACGACCGGAAGCACGGGCGGCGGCCACGGACTCGGCCACGGTGCTCTCGTGGATCCCTGCGAATCCCACTGCCTCTGCCACCGGACGAAGTTCCTCGGGCGCCAGGCCACGCACATTGTTGACCGGCACCAGCCAGACCTCGTCGGCCATGGAGCGCAGGGCGCGCAGCAAATGCGCAACGTCCTTGTCCCGCAACGCGGCAAAGACAAGGGAGGCCTTCACCTCGCCGTAAACTTCGCGCCATGTGGTGACGAGTGTCTCGATCGCCTGCGTGTTGTGCGCGCCGTCGATGACCAAGTTTTCCGTCACTCGCTGGAAACGCCCCGGCCAGACCACGGCACCGAGTCCTTTTGCTTCCGCGTTGTCATCAACGCGAATTCCTGCCGCGCGCAGCGCGGTGCAAGCCAGCGAGGCATTCCAACGCTGGTGGATTCCGACCAAGCCGGGAGCCTCACCGGACCAAGGCTCGGTGACAAATGTGATCGGGGCTCCGACCTGCGCGGCTTTGCCAGCAAGGACAGCCCGCACTTCCTCGGTTTGCGGCGCGGAAACAACAGGCACACGCGTCTTGATGATGCCAGCCTTCTCGCCGGCAATCAGAGCGAGGGTATCGCCGAGCCACTTTTGGTGATCCATACCGATCGGGGTAATGACCGCGACCTCCGGGGTCACGGCGTTCGTCGCGTCGAGACGTCCGCCCATGCCGGTTTCCCACACCACGTAATCGGCGCCTACCCGCGCGAACCACCACGCAGCGAGCACGGTGGTCAGTTCGAAAAACGTCGGGGCATGATCCCAAGCCTCCGCCGCATCGCGCAACAAAGTCAGACCTTCCGCCACGGCATCTTCGGAAATCATCACGCCGTCGAGGCGGATGCGTTCGCGGAAATCGACCAAGTGCGGCGAGGTGTAGAGGCCGCTGCGATGCCCTGCGGCACGCAGGATGGCGTCCATCATGGCGCAAGTGCTGCCTTTGCCGTTGGTGCCCGCGACGTGGAGGAAGCGAAGTCGCGTTTGCGGGTCGCCGGCCGCGGCGAGCAGGCGGCGCGTGTTGTCCAACCCCAGCTTGATGCCGAAGGTCTGCGTCCCGTAAAGCCACGCGAGCGCGTCGCGGTAGTTCACTTCTTGCGGTCGAGGAAATCGAGCAACTGCGAGAGGACGCCGCGCATGCGGTGACGCGACACGATCATGTCGACCAGCCCGTGGTCCTGCAGGAATTCGGCCGTTTGGAAGCCCTTGGGCAGCTCTTGGTGCGTGGTCTCGCGGATGACGCGCGGACCAGCAAAACCAATCATGCATTTGGGTTCGGCGATGATCAGGTCACCAAGGGACGCATAGCTGGCCATGACCCCCGCCGTGGTCGGATTGGTCAGGATGGAAATGTAGGGCAGTTTGGCCTCGGCATGGCGCGCGAGCGCCCCGCTCGTTTTGGCCATTTGCATGAGGCTGAGCATTCCTTCATACATGCGCGCGCCGCCGGAAGCCGAGACGATGATGACCGGCCATTTGTTCTTCGTGGCGCGCTCGATGATGCGGGTGATTTTTTCCCCGACGACCGATCCCATGGTCGCGGCGATGAAATTGAAATCCATCACGGCAAGCCCGACCGGGTGCCCGCTGATTTTGGCGTCACCGGTGATGACGGCGTCTTTCAACCCGGTCTTTTTGCGGTAGGTCTCGAGGCGATCCTGGTAGGTGGCGACGCCGCGGAATTTGAGCGAATCAACGGACAGCAGGTCGGCGTCGCGCTCCTTGAACGATCCCTCGTCGACCAGGCTCTTGATGCGCTCGGACGCGCCGAGGGTCAGATGATGGTCGCATTTGGGGCAGACCTGCAGGTTTTGCTCGAACTCGGCTTTGGTCACCACTTCGCCACAGCCGGGGCATTTGGTCCACAGGCCTTCCGGAACATTGCTTTTGCCGCGCGTGCGGATTTTCAGCGCCGGTTTCTGGAAAATTCCCATGGCCCTTTCTATCCGCGGGCGACCGTGATGACAATCACCGCGGAGGCCCCCGCCTCCCGCAAAACCCGGGCGCAGGCGTCCGCCGTGGACCCCGTAGTCAGGACATCATCGACCAAGGCCAACACCCTGCCTTCCACCCGGGCACCGGGTTTGAGCGCAAAGGCTCCTTCCAAATTCCCGAACCTCTCCTCACGGTGAAAATGGGTCTGGGTCAGGGTGTAGCGTGTCCGCCGCAGGCAGTCCTCCACCGGCAAGCCGAGCCGCTTGCCGGCCAAAAGGGCGAGCACCTCGGCTTGGTTGAATTCGCGCTCCCGTTTGCGCGTCGGATGAAGCGGCACGGGCACAATGGCATCCGGCCGCAAATCATCCAACCGCACGTCGCGGAATCCCTCGCACAGCATCCGGGCGAGCAGATGACGCAGATGCACTTGGCGGTTGTATTTGAATTGGTGGATGAGATCGCGCACAACGCCCCTGCTTCGGTAGGCGGACGTGGCGAAGTCGAAGGAAAACTGGAGGTCGCCGCAATTCATACAGCGGAACGACGAGGTCAATTCCCCGCCGTAAGGCTGACAGCAGACCGCACAGCGCGGCCCGGTCAGCCGCACCCGCGCCCGCCGGCAGTCGCGGCACAAATTGGCGGGCGTCCTCCCCAAAGCCACCCCGCATCCGGCGCAGTGCGGCGGGTAAAGCAAACCCGCCGCCGCCTCAAGCCACGCGCGTCGCCACCGGACGGAAAACATGACGAAGGTAAAGTTTGACCAACACGCCGGTGAGGAGCAGCGCAGCCAAAGGGACCAGACCGGTCGGAACCGCTCCACTGACCAAATTCGGACCGACCCAAGGCAGCCAACCTGCAACGCCGGGCGAAGTGGATTGCAGTAAAAGGTTCGAGGTCTGCTGGCCGAAGACCCACCCTGCATGCAGACCAATGGGCAACCAGAGCGAACGCGTAGCGAAGGCCGCAACGCCCAAAATCCACCCGGCAACAAAGAGGCTGGCGACGCCGAAGATGAGCACACTTCCGGCAGGGAGCGCCTCGGTGAATCGGAACGCCTCGGCAAAACCAGTCCACCAATGCACGGCATCCGGCGCGATCTCGGTCTTGGCCGGCTTGATGAAGTGCACCACGACGAAGAGCACGGTAGTCAACGCGATGGATCCCGCTCTCGGTAGAGTCCAAAGACAGAGCCCCAAGATCACGCCGCGAAAAACCACCTCTTCGACGCAGGAGACGGCCGCAGCCGTCAGCAGGATGCGGCCCAAGCCGGACCAAGCAAAAGTTTCCCGCCAATCGGTCCAGCCCGCGGACAACCCGACAAAAGCGGCCGCAGCAACAAAAGTGAGAGCAAAGATCAATCCCGCAGCCAGATCCGCCGCCGCGAGCGGGTTGCGCTGCAGATGCAAATCGGAGGGACGACGCAATCCGATCCAGCGCAATGCCGGAATGAGGAGAACAAGAGCGCTGACTTGAATGCACCGTGAGAGGACACGGTGGAAAGGAAACTTGGCCAGCCAGTCGGTGGTTCCGGCCGCCTCAAGCGCCTGTCCCAGCCAAAAGATCGGCGGGGCAACCAGCGCACCGATCGAGAACGCGGCCGCCAGATAGAGAAGAATTTTCCCGAAAGCGGGGATTTCACGGCGGCCGGACATTCCGAACGCAGGGCACCCGAAAGCACTCTCGCAGGCAAGCCTTTAAGGCCTCCCCAAGGAGGACGCCGGAAGACCGCAGCAGGGTCGAGCAGACTACCGTTGCTGCATTCCTGCCCTGGCGGGGTTCGTCAGTCGGACCTCCACGGCCCCCGGCGCCAGCCACACTGTAGCGCCGCGCTCCGCGGATACAACCTGCGAGGGCTCAGAACAAAAAAACGCCGACCCATAAACGGCTTGTTTCTTCTTTCGGCAAAAAGTATATCGCAGGATTGCATCGCGCCGCGCAGCTGTCCCCATGACCAAACCCCTCCTCCTCGCCTGCATCCTGCTGTCCTTGGGCGCTGTCGTGCTTGGATTTCTCAACCGGGGCACGCTGATCAGCGCCCGAGGCGAGGCTGAAAGTGCTCTCGGCCAATTGGAATCCGTCAATCGGGCGGCCGATGCCCTGAAAGGCGAGCTCGAAAAGAAAAAGGAAGAAGTCACCCAGCTAGGCAGCGAAAAAGACAAGCTCGCTGCCGACCTCGGCGAGGCGCGCGGCGAACTAGAAAAGGCCAAAGAGGACCTGACGGCCACGCAAGAGCAAGTCACGGCGGCTCAGACCGAAATCGACCAGCTCAAACAGGACGCCGAAGCGAAGGACACCCGCATCGCGGAGCTGGAGCAAGAGACCACTGCCCCCGAAGTCACCCCGGAAGCCGTCGAGACTGTCGAAATGCAGGCCCGCATGACCGAGCTGGAAACGCTCAACCAGCAATTGCAGGACCAAAACACCGCCCTCAGCACCCAGCTTGGTGAATTCCAGCGCAAGGACGAAGGGCGCCGCAAAATGCAGATGCGCCAGGGCCTGACCGGAACCATCCTTGCGGTCAACCAAGCTTGGAATTTCGTCGTCCTCAGCCTCGGGGACCGCCAAGGCGTCGTGCCCAATGCCGAGATGCTCATCCAGCGCGATGGCCAATACCTCGGCAAAGTCCGCGTAACCTCGGTCGAGCCGTCCACTTCGATCGCCGACATCCTCGTCCGCACCGTGCCCCGCGGCCTCTCGGTCATGCCGGGCGACCGGGTCATTTACCAAGCCCTCCGCGACTGATTCCGAGATGAAACGCCTTCTGTCAGCCGTTCTCCTCGCCGTGTGCTTGGTCACCGGCCTCGCCGGATGTGCCGGCACGGAGGACACCGCCGCGTCCCGGCCGGGCGTGAGCACCATTCCGTGGAACCGTCCAGCCAAGTGGGAAGGCGGCGGCGTGCTCGGCGGTCAGATGTCCGCCATGCGCGGCTACTAAGTGGACGGTGCGCCGTTCCAAAAGGCGCTTGTCATCCGGGGCGGAGCTCTCGGCGATTTCCTGCTTACTCTGCCGGTGCTGAATGCGCTGCGCGAGGCAGCGCCCGATTCGCGACTGGAACTTCTCGCCTACCCCGGCATTGCTGCCTTGGCCAAAACGTCCGGCGCGGTCGACGAAGTGCGGTCGATCGAATACGGACCTTTGGCCGGCTTTTTCACCCGCGGCACGATCCTCGATCCGGCTCTGCGCGAATACTTCGGCTCGTTCGACCTTGTCGTGAGCTACTTGTATGACCCCGATGGCTTCTTCGCCGAAAACCTCCGCGATGCGGGGGTGCGACGCTTGATCCACGGAACGCACCGTCCCGGCGAAAACGCCCATGCCATCGACCAACTCGCCGCGCCCCTCGCGGATCTCGGTCTTCCCCTAGCCAGCCGCGCCGCCCGCTTGATCGTCACGCCGAAAGAAGTAGGCAAAAATCCAACCGTTGCACTTCACCCGGGGTCGGGTAGCCCGGCGAAGAACTGGCCCCCGGAGCACTGGCTCGCACTCGCTGAGCAGCTGCTGCAAGAGGACGACATCCACCTGGCGATCGCGGGCGGCGAAGCCGACGCCGAGGCTTTGCGCGTCTTGCGCCGCTTGCATGGTCATCCACGCGTCGCGTTTTGGGAAAATCTTCCGTTGCCGGAATTGGCCGCGCGACTTGCCGCTGTCCGTTTCTACCTCGGCCATGATACGGGCGTCAGCCACCTCGCCGCAGTGGTCGGCACGCCCAGCCTCCTGCTCTTCGGTCCGACCGAGCCCGGCGTTTGGGCTCCGCCCCACGAGCACGTGCGCATTCTCCGTGCGCCGCAGGGGCGGCTGGAGGATTTGTCTGTTCTCACCGTCCAGAATGCTCTCCGGCCTCTCATGGCCGCGCGGCTTGCCACCGGAAAGACCTGACCCGACAATCGGACCCGATGAGACGAATACTCGCCGCCCCACTTGCTTTCGTTGTCTTTGCCGCCTGCGGGTGGGCCTCGGAGGAACCGCCCAAGGACGAAGCCTCCACTTGGGAGTCCCTGCAAACCGAAGCCGCGCGCCTGACCGAAGGATTGCCGGAGGACGAGGAAAGCGGACGCAAACTTCTGGCCGAGCGGCTGGCGGCGCAGTTGGAACACTTCAAGCAGTTCGTCAAAGACTACCCGCAAAGCGCAAACCGCTGGGAAGCGCGCATGGCCGTGATGCAAATCGCCAACTCGCTGGCCATGGTGCAAAACGAGGAGCCCGACATGTCGGGACAAACCGACGAGTTGCGTTCCATCGCCGACGACAAAGATGCGCCGGAAAACGTCCGCGCCGATGCGGGACTCGTCCTGCTCCAGTTGGCCTCGCTCGACTTCGACCGCGATCGCTCAGAGCCGGCTGCACGCTCGCTCTCCGCAGCCATCCAGAAATTCATCGACACCCATCCCGACGATGCGCGCCTGCCCGTCTTGCGCATGACCGAGGCGCAAGCCCTCGAAGCTTATGACCCGGAGCGTGCCCGGGCTCTATACAATGAGGTCGCGGCCAATGAGGACCCCGACTTGTCCGGCGCAGCCAAAGCAGGGCTCGAACTGATGGCCATGCGGGAAAAACCGCTGGAGCTGTCCTTCACCGCCGTCGATGGCAAAAAAGTCGATCTCGCCGACCTGCGCGGCAAAGTCGTGCTCATCGACTTCTGGGCGACGTGGTGCCCACCCTGCGTGGAAGAAGTCCCCTCCCTCGTCGAGACCTACGAGAAATACCACAGCCAAGGCTTCGAGATCGTGGGCATTTCGCTCGATGAGGACAAATCCGCCCTGGAGAAGTTCACCGCAGAAAACAAGATGACCTGGCCGCAATTCTTCGACGGCAAAGGCTGGGAAAACGAAGTCGCCCAGCGGTTCAAGATCCAAACCGTCCCGACCCTCTGGCTGCTCGATCGCGAAGGCAAACTCATCGATGCCTCCCCGCGAGGCCGACTCAACGAAGCCGTCGAAGCTGCCTTGGCCGCCAAAAATTAGGCCGCTTTGCACGTCTGCTTGCGCCGCTTGGGGCCACCCGCTGCGGCATGACGGACACGCCACCGCACCGGCGCCTTCACGATGTAGCCGGCGCAAGTCTTGGCCCCGCAACGGCAGGGGTGCTCATGGTAGTGGTCGTAGTCGTAGTAATAGTCGTAGGAGAGCTCCTCGCCGGGCTGGATCTCACGTAGGGAGACAATCCACACCCGGCCGCGCACGACTTGGGATTCACAGTTGGGCTCGCAGGAATGGTTAATGTATCGCGCTGTGTTCCAAAGCACACTCCCGTCGATATCCACCTTCGTGTTGAGCTCGAAAATGTAGATGCAGCCGTCGCCTCCGCGCTTCGCCCGCTCCTGCCTGGCCAGTTCGCGTCGCCAGCCCTCGGCTTTGGTGATGCGTTCGCCTACGTATTCGATGATTCGCGTTCCCTTGGGAATGACTTTCGAGGCGAACATGCCGCGACCGTGGATTTTCGAACCCCGCACCTTGGCCCACTCGCTGTGCGTCGGCTGCGGCTTGTTGGAAGGTTTTTTCGGCATAAGCGAACCGCTCTTTTAACATGAAGCATCCGCTGGACCAAGCCGCATCAAAGTCATGGCCAGTCTGCCGCCGTCCGAGCAGGATACTCCCGTCATGGCACACCACGAAGTGATCGTTCTCGGCGCGGGAGCCGCCGGTCTGTTCTGCGCCATGGTGGCCGCACAGGGCGGACGCCGCGTGCTCGTCCTCGAGCACAACGACCGCGTCGGCAAAAAGATCGCCATCTCGGGCGGCGGACGCTGCAACTTCACCAACCTGCGCGCCGGTCCGGATAACTATCTGTCCTCCAACCCGGAATTCTGCCGCTCCGCCCTCGCCCGCTACACACCGTCGGACTTTTTGTCTCTGGTCGAAAGCCACCGCATCGGCTGGCACGAGAAAAAGTTGGGGCAGCTTTTTTGCAATACCAGCTCCCGCGATATCATCGGCCTGCTGCTGGACGAGTGCGCCAAAGCAGGAGTGGCAACACGCTGCAATGCCAAAGTCAACGAGGTGACCAAACCTGAGCGCTTCTCGGTTCGCAGCAATGACGGCGAACTGACCTGCGACGCATTGGTCATGGCCACCGGCGGACTATCTTTTCCGAAACTCGGAGCCAGCGATCTGGGATACCGCGTCGCCAAGCAATTCGGACTCCGACTCACCGAGATTCGCCCAGGGCTTGTTCCGCTCGCCTTCGGCTCGGAGGAGAAAGCGGAGCTCGGACCCTTGAGCGGCGTGTCACTTCCGGTGCGCGTCCGGCACAAAAAGGCGGTTTTCGACGAGGCTATTCTCGTGACTCACCGCGGATTGAGCGGACCCGCTGTGTTGCAGATTTCCAACTACTGGCGCGAAGGCGAAACGCTGGCCTTCGACCTGCTTCCGGATGGCGGCGATGTCCCGGTGCCCGGCCGCGGTAATGCCGTCAGCCAGTTGTCGGCCGTTTGGCCCAAGCGCTTTGCCGAATATTGGTGCGCAAAAAATGCACCGGCAAAGCCGGTCGCCCAATGGTCCGCCGCGGAGCGTCAGCGGGTGAAAGATCTGATCCACCAGTGGCCGATGGATTTTGCCGGGACGGAAGGATACCCAAAAGCCGAGGTCACGCTGGGCGGGGTCGATACCCGCGATCTGTCATCGAAGACGATGGAAGCGCGCCAAGTCCCCGGACTTTTCTTCATCGGCGAAGTCGTCGACGTCACCGGCTGGCTCGGCGGCTACAATTTCCAGTGGGCCTGGGCCAGCGCGCACGCGGCGGGAACGGCGATTGGCGGCAGGCGTTAGGGAGTTGATTTCTGGAGCGCTTCGTCGAGCGCTTCCCGAGTTTGTGGTGTGCCCACCGTGGCGCCGGGAAAGCGCCGTGCCATGCGAAACAAACGAAGCGCTTCTTCCGAGCGTCCCTGCGCGGCGAAATACCAGCCGAGATACTCGTAGCCGGTTGCGGAATCCGGATCCAGGGCGATGCCTCGCAGGTGGAAGGGCAGCGCCTTTTCGAAATCCCATCGATAAGACTCAACAAGAGCATAACCCTGCACTGCGCGGGCCAAGTAAGGCCTCTGCTGCAAAACAAGACGCCCAAACTCGGAGCTCTGCCTTACCCAGAAGCCTGATGCAGGCTCATTTAGTCGGGGAGTAAAAGAATTGCCCGCGTTTCCTGCTGCCAAGTCAAGGAGCGCAGGATTCCGGGGATTCAGGCTTATTCCTTCGTCCACAAAGTCGACCGCCAGAGACTTTCCACCGAGCACCTGTGCGTTCTCCGCCTGCAGAACAAATCGCTCCGCCGGCCCCTCGCGCACCACCCACCAGACGAGAATGGCACCCGGGATCGCGGGCATGATGCCCAAAGCCCGCAGCCATGCGGGCAAACGCACCCAGCTTCTCGCCTCGGGTCCGAGTCTCGCGCCCGCGAGCCAGCCGGCGGCCAACGCAACAAGCAGTGCCGTGGAAACCACATGCAGGCGGTAGTCGAAAAAGGAGTGAACGCTTTGTGCAGCCAAAGCAGCCAGCAATCCGGTGATAAGACCGAGTTCCGTGCTCTGCGGCCACCACCCGGTCGCGGCCGAATCGCGTGCCAAGCGCAGGGCGTTGCGAAATCCGGCTGCCAAATGGATGACGAAGACCGATACCCCGAGTAACAAGCCAATGCGCCCGTATTCGACCAAGAGTTGCAGCCAGTCGTTGTGCGCATGGATTGGCGGGACATCGAAGGCTCCGGCACGGTAGCGCAGCGAGAGTTGGTCGAACATGTTGGCCCCTACCCCGAACCAGGGATCCAATTTGAGCATCGGGGGCACCACCGTGAACCACAGCGCTTCGCGAAACGAATCGCCGCCGAGTTCGCCGAGACGGAATCGCACGAGCAGGCTCTCTGTGCCGACGAACAGAGCGACGAGCAACGGCAGCACGGTCAGCAACAAGGCAGCGGAAACCAGCCAGAACCGGTGCACCACGGCCCCGCGGTTGAGGATGAAGAAGCCGAGCAGGGCGAAGACCACCAAGCCGAATGTCACACCAAGGTAAGCTGCGCGGGACAACGTGAGTACCAGTCCGGCGAAGCCCACAGCCGTTACCCAGACCAGCAGCAGACGAACCGCGGCATTGACCCGCCCCCAAACCAGCAGGCCCAAGGCAAGAAACGTCGAGGCCTGCAGCACCGACGAGAGCGCACCCCGACTGGCCAGTGTGCCCGTGACGAAACCGCGGTTTGGAAATTCCTCCTCGCCTGTCGGCAACCGCATTTTCAGCGCCCAATCAGCCAAGGGATGAAAGGCCGACTCGGAAGAAAACTGGACCAGCACGATGGCTACTTGCGTAAGAGCCGCGGCAAAAATAACCGCCAACACGAGCCAACGCGGACCGTCCTCCCGCAGTTGCCAAGCAGCCGTGAGGTAAACGGCGAGCACCCCCAAGACAAGCCAGGCATCCGCCCGCGCGACGTAGGCATCGGGACTCCCGGCCTGACGCCAAAAAAGATAGGACGCAAAAAGCAGGGCTACACCGACGCAAACCGCGCCGGGAGCATCCTGCGCTTTCCAAAACGCCAACCCTGCGAGAACCGCCGCCGCACCGGCAAAAAGGTAAGCGGGAGCAGCAAGGGCGGGGTAATACCATCCGCCCAAGAAAAGTTGCGATGCGGCAAACGCGGCAGCCAGCAGGGCCGCCGACGACCACATGAGGATTCGAGCCACCACAGGTAGACGAACTTATGGCTTGTCCTCGAAGCGCTCAACAATCATCCGTGCCACTCGCCCTGTCTCGGTGCACACTGCAAAGATGCGCGTGCTCGTCGCCCCAGACAAATTCAAAGGCTCGGTTACGGCCCGTCAGGCATCGGAAGCCATTGCGCGGGGCTGGCTGCGCGCTTGGCCGGGCTGCGAGGCAATATCCCACCCGGTGGCCGATGGCGGGGACGGAACCCTCGACGCCATCGAATCGGCGACCGGAGCCCGGCGACGGACAACAAGCGCACGCAACGCACGCGGGCGCGAATGCGAGGTGCCGTGGCTCTGGGACTCGACGACATGCTCGGCATGGATCGAAAGCGCATTCGTTGTCGGTCTCGCCGGCTTGGCCGCCGAGGAGCGGCAACCGCTGACTGCAACCACCGCGGGTTTGGGCACTTTGATCCGCGCCGCGGCCGACACCGGCGCCGAACGCATCTTCCTCGCCTTGGGCGGCAGTGCAACCAACGATGCCGGGTGCGGCATGGCGGGTGAGCTGGGCTACCGCTTTCTCGATGCCGACGGCATCCCGTTCGAACCAATCCCCGACAATCTTGCACGCCTCGACCGCATCGAGCGACCCTCCGCGTTGGCGCTTCCCCCGATCACCGGTTTGGTCGATGTCGGCAACCCGCTCCTCGGACCGCAAGGCGCCTCCTATGTTTACGGTCCGCAAAAAGGCGCGACGGACGACGATGTCCGCAAACTGGAGCAAGCCCTCACCCGCGTTGCCGATGTCGCCCGCCGCGACCTCGATGCGCCCGATCCCTCGACACCCGGCGCCGGCGCCGCGGGAGGACTCGGCTACGGCTTGATGGCCTTTCTCGGCGCGCAGCTTCGACCGGGATTCGATGTGATCGCGGAAATGACCGGGCTGCGCGAAGCGATCGCATCGGCCGATCTCGTCATCACCGGCGAAGGACGCCTCGACGCGCAAACCGCCTCGAGCAAAGCGCCTGCCGGAGTAGCCCGTCTGGCCTGCGCCTGCGGGAAACCCGTCATTGCCCTCGCCGGCTCCGTTCCGTTAACCAAGGAGGATCACGGCGCGTTCGACGCCGTTCTACCGATCACCAACGAATCCATGACCCTCGACCAAGCCATGCAACAAGCCGCTCCGCTTCTCGAAGAAGCCGCCGCACGCGCCGCACGCTTGGTCCGCCTCGGCAAATTTCTATGAGCAAAAAAATCGCCCTCATCTTCCCCGGCCAGGGCGCCCAAGCCGTCGGCATGGGACGCGAACTGGCCGCCACCTATCCCGTCGCCGCGGATCTTTTCCGCCAAGCCGACGAAATCCTCGGCTGGCCGCTGAGCAAGATCTGCTGGGAAGGACCCGAGGAAGAACTGACCAAAACTTCCGTCTGCCAGCCCGCGCTTTACGTCCACGGCCTCGCCGCCCTCGCCGTGGTGCGGGAAAAATTCGGCGACCTGCCGGTGGCCGGCACCGCCGGTCTGTCCCTCGGGGAATTCACCGCCCACGCCGCCGCCGGAACCTTCGATTTCGCCACCGGCCTGCAGCTTGTCGCGCGACGCGGACAATTCATGCAGGAAGCCTGCGAAGCGACCCGTGGCGGTATGGCCGCCATGATCGGGGTCGACGAGAACGTGGTGCGCGACCTCGCCGCCGCGGCGGACGTCGATGTCGCCAACATCAATTCGCCCGGACAAATCGTAGTCTCAGGCGAAGCAAGCAAGATCGCGGTGGCCGTCGGCATGGCCAAGGACTACGGCATCCGCAAAGCGGTCGAACTCAAGGTGGCCGGCGCCTTCCACTCGCGCCTCATGCAGCCCGCTTACGAGCGCCTCGGCGAAGCGCTGGTCGAAACAACGCTGCACGAGCCGCGCTTCCCCGTGGTCTGCAACGTCGATGCCAAAGTCGTGCGCAGTGCGGACGACATCCGCCGCACCCTCGCCGATCAAGTGACCGACAGCGTCCGCTGGGCCGATTGCGTCACCACCCTGCTCGACGATCTCGGCTGCGACACATTCCTCGAGCTCGGCCCCGGCACCACACTCGCCGGCATGGTCGCGCGCATCCGCAAAGGCACACCCGTGCAGTCGGTCGGCAGCGCGGAAGACGTGGCAAAGCTCGCCCTCTGATTGCCTCCCGCCGCGCGCGCAGCCATAGTTGACCTATGTTTCTCGCCGACGAAATCCGCCGCCTGAAGAAGGAGCGCAACGCCGTCATCCTCGCGCACAATTACCAAATCGCCGAAATCCAGGAGTTGGCCGATCACGTCGGGGATTCCCTCGGCTTGGCCTACCGCGCCGCCGAAACCGAGGCCGATGTCATCGCCTTCTGCGGTGTCCACTTCATGGGCGAGACGGCCAAGATTGTGAATCCCGGCAAAACCGTGGTCATTCCCGATTTGAATGCCGGTTGCTCGCTCAGCGATTCCTGTCCGCCGGAAAAGCTGGCCGCCTATCTCGAGGAACACGCCGACAAAAACTACTACGTTGTCGCCTAC
The DNA here is from genome assembly GCA_964545425.1 of uncultured Chthoniobacter sp. GTDB lineage: Bacteria > Verrucomicrobiota > Verrucomicrobiia > Chthoniobacterales > JACTMZ01 > JACTMZ01. The sequence goes on along the minus strand of CAZJGQ010000021.1, from coordinate 8,925 downwards.
ATAAACTGCTCGGCCGGGGTGAAGGCCCTCTCGGACGTCATCTGCACCAGCGGCAACGCGGTAAAAATCGTGGAAAGCGTCCCCGACGACCGCAACATCCTCTTTGTCCCCGACGAAAACCTCGGCGCGTGGGTCACCGAACAAACCGGCCGTCCCATGACCCTCTGGAAAGGCAATTGCTACGTCCACGTAGAGTTCACCCGGCAAAGCATCGAAAAGATCCGCGCCGAATACCCTGCCGCTCCCGTCGTCGCCCACCCCGAATGCACCCATGCGGTGCGCATCCTCGCCGACGAAGTGTGCTCGACCGAAAAAATGGTCGGTTACTGCAAAAACTCGCCCGCCGATGCCTTCGTCATCGTCACCGAATCCGGCATGCTCCATCGCCTGCGGCGCGAAATTCCGGAAAAAACGTTCATCCCGGGTCCAACCGACCACTGCGCCTGCGCGGACTGCCGTTACATGAAGATGAACACGCTGGACAAACTCCGCGACTGCCTGCGCGATCTCTCCCCACAAATCATCATCCCGGAAGACCTCCGCGCGCGGGCCGAACTTCCTATTCGGCGGATGCTCGAGTTGAGTCGGAGTTAGTTTGCCCCGACCGGTGGGAATGCTTCAGGCACCGGCCATGGCCCTGCCGCTGAAACGTCGAATGGAAAAAAGCCGTGCCGCACGGTCTTCCTCCGCTGTGAACTCGCGGTAGCCGAGAAGTGCCGGCGCCATGGCCGAAGCGGCGGAAAGCGAAGCCTGCCCCCATGCATTGCACCCGACCGTGTAGCAGACGCGGCTCGAGTCGTCTGTCGTACCCACGAGCGGCATGAAGTCTGCGGTCTCCGAGTAGGTGCCGTATTTGGTCGGGTAGGGCAACCCGGACTCCAAGTAGGGATACTTCTCCCAGGTCCATTGGGCCAAGCGGCCACACCGCTCTTTCACTCTCGGACTCTTCAATGCGCTGAAGTGGTCTTCGCCGCTGACCCGCACGAAGTTGTCATCGACGCACCAGTCATGACTGAAGCCGAAGGTGAAAAAGTTCGGCGAATCGGGCGAAGCCATGCCGCCGGCCGCGCCGGGCTCTCGGTAAGGCAGTGCAGCCAGATAGCTGTAACGCGGCGTGAGGATGCCGGCGAGATGCTTGTCGATGTGCATTGCGCCGGTGGCAACAAGGGCGCACTTGCCGTGGACGACCTCGCCATCGGCAAGGCGCACTTCAACGAGGTCATTGCCGATCGTCTCCGCACTCAACATCCGCGCGCAGTTCTGACGCAAGGTCAGAGCGCCGGACTTGGCGACAACCTCGAGCAACTGCCGTGCGTAGGTGGAAGAGTCGATGCGGGCGTCCTCGGCAAACCATATACCCGCCACGAATTTCGCCGCCTCCCCGTGTGCCGCCACTACGCGGTCCTTTTCCCACCATTCGCACGGACACCCGAGGCGCTGCAGTTCGTCGTATTCGGAACGCAGGCGTCCAACACGATCGTCCTCGCAAACCATGAGCGATCCGAGCTGTTTGAATTGTTCGGCAGGCTTCGGCAACAGCTTGGCGGCAAGCTGGCATTGAAGGTCGCGCCCGCGTGCCGCCAGCTCGAGATAAGTCTTCACGCCATCCCATCCATGATGGTCGGCAAAACCGTCGAGGAAGAGGTAGGGCGGCAGGGTCACGATCATCTTGATGGTGCTCGGCCCCTTGGACCCGCCCTCGAACACCGCCGACCCGCTGTTCTCCGGCTCGTATGCGGCCTCCTCCCCCGGAATTAGCGGTGTCCCCGGGGGGACAGAACCGCGCGGAGGGCGCCCGCGACCGGGTGAGCCCATCTCCAAACACAGAACGTCCTTCGCGCCCGCTTGGACGAGGTGGTAGGCCGCCGCGGCGCCGGTTGTTCCGGCGCCAATGACAATCACCTCATGTCGTTCTGCCATCTAAATGCCGAGGCCGGGCAAACCGCCAAGACCGCCGGTCACCTTGCCCATGGTGTCCGCCTGCAGCTTGCGCGCGGCGTCTTGCGCTTCGCGGACTCCGGAAAGAACGAGGTCTTCGAGCATTTCCACGTCGTCTGGATCCACCACGTCTTGGGAAATTTTCACGCCGGTGATATCGCCAGCGCCGTTTGCGCTGACCGTCACTTTTCCGCCGCCGGCCGAAACCTCGAGGGTTTGCTCGGCGAGATCGCTTTGGGCTTTGGCCAGGCGCTCCTGCATTTTCTGCGCCTCTTTCATCATTTTCTGGATGTTCATGATTTGTCTGCTTCCTGCGGTTCGAGGGTCGCGCCGAACAACTCGATGGCAGCCTCGATACCCGGATCGTTTTCAAAGTTGTCGGCGGTCGGAACGGGAGCGGACGCCGGCGCGGCTTCGGCCACGGGCTCGCCGGTCGCTTCCGGACGAAAAACAACCTTGCGACCGGTTGCCTTTGTCCACAGTTCCTCGATGAGCTTGGTCTGCCCCTTGGCGTGCGGCGTCTCGATTTGCTTCGCTTGATTACGGGGAAAAACGACACGCAGGGTCCCCTCGTCCTCGGTTACCTCGTCCGCATGGTCGAGCCACGCGCTGCGCAGTGGTTGCTGCGCGGTGATTTCCTGCACGATGGAGCGCCAAACTCCGCGCGGATCGACGTCGGCTGCCGTTGCGGGTTTGGCCGCCACCGGAGCGGGGGGCTTGGGCGCCGCGGCGCGCGCGGCCGGACGACTCGGAGCGGGAACCGGCGCGCCCGAACGCAGACCCGCGAGCGTGTCGAGGACTTCGTCCAAGTCGGCCGTGTGCAAAAGCTGGATACCCTTGATCACGGCGATCTCGAGCGGAAGTTTTTTGTCGGCCGAAAAACGCAGCCCCGCTTCCGCCGCGGAGAGAACCTCGAGCAACTCGGTGAGTTTGCGCGCGGAAAAGCGCCCGCGCAGCGGCGAGAGCAACTCGCCCCGGCGTCCGGAAGCGTCCTTGCCAGTGACCTCGGACACAAGCAGGTCGCGCGTCATGGTGACGAGGTCCGACAAAAGCCGCCCGAGGTCCTTGCCGGCTTCGGCTTGCTTGGCGATGAGGTCCAAGGCGGCCGCGGCATCCCCGGAGACGATGTTTCCGGCCAGCGCGGCAACATCGTCCGCCGAAGCGAATCCGAAAATGGAGAGCACATCCTGCTCGGACACCTTGTTGCCGCAGAAGGACACCACTTGGTCGAGCATGGACTCGGCATCGCGCATGCCGCCCTCCGCCGCGCGGGCGATCACTTCCGCCGCAGCCGGATCAAGGGTGACTTTTTCCTGCTTGGCGATGGCCAGAAGGTGCTTGGCGGCCACCTCGTCGCGAATGGGTTGAAGGTCGAAGCGCTGGCAGCGGCTGATGATGGTGGCGGGAAGCTTGTGCGCCTCGGTCGTGGCAAAGAGAAACTTCACGTGGGCCGGCGGCTCCTCGAGCGTCTTGAGCAGGGCGTTGAAGGCCGCCGTGCTGAGCATGTGCACCTCGTCGATGAGATAAATGCGGTATTTTCCGTGCGAGGGGAGGAAGCGGACATTCTCGCGCAGCTCGCGCACCTGCTCGACGCCGTTGTTGCTCGCGCCGTCGATCTCGAGCACGTCGAGGCTGTTGCCGGCGGCGATTTCGCGGCAGGGATCGCATGCGCCGCAGGGATTCTCGGTCGGACCTTTGACGCAATTCAGTGCTTTGGCGAAAATGCGCGCGGTCGATGTCTTGCCCACGCCGCGCGGACCGACAAAGAGGTAGGCATGAGCCAAGCGCTCGCTCTTGATCGCGTTGCGCAGGGTGCGCACCACGGCGTCCTGTCCGAGAACCTCGTCGAAGACCTGGGGCCGGTATTTGCGGGCGAAAACCTGATAGCTCACGAGGTCAATTTAAGCACGCCGCGAGGCGATGCGGAGGAATTAATGCCGGAAGTGCCTTTTTCCGGTGAAGACCATGGCCAGATCGCGTTCGTCGGCTGCCTTGACCACTTCCTCGTCCCGCACCGAGCCGCCCGGCTGGATCGCGGCGGTCGCGCCGGCCGCCGCGGCGGACACCAGACCGTCGGGGAACGGGAAAAAGGCATCGCTAGCCACCGCGCTTCCGGCCAGCGAAAGACCGGCCTCGCCCGCTTTCCAGACGGCGATGCGCACGGAGTCAACGCGAGACATCTGGCCCGCGCCGATGCCGAGCGTGCGGTCGGGGCCGGCGAAAACGATGGCGTTGGATTTGACGTGTTTGACCACTTTCCATCCGAATTCCATGGCCCGTCGCTCGTCGGGTGTCGGGGCGCGGCCTGTGACGACTTTCGCCGCCGACAAGTCCTCGCTCTTGGCATCATGGTCCTGCACGAGGACGCCGCCGATGACCGAGCGCACGTCACGCGGTGCCGGCGAAGGCAAGCCCAGCATTTTCATAAGACGCAGGTTTTTCTTTTTGCGCAGAATATCGAGAGCCTCCGGCTGGAAGTCCGGTGCGATGATCACTTCGCTGAAAATTTCCGCGATGGCACCGGCCAGCGGCGCGGTAAGTGTCCGGTTGCAGATGATGATGCCGCCGAACGGAGCCTGACGGTCGGTGGCAAAGGCTTTGTCCCACGCTGCAAGCAGGTCCTGATCGCTGCCCACCCCGCAGGGGTTGGTGTGTTTGAGAATGGCGACGGTCGGCTCGTCGAACTCGGCGATGAGATCCGCCGCCGCCGTGATATCGAGGATGTTGTTGTAGGAAAGCTCCTTTCCGTGGAGCTGCTCGAGGTGCTCGGAGAAACGTCCGTAAAGCTCGGCCTTTTGGTGCGGATTCTCGCCGTAGCGAAGCGTCGAAGCGAGGGGCAACCGTGCGGCGAATCCAGCCGGCGCCGCGGCATCCTGCAGCAAGTAATCCGCGATGGCGCGGTCATAGCGTGCAGTCAGATCGAAAACTTTCGCCGCCAAGCGCTCGCGCAAAGCGAGGGAAGTCTCCCCTTCGTTGGCTTGCATCTCGCGAAGGACCTCCGCGTAGTCGGCCGGATCGCAGACCACCGTGACCGCGGCATGATTCTTCGCCGCGCTGCGCAGCATGGAGGGCCCGCCGATATCGATGTTTTCGATCGCTTCCTCGCGGGTCACCCCGGGCCGCGCGACGGTTTGTTCGAAGGCGTAGAGGTTGACCACGACAAGATCGATCGGCGCGATGCCGTGTGCCTCCGCTTGCTCGCGGTGCGCGGCAAGATCGCGGCGGAAAAGCAGTCCGCCATGGATCATCGGGTGCAATGTTTTCACCCGCCCATCGAGCATTTCGGGAAAGCCGGTGTGCTCGGAAACATCCTTAACGGCCAGACCGGCTTCGCGCAGAACAGCGGCCGTGCCACCGGTGGAGAGAATTTCAACGCCGGATTCGGCTAGGCCGCGCGCGAAATCGACGAGGCCGGTTTTGTCGGTGACGGAAAGAAGGGCGCGACGGATTTTCATGAAGCGCGGAATAGTAGCACGCGCTCCGCGATCGGCCAGTCCCGGAGCGCATTGACGTGGCGGGGCGTCGAGAGCCATGCTCGCCGCAGCCATGACCGAGCAACCCCTTCCCGGATTCCACCTCGTGCGCCACCCGCTGGCCGATCTCAAAGTGTCCGCCCTGCGCGACAAAGCCACGCCCCCTGCCGAATTCCGCCGCCTGCTGCAGAAACTATCGCAACTGGTCGCCTACGAGGCGCTGCGCGATTTCGAGGTGGTGCCGCAGACGGTGCAGACCCCGTTGGCCCCGGCACCAGGCGCACGCGCGGCGCGGCCTTTGGTTCTCGTGCCCGTGCTGCGGGCGGGCTTGGCCATGGCCGACGGCATCCTGCGTATGTTCCCGACCGCCGCCGTCGGGCACATCGGCATGTTCCGCAACGAGGAAACGCTCGAACCGGTCAGCTACTACTTCCGACTTCCTCCCGGCGCCCGCGACGCGCATGTCCTGCTTCTCGACCCGATGTTGGCCACCGGCAACAGCCTTGCCGCGGCGGCGGACCGGTTGAAGCAGGAAGGAATTCCCCGCATGACCTGCGCCTGCATCATCGCCTCGCGCACCGGCGTGGAACGGCTGCAAGCAGCGCATCCCGATATGCCGATCTACGGCGCGGCGCTCGACAATTCGCTCGATGAACGCGGTTACATCACGCCCGGGTTGGGCGACGCGGGCGACCGCATCTTCGGGACCTGAGCCGCGCTACAAGCGCGGCGCGCCGCGCAACTTGTCCTCCCAACGCGTCAGCAGGTGGATGACCATGTTGGTGCCGAATTTGTAGGTATCGAGAAGGGCTTGGATGGGCGGACGCGGATCCACATTGTGGATGTAGAGGCCATTGTTCAGGTAGAGATCCCAGTCCAGGGCGACGCGCTCGCCGCGTTCATTCCGGTCATTATTGAGCTCCCATTCGCGCGGTCCCTTTTGCTTGATGCCAAACTGCCACATGTCGCCGTAATCGTTCGCCGTGTAGATGACGGCGATCTCGCCGAAGTAACGCATCACGTAAACCGGCTCGTCGTAGTAGTTGAGTCCGGCCGGCTGGTTTTTGATCTCCGGGAAGTAGGGCGACCGGCGGAAAATCGCGTCGTTGGGCGAGAGCGCCTCGAAATCTTTGTCTTTGTCAGGAATGACCCGCCGCATTTCACGGCGGAAGGCAATATCGAACGGTGACCCGCGCCCCGGAACCGAGCTGTCGCCCCAGATGGCACCGCCCAAGCGCACATATTTTTGCAAGTTGGCCACTTCCTTGTCGCTCAGCACGAAATCGCGCGAGCCCGTGAAGAAGATGAAGGGAGGTTTGGCGGCGAACATGCGGTCGCTGTCCAGCGCCACGGCTTCAACTCTGTCATAGTTGGTTTTGATTTTGTCGCGCGACTCCTTGCTCACGAACTCGAGCAGATTGGGCAACGCCCCGCGCGGCGGTTTGGCGTTCTCTTCGTAAACAGAATTCCAATTGCCGCCGTTGTATTTGGCGATGAAAGCGGTGAATTCGAATTCACGATTGCGCGTCCCCGTTCCGCTGCCGCTCCCCTTGCCCCAGCCGCCGGTGAACTCGCGGATCTGCCCGGCCACCGCCGCGCTCATCCCGGCGGTCGACGCGGCCGCAGTCGGCGAGGCTGTCACCGCTGTGGTGGTCGTCTTCGGTTGAACCATGGTCGACGGCGTGATGATCGCGTCCATCGAGAAATTCAGCGGGTTTTGCCCGGTCGTGGTGATGGCCGCCACGGTCGTGTTCTGCACGGCCGGCGTGCTCACGGTGAAGGTTGTCTCCTGCGGCTGCATCTGGGCTGCCGGCGGCGCGGCCACTTCTTCACCGGCCGCGAGGAAACCGCCCTCGCCTCCTTCGAAGTCCGGCGGTTCCTGCATGGCCTCGAAAAGCACGGTGCCGCCAAAAATGACGATCAACAGCGCGTGCAGCACGAACGAGATCGTGAAGAAGCGCGAGTTGTTGAACTTGTCGATCAGCTTGTCGAGAAGCGTGCTCTTTTCTGGGGCTTCCATCGGCGGGCGCTCCAATATCCCCGGCCTGCCGGGAAAATCAACGCCTGACTGGGCGCTTGGCGGGAGGTCGGGGGTTTGCAAACCTTCGCCCCGTGTCGTCGCACCCGGTCCACCCGTCCATCCCGCAGCGCGCCGCCGCCTTGGCGGGAGCGGGACTGTTGCGCCTGATTTTCGCCACCTTGCGGATGCGGGTGAACGATCCGCACGGCTTCCTCGCGAACCCGCCGCCCGGACCCGCCATCTACGCGTTCTGGCACAATCGCATCCTCGCCATCACCGCCGCTTTCTTGCGGGTTTACCCGCGCGGACGCCGCGGCGTTCTGGTTTTGACCAGCGCGAGCAAGGACGGCATGTGGCTCGGTTTGGTCGCCCGGCACCTCGGCATGGGATCGGTGCGGGGATCGAGTTCACGCCGAGGAGCCACGGCCATGCGCGAGCTGCTCGAGCGAGTCGACGCAGGTTACGACATCGCTATCACGCCCGACGGGCCGCGCGGACCGAAATACGTGCTCGGCCCCGGCTTGGTCTACCTTGCCCACAAGGCACAGTTGCCCGTTCTTCCTTGCCACGCGGAGTTCCATGGCGCGTGGCAACTGCGCACGTGGGACGGATTCATGATCCCGAAACCTTTCTCCCGCGTCGAAGTCACCCTCGGTCCGCTGCTCCACGTGCCTTCCGTGGCGGACGAAAGCCAGCTCGCCGCCGAGCGGGAAAGAATCGAGTCGGTTTTGCGCGCCGGCACGGATTAAAGTCCCGCCCCCATGCCAACCATCATCGACGGAAAAGCCATTGCCGCCCGCTGCAACGCGGAGACGGCGCGCGACATTGCCGACCTGCAGACCCGCGGGATCACGCCGGGCCTCGCCGTCGTTCTGCTCGGCGACAACCCCGCCTCGCAGGCCTACGTGCGCAACAAAGACCGCACCTGCCGCGAACTCGGCATGCATTCGCGCAAGATCGAGCTTTCCGCCGCGACACCGCAAGAGGAGCTCCTCCGGCTCATCGCCGAACTCAACGCCGACCCCGCCATCCACGGCATCCTCGTCCAATCCCCTTGCCCCGACCACATCGACGAAGCGGCGATTGTCCGCGCCATCGACCCGCGCAAAGACGTGGACGGCTTTCATCCTCTCAATGTCGCCGCTCTCGCCATGGACGACCCATCGGCCCTCGTGCCCTGCACCCCGTTGGGCTGCCTCGAGCTGCTCCGGGCCTACGATGTCCCTACTCGCGGAGCGCATGCCGTGGTGGTCGGCCGCAGCCTCATCGTCGGCAAACCGATGGCCATGCTGCTGCTGGCCAAGGGCACGGATGCGACGGTTACCGTGGCCCACTCGCGCACTGCGGACCTCGCGGCCGTGACCCGCTCGGCGGACATCGTCATCGCGGCGGTGGGACGGCCGAAGTTCCTCGGCGCCGAGCACATCCGCGAGGGGGCGGTGGTCATCGACGTGGGCATCAACCGCGTCGAGGATCCGTCCGCGCCCAAAGGCT
>CAZJGQ010000020.1:0-22343 GCA_964545425.1 uncultured Chthoniobacter sp. | reverse complement strand
GCAGGTTGTGAGCGCGGACGACCTCGGGAGTGACAAAAATGTCGTTGTTGGACTGCGTGAAGTTGCGCTTCGGGTTGCGCAGGAAACCGAAGCCTTTGCCGCTAACCTCGACGATGCCCTCGGCGAAAACCGGTTCGCCCGACGGCTCCTCCTCGAGCGGCACACCGGCGTCGGACGGACCGTCGCCCCCGCCGCCGCGCGGTCCGCGGTCATCGCGTTCGCCACGATCGCCGCGGTCGCCTCGGAACCTGCGGTCGCGTCCGCGGCGGAAATTGCGGTGCCGGTTGCGGCGTCCGCCTTCGCGCTGTCCGTCGTTCTCGGGCGCAGGCAGCGCCGGATCCGGCCGGTGCTCGGGGAGAGCGGCTTCGCGTTCGTGGGCCGGCAAAGCCGGGGTTTCAGGGGATTTGGTATCTTCCATGGGATTGATCGGGAAATCAGTTGCGGCCGGAAATGCGTTCGAGCACATCGGCGGGGAGTTCGAAATTGGAATAGACGTTGAGCACGTCGTCGTTGTCATCGAGCGCATCGTGCAAACGCAGGACCTGCGCCGCGGTCTGTTCGTCGGTCACCGTGACCGTGGTTTGCGGGACAAAGACGAGTTTTTGCGATTCGACCGGGACGGACGCCGCGCGCAGGGCCTCGGCCACCGCGGCCAAGCGGTCCGGCGCGGTGGTCACCACGTGCGAATGACCGGGCTCGCTGGTCAATTCGTCGGCCTCGGCTTCGAGAGCCAGCTCGAGCAGACGGTCCGGATCGGAAGCGCTCTCGGGCACGGTGATCTCGCCTTTGCGCGCGAAAAGATGGGCCACGCTGCCGGCCCCGCCGAGATGGCCGCCGTTTTTGGAAAAGATCAGACGCACGTCGGCCGCGGTGCGGTTGCGGTTGTCCGTCGCCGCCTCGATGAGCAGAGCCACCCCGTCGGCCGCATAGCCCTCATACATCACCTCTTCCAGCGCCGCCTCGCCGGTGTCGCCGCTGCCGCGCTTGATCGCGCGCTCGATGTTGTCATTGGGCATATTTTGCGTGCGCGCCAAGGCAATCGCCGACCGCAGCCGCACGTTGGCGTCCGGATCCGGACCGCCCAACTTCGCGGCAACGGCGATCTCTTTCGCCAGCTTGGAGAAAAGCTTCCCCCGCTTCGCGTCGATCGCGCCCTTGATGCGCTTGACTTTGGACCACTTGTTGTGACCGGCCATATGAACTGTCCAGACCTGCGCCCGGACCCCGGTAATGGAAATGCGTTATCGTTTTGTTCTTGGAGGATTGCACGCCGGACTTTGGCAAACCTGCTGCCCAAATCGGCTCAAAGGGGAGCGCGACGAACGGCGCGGACAATCGAACGGGGCAATAAAACAACGGGCGGGCCCCGGTGTCAACCCCTCAAGGGGAAAAAATGATCCCTGGCCACGCGCCCCCCAACGTGCGCGGCACAGAGTGCCGCGTCTACAGTCAGGCCCCCGCCTTGGAGGCCGCCCGCTTGCGGGCGGTGGCGTCGAGGATCTTTTTGCGCAGGCGCAGCGTTTTGGGCGTGACCTCGACGTATTCGTCAGGAGCGATGTATTCGAGCGAACGCTCGAGGGTCATCTGCACCGGCGGGGCCAACTGGATGCCTTTGCCGTCGCCCTGGCTGCGCATGTTGGTCAGCTTTTTCGCTTTGCAGGGGTTGACCGGCAAATCGTCCGGACGTGCGTTTTCGCCGACGATCATGCCCTCGTAGATTTCTTCCTGCGGTCCAATGAAAAGGCGTCCGCGTTCCTGAATGGTGTCCAGCGCATAAGCCATGCTGGTGCCGCCTTCCATCGAAACGAGCACGCCCTTGCCGCGGCTCGGGATCTCGCCTTTGTGCGGTCCGTATTCTTTGAATAAATGACTCATCGTGCCGAGGCCCTTGGTCGCGTTGACCAGATCGGTCTCCAATCCAATGATGCCGCGCGTGGGGATGGTTGCTTGCACCAACACGCTGTGCGGATGGTGCTCCATGTTGGCGATGTCCGCCTTGCGCGCCGCCAGGGCCTGCAGGATGTCGCCGAGGTTGTCCGGCGGGACGTCCACGTAAAGGGTTTCCATCGGCTCGAGCAGAGAGCCGTCGGCGGCGCGTTGGAAGATCACTTCGGGACGCGAGACGAGAAGTTCGAAGCCTTCGCGGCGCATCTGTTCAACGAGAATGGCGATTTGCATTTCGCCGCGGGCTTTGACCTCGAACTGGCCGGCGGTTTCGGTCTCGGCCACTTGCAGCGAGACGTTGGTCCGTGTTTCGCGGATGAGACGGTCTTTGATTTGACGCGCGGTGAGCAGCTTGCCTTCGCGTCCGGCCAGGGGCGAGTCGTTCACGCAAATCCGCATGCTGATCGTCGGCGGATCGATCTGGATGAAGGGCAGCGCTTCGCGTTCCTCGTTGTCGACGAGGGTTTCTCCGATGAAGACGTCCTCGAATCCGGCCAGACCGATGATGTCACCTTCGGAGGCGGACTCTATTTTGACTTTTTCGAGTCCTTGATGCCCGAAGATGGCGGTGACGTTGGCCCGCTCCTTGCGTCCGTCCTGATGGATGCAGACGATCGATTGCCCGACTTTGACCGAGCCGCTGATCACGCGGCCGTAGGCGATGCGTCCGAGGTAGTCGCTGTAGTCGAGGTTCGAGACGAGCATCTGGAAATAATCGGTGTCCGACTTTTTCGGCGCCGGGATGTGCCAAGCGATGGCCTCGTAAAGCGGGACCATTGTGTCGCTTGGATCGACCAGTTCGCGCTTAGCGAAGCCGGCCTTGGCGCTGGCGTAAATGTGCGGAAAATCGAGCTGCTCGTCGGTCGCGTTGAGTTCGAGGAAAAGCTCGAAGACCATGTCGAGGACCTTGTGCGGGCGGGCGTTGTCGCGGTCGATCTTGTTGATGACCACAACCGGCTTGAGGCCGTTTTCCATGGCTTTGCGCAGGACGAATTTGGTCTGGGCCTGCGGGCCTTCGTAGGCGTCGACGACGAGTAGGACGCCGTCGACCATCTTCATGATGCGTTCCACCTCGCCCCCGAAGTCGGCGTGGCCCGGGGTGTCGACGATGTTGATCTGGTATTTGTCCCACTTGAGGGAGGCGTTCTTGGCCCGGATGGTGATCCCCTTCTCTTTTTCGAGGTCCATCGAATCCATGACCCGCTCTTCGACTTTTTCGTGGGCCTGGAAGGTGCCGGATTGGCGGAGCAGCTGGTCGACCAGGGTGGTCTTGCCGTGGTCGACGTGGGCGATGATGGCGACGTTGCGGATATTTTCCATGCGGATTCGAAAAAGGAGGGCGGACTATGCTGGTGCCGGGGCGCGGTGTCAACCGCGAGGGCTCAGGCGACGATGAGGGGCACGGTCGAATCCGGCGCCTGATGCATGACATGCATGACACGGCGAAAGCCTTCGGCATCGGTGGTGATACAGGATCGCGAGTCGGGAACACCGCGCGGCCCTTCGGGATGAAGCAAGATCGCATCGGCTTTGTAGCCGGGACCGGGCTTGCCGACCGGCTGCCCCGGCCCGGTGATGGCAGGTGTTTGCGCGGGCCAGTTGGCCCCGCTTTTGCGTTTGGGCTGGAGGGTGTAATGACCAAGTGGGATGCCGCGGGTGTTGCCCATGAACCCGTTCTCATTGGTGCGAAAGTCGCCGAGATATCCCTGCTTCCCGTAGACATACATCGTCCCCGGAGAACGGCGGTCAGTCGGGTCGTCACGCTCGACGATCACCCCTATCCAGCCATCCTTGGCTCCCTTTGGCTTCTTGCCCGGATCACGAAGCGCCCGGTAACGGCGTTGCGGTCGCGGCAAGCGGCGCATGGGAGTTCAAATCACGGTCCCTGGATTTTCAGGCGGAGGAACGCTCCATCGCCTTCCATCGGCACGGAGGCCTCTTTGCGGCGATGGCCGGCGGGGACTCCGGAGATGTCGGCGGAATCGGAGGACACGAGATTCGACCAATTGGTCGACGTTAAATCGGTCGACAGTTGCGGGGCGAACTTCAAACCGGGGTCGTTGATGCGCTCGAACCAGCTAAGAACAAGGCGCTTACTGGTCTCCGCGGAGCTTGCTACAACACTCACCGGCACCGCGGTGCGATCGCGAAGGTTAGGATTTCCTCCCAAAGCATATTCCTGGAAGTTCGGAACGCCATCTCCGTCGGTGTCGAGGGACCAAGGATCGCGCGGCGTGCTGGTGTCGAGATTGTTGGACTTCAACCAATCGAGCCAGACGGGGTGTGGTGTAAATCCGTAATCACCCGTGACGTCGTCAAAATGCACGAGATACTTAACGCCATTAGTCACAGGCACGGTGATGTTGTTGACGCCGCCCAAGGCCCTGGGAACCGCTTTGCCTGGAGTTGGCACACTGGCCCAAGCCCATTCGTTGCTATCGCCCCAAGCTCCGCGTGCGAATTTTATCTGAATGTTCATTGTGGCGCCAAATTCCGCGGACCACTCCCATCGCAGACGTTGGTCGCTCCACGTCATGTTCGTCCCGGCCGGATTCCAATGAGGCAATGGCGCTACCGGAGCGCCGGCCATTGTTCCCCCAGTCACGGTCATGCGCTTCGGATCGCCGTCGACATTGGTCGGATTACTCCCGCGCCGGAATTCGGAAATGTTGAGCCAGCTGTCATTGTCGGGGTTGCCACCGGCGCCCGAGATGTGGTGATAGGCAGCCCATTCGTCGGCAAGCCCATCGTTATCCGAATCGTTCGTAGTGATCGGGCCGACAAAGTAGTCGCCCCAGACCTCGTCGAACTCGAAAAGCACATAAGATGGCAACGCCGGGATTGTGTAGGCTATGTCACCACCTCCCTGCTCTGCGACTCCATCAGCCGGACTGGTCGATTCCCCCCAATTCGGTTCAGTCCAGGAGAAACCGGCGACAAACTTGGCCTTCTGATTGCTTTTGCCCGCGGAGTAGACCAACGCTTCCCATGCGCCCGCTTCGCTGCTCCAACGCATGGGCGCACTGCTTTCAAAGTAGTTGGGAGTGAGGTCACGAACAACATTCATCACCGCGGATTTATCTTTCGCCGCAGGATCGCTGCCGCGCGCGAACTCGGCCAACGCAGTCGCGCCATCGCCGTCGGTGTCATTAGAGGGATTGCCCTGCCCGAGGTAGCTTTCCCAATAGTCAGGAAGCCCGTCGAGGTCTGCGTCGGTGTTCGGCATAGGAACAGGCGGGTCGAACATCTTGGAGGCCTCCTCGAAGCGGACGAGATAGTAACCCCGGTCGGGAAAACTCAGGATTTGATTGCCGGGCGTGCCGGCCCAATCCCCGGAACCGAACGGGTGGTTGGCGGCACGCACTTCCAAATTGACCGGCCGCGGAACAAACCTGAGTTGCTCCCAACGATTGATTTCCGGACGCCACACCATACGCAACCGCGGGTCGGCGTTGTTGGACCATGCGCTGCGGGGCGCGAAAGGAAGCCATTCTCCCGGCAGCGATACCGCCGTATAATGGTCAGCCGGATCGCGCGGGCTGGTGCCCCTCGCATACTCGAACTTGTTCCAGACTTGGTCGCCATCGGCATCGAAATCGCGGTCATCGGCGAAAGGATCCAGACCGAAGGCAATTTCCCAAGAGTCCGGCATGCTGTCACCATCGTGGTCGGCGCCGCCCGCAACCGGCACAACCGAGGAGGAAAAATTCTTCTCGTTGAAACTCACGAGATGCCAACCGGAAAGTCCCCCGGCCCAGAGAAAATCGACGTCCGATTTGAAACCGTCCGGCTTTAACCCCGTCGGCTGACCCCAGTTGTCATCATCCTTCGTTGGGCCGACCCCGAACTTGTAGTTGGGTCCTGAGGGAGGCTGGAGAAAAGGCAAGGCCAGCCTCCACACACCATGCCCTCCGTAGCGCATGTTGCGGGCCTGCCAGTTCCAGCCGTTATAGGCGCCAACCACACCCATGGCGGGATGATCGAATTCCGTGGGATCGCTGCCGCGTTGGAACTCCGCGAGGTTGTCGAAAGCATCGCCGTCCGGGTTGCCGGAGGCGGTTGCCGAAGTGGCCGGGTAGAAATAAAAACTCTCCCACGCGTCTGAGATCCCGTTGCCGTTGCCATCTGCGTTGACCTGTGAAGATGAGTAGGTTCCGGAAGCTGGGGCGTAGGTAATCTCGTAAGCACCTGCGGCCGGAACGTCGAAAGAGTGGTCCTCCCCGGCAACCCACCCGTCGGAAAGATGTGCTTTGACCGTCTGCAGGCCGGGCGCCGTGAAGCGTGCGACACATCGCCACACGGAGCGGGACGGATCCCAGCGCGCGTTGCGAGTCACCGTATTCCAATCATTGAATGAGCCGGCCAACGCCGCCCGATCAGCCACCGTAGGGTCTGTCCCGTTGCGAAACTCGTCGAGATTACTGAAACCGTCGCTGTCGATGTCCCCTGTTGCATCGGAGGCCCCGAAAAGGATTTCCCATCCGTCATCGATGCCGTTGGCGTTGGCGTCGGCTGAGGGAGCAGTCCCCGCGGTCTTGCCGAGGACAATCGCGCTGAAAGGTCCGATCTGGAAAGCGCCGGTGTTCGCGCCCCCCGAGGTCGAAATCGCTGCGCCGGCCGCCGGACCGACATTACCAAAGTCGGTGCCGTAGATCTGCGCGTCACTGTTGAGCAAAACATACCAAGGGCCGGCTACAGGAAAATTGAAGGAAACGTTGCGCGTCTGGTCCGAGAAATTCACTGCGACCATGATGCTCTGCGAGGCGGTTACCGTCCTGCGCTCGTAGACCATCCAACCCTGAACCTCGTCGGCCACGGTGATTCTAGTCGAGCCAGTGCCATCATCAGAATTGTCCGGCAATGATGTGGATTGGAGAGCCGGAGAAACTCCGCTCGCATTCCGGCGGAGCTGCGTGGCATCACGATGGAAGCGGACGATCTCGGGAAACCTCGAGGCGCGCAGCCAATCGAGATGGACATAAGCGTCGAAAAAACCATCGGCGAGTTGCTCCTGCCCCTGAAAAAGCATCGGCGTGCCCGCCGAGGTGAGAGTGACAGCGGAGGCCAAGATCGATTTCTTGCGCGCCTCATAGCTTGTTGGGTCGATAGGGTCAAAATCCTCGGCCAGACGCGCTCCGTCAGTGGCAGCATTGAGGTCGCCGCATTTGTCGTGGTTCTCCGAAAAAATGACCCGGAAGCCGGGGGGCTCTTTGGTCACTAGACGATAACCGATGTTGTAGGTCTCGCGCTGGTTTAGGGTGGGATATCTCAATATTCCCTCGAAAGGAGCAGGCAAAGATCCGTCGGTATCCAGAGGCAAAAGACGTGGGAAAAGCACATTGTGGAAAGAGATTTCCCAGTGCCCCGAGTAGCCGCCGACGGAGTTTGCGTCCTCGGCGATGCTGTAATAACGCTCGTTCCGGGCGTGGATCTCGCTGTTAATCTCCTGCATCATGGTGATGGCCTCTTCGATGTCAGTATCTGGATCTCCGACCTCGGAGACTGGGGGGTTGGAATCATAGCCGGTGATGTTGCGCGGAGAGTCCCAGCGGAGAGCCCAGACTTTATACTCGTCCAAATACATCCTGATGTTGTCTTTGATGAAGTCCTGCACATTGGGATCGATGTAACGCGGGCGCGGTCCCCACTTGGTTCGACCGATTCCCGGGCGGGCAACCTCGTCCTCGCCGTGGTAGAAATACGGATTCCCGCCGTCGAAGTCCTCGAGATCGGAGGCGCCGGGCGCCGCCAGATCGCCGTAGTGGTTGTGGACGACATCGACCTGCACGGCAATGCCGCGCTTGTGGGCCTCGTTGACGAAATGTTTGAAGCCGTCCGGACCACCGTAGGCCTGCTCGATGGCAAAAAGGGCGATCGGATTGTAACCCCAGCTGTGCCGGCCGTTGAACTCGCTGACCGGCATGAGCGCGATCATGTTGACCCCGAGATCGCGCAGGTAATCCAACCTTTGCGCCGCATCGTAGAATGTCGCCGGCTCGCCGTCGTCGGGACGCGGATCGTAAAAGGTGCCGATGTGGAGTTCATACATGACGATTTCATTGGGAAACGGAGGCTGAAACCCCTCGTCTTCCCAGACGAACGCGTCCTTGTCGTAAACCACCGAAGCCTGCGAACCGTCTTCTCGCGTCCGCACCTGACGCGCGCGGGGGTCCTTGCGTTGCAGCTTGCCGCCGGATTGAGTGGTGATGACGTATTTGTAGGCGTGTCCCGGGCGCGCGGCGGATACACCTGCAGACCAGATATTGTTTGCGCCGTCCTTGGTCAATGGCGAGGCGGTCGCGCTCCAGCTGTTGAAGTCACCCGCCACATGCACCGCCGTCGCATTCGGCGCCCAAACGCGGAAGGTCACGCCGGTGACCGTTGTTCCGGACTTGTTGATGGTCGCCCCAAGCTCTTGGGCCACCGCCCCAAAAGAGGAAATCGCCACGAAAAAGCAGGTCAGGGGAAACAAAAACCGCGCCATCCCGCGGAAAATAGCTAGTTATTAAATCTGGTCAAGTGACCCTTGCTCACCAGAAGCTCTGAGGGACTTCGATCTGGTCGCCGGGGAGGAGAATGATGTCCAAGGAGGGGTTGGAACGGACGGCTTTGATGTCGACCATCTGGACGCGGCCGCCGCGCATGAGGCGGACTTTGCGCTGGTCGGCGTAGTCGGTGAATCCGCCGGCTGCGCTGATGGCACCGAGCACGGTGAGGTCGGAAGTGTATTCCACGCGGCGGGGTTGGCGGACGTCGCCGCTCACGTTGACGAAGCGCAGGGTGGTCGGAACCGTGACCGTAATCGTCGGGTTGGTGTAGATCTCGCCGCTGCGGTAGGCGGCTTCCACAGCGCGCTGGAGGGCGGCCTGCCCCAGGCCGGCGGCGCGCACCTTGCCGACATGCGGAAGATTGATGTAGCCCTCGCCGTCCACGGTGTAGGCACCGGTCACGAGTTGTGTTTCCTCGGCCGGGACGCCTCCGATGCGGAGTTCGATGGTGTCGCCAGTGCGGAAAGCGGCATCGGATGCACGAAGCTCCGCGGAAAAAAACGCGAGCGCGAAAAGAGCGACAAAAACGGGCACGAACGAGCGCGATGTCATCCTAGTAATCGTCCTGCGGCCCCACCTTGGCCGGGCGGCGCGAGCGGGCGGCCGCCTTGGCTTCCTTGGCCGAGCTCCCGTTGACACCGTCGGGCGCATTCCGCGGGGTGTAGTAGTAGTTATAATAGTTGGTGTAATACTCGTAATACTGGTCGTGACGGACATCGACGTTGTTGAGCACGACGCCGAGAATGTTGCCACCGACGTTGAGAACCGCCTGCTTGACGCGCTGCAGCATGGCGCGCGGGAAGCGGCGGTGCTGCACCACAATGATGGTGAGATCGAGGGCGCGCACCAGAACCGAGGCGTCGCTCACCCCGAGGATCGGCGGAGAGTCGAAAAAGACGATGTCGAAGCGACTGCGGACTTGCGCGATCAGGTCCATCATGCGCTGGGAATTGAGCACACCGACCGCGTCATAGGGCAACTTGCCACTGGGTAAGAGAAACAGGTTGGGGATGCTGGTCGCCTGCACCACATCCTCGAGATCCACATCAGTGGTGAGGAAGTCGGTTAGGCCATAATCGCCGTCCAAGTCGAACATGCGGTGTTGCGAGGGCCGACGGAGGTCTGCGTCGACAACGAGCGTATTGTATCCGCCTTGGGCAAAGGTGTAGGCAAGGTTGGACAGCGTGGTTGATTTGCCCTCGCCTGCCCCGCCGCTGACAAAGGTCACGGTGTTGGCATCGGGCGACTGGCGGTTGAATTCCAAGTTGGTGCGCAAGATGCGGTAGGCCTCGGCATCGGCCGTGGCATCGGGATGTGCGTAGAGCAGGCTAATGTTCTTGGGCACGACTGCCAAGACGGGCACTTGGAGGAAGTTCTCCACATCCTCCATCGTCTTCACGCTGGTGTCGAGATACTCGAGGAAGAAAGCGAGCCCGATCCCGACGATCAGACCGACGACAACGGCCAGGGCCATATTGAGCAAGACTTTGGGCTTGGACGGGGCGGAGGCGGGCTCGGCTTTTTCCCAAATGCGTGCCGGGCTCATCGGCATGCTGCGCTGCATCGTCTCGGTGGAGAGACGGAGTTCGGCGGCCTCAAGGACGCGTTTGGCTTGAATGTAGTTGTTCTTTGCCCGGCCGTATTCCGACCCCCGGGTCTTGGCCTCGCGCTGATCGGTCCGCGCTTTCTCGAGCTCTTCCTCCATCTTAGTCATGGAGCGCTCGGTGATTTGCAGATTGGCGGCAAGCGTGCGGCGGATGCTGTTGACCTGCTCGGAAAGCTGCTGTTCGTAGGTCGACTTCTTGGCGGCGAGGGAAAGGATCGTCGGGTGGCGCGCTCCGAGACCGGACTGCAGCGCGCGGGCCAACTCCGAGCTGATTTCCTGATACTGCGGCAAGATTGTCGCGATGGTTTGGTCCTCGATCTGCAGCGTAGGCAAGGACCGCATGAGTTCGTCGCCGGTCAGCTTTTCGATTTCGTTGTATTTGGTGCGCAGATTCGAGGCTTGGATACGGGCCTCGTTGACCAAAGCTTCCTGCTGCTGCAGGACGGTCTCCTGCGACTGCATCGGATCCTCGAGGCTGTCCGGGTTGAGATCAGTGATGCCGAGCTCCGTGCGGATGCGGCTCATTTCCTCGTTGGCCTGCTGCACCTTGGCGCGCTGCTTGGAGACTTCGTCTTCCAAGGTGGACAACGAGCGCGCGAGTAGTTTCTGCTGCTCCTCGATGCGCTTGCGCTGATATTCCTGCGCGATGCTGTTGGCCAAATCGGAGGCTTCCTGCGGGTCGGTGCTTTCGACGCTGATTTGCAAGAGGTTCGTGTTGCGCACCTCACGGACGTCGATCATGCCGCGAAGTTTGAAATAGGCCTGCTCGTTGGTGCGGATGCCGTATTCCTCACCCCACTTTTCCACCAGCTTGAGCGCCTCGATGACCGGATAGAGCATCTCCTTGCGTTGGATGATCTGGAACTGCGTGGTGGCAAACCGCGGATCCATTCCCATCGCCCCCTGATACCCCTCGGTGAAGATCCGGATCTTCTGCTCGTTCTGCTCGACCTCGATGATGACGTTCGACTGGTATTGGCGCGGCAGGAAGTAAGTCGTGACACCGGCGGTGACCACAACCAGCAGAAAGGCCAGAATAATGATCGGCAGGCGCAGCCTGATCACCCGCCAGTAATCGAGAAAGTGCAGTTTTGCTTCCTGCACGGCGTTAGTTTCGCGGTCAGTCATCTGATTGGGATCGGACTCTGTACACTATACCTGCCGCCTGCCCTCCGCAAGGCAAACGCCGTGGGCACCGGAAAGTCGCTTAAAGCTCTGAAAAACGCGACTTTCCGCCACGCGGGGTGTTTATTGTTTAAGACGTGATGGAACCCAGACGCCTCATCTTGCCCGGGATCCTTGCCGCACTGGTCTTGGTCTGGGCCGCATGGCAGATCTATGCCGGCTGGGGGCTGGTCACGCTCAATGAAACCGACACGCCTGTGGCCAAAGTCCTCAAGTCGATCAGCCGCCAAGGCGGCATCGAAATCGTCTCGAATCTCGATCCCGCCACCCCGGTGAGCATCCGCGTGAAACGCGTTCCCCCGGTCGAAGCGTTGGACATCGTGGCGGTGCGCACCGATGCCTCGTGGCGTGTGGCCTATCTGGGGGCGCCGGACGACGGCGCTATCAAAACCGCGTTGGCCGACTTCACTGCCGGGAGCGAGTCATCGGGTTGGACCGCCTACGGAACCGGAGGCTTCAACCTCGTCGCCCCGCAATCCGGTGCCGCCCTGGATCTCCGTCGCGCAGTCTGGAAACCGTCCGAACCGGGCGGGCTGCCTGCTCTACTTGAAGATGCCGCCGAAAAAACCGGCGTGCTCCTCGCCGCGCCGGCGGACTGGAAGCCCTCCGTCAGCGCCCCACCCGCCGGCCCGATTGCCGAAACCGCACCGAGACTTTTCCGGGACGCCGGCGGGGTCCACCGCGAGGTCTTCCTTGTGCGCGCCCGTGAGGGCCCGGCCGAAGACGAAGGGCCGGGCGACCGTCGCGGATCATGGATCGGCACCGCGCCGGCCGGCGGCGGACGTGGGGGCGGTTGGCGCGCTTTGGGCAACATGCAGCGGGCCGAGGAACGCGTCGAAGCCCAGATCGCTCTCCTGCCGGTAGCCGAACAGCAGAAGGCGCGCGATGATTTCCGCCTTATGCGCGAGTTCTGGCAGTCGGTCCGCGACTTGCCCGAAGAGCAGCGCCGCGCCAAAACCCAGGAATTTTTCAACCGCCCCGAGGTGGCCGAGCGGATGGATGAGCGCCGCATGGCCCGCGAAGCCAAGATGACGCCGAAGCAAAGAGTCGAACGGGCGCAGCGCTACCTCGAGCGCAAGGCATCCATGAAGAAATCCGGTCAGCAATGAATGTTTCCAGCAGAGCTTTCACTCTGATCGAGTTGCTCGTCGTCATTGCCATGATTGCCATGCTGGCCTCCTTCGCCAGCCCGGCCATCGGCAATGCCATCGAACGCGGTCGGTCCGCCAAATGCGTGGGCAATCTCCGCCAAATCGGCGTTGCCGTGCAGCAATACATCGCCGACAACGACAATACCTTCCCCAGCATCGCCATCTCCAACGCCCCGCCGGTGGAGGGATACGAAGGCGGAGACCCACTCGAGCTGCTCGGGCCCTACGGATTGACCGAGGCCACATTGACCTGCCCCGCTGATCTGGTCCACGGCGAGCCACCGAGCCGGGAAGAATTCGGCTCGAGCTACATTTTCTCGCCTGTGGTCGACGGCGAAAATGCCATCAACCCAAAAATTTACTCGCGCCGAGGCATCTTCACCGTCTCCAACATCGGACGCCTTACCGTTGCCTCCGACTTCACCGGCATCCATCCACGGCCGGCCACCGGTGAAGAAACGCCTTACTCCAAGAACGGCATGAATGTGCTGAAAGCCGACGGCCGCGTCATCCAGCGCTGAGAAAAAGCCGGCAGTCGGATTCGAACCGACGACCGCCTGATTACAAATCAGGTGCTCTACCAGCTGAGCTATACCGGCGAACAAAGGAGAAGCAAAACCGCAGCAGCGGTCGCTGTCAAGGTGCTCCGCCCTGCAGATGCAGGTAGGCGGAAAGAACCCGGCGCATTTCGTCGAGCGCCTCGCGATCCAATAGTATGTCCTTATTATCCGCGGTGCGGATGATGGCCGATTGGCCGTTGATCATGGCCAACACCACTGGGCGCACATCGTCGAAGTGGATGTCAGCCAACTGGCGCACGGATCCGTTAGACGGCTGGTCAACGCGGTTGGGCGCAGGGGAAAAGGAGGCAACCTCGGTTCCGTCGACAATCACCGCGCAGCTGCTGAGATCGGCAGGCTGTTTCCCCTCGTAGCGGATAACGCAGCGCAGGGTGGATGTGCCCGACTCGCCCAATTTACCAAGGTAAAGGTAGGCAGTGCTGCCCGTCGCTGACACCTTTCCTTTGAACCACGCGGTGCCGTGGTGGATGTCCTGCTGCACTTGGAGGCTGGTGAGGGCTTGTTCGCCTTCGCCGGCGAGCAAGGTCAGTGGATCATTCTCGTCCGCGCGTTCCGTAACTGGCATCTCGGTGGCTTCGGCGGTTGGTTCGGGAGGAGACGGCGCCGGTGGCGGCGTGTGCGGGCAAGCCGTCAACAGCAAGCTCGCCGCCCCTATCGCAATGAGTCCCGCACCGCGCACTGCGCAACCTTTATGGCACCGGCGCCAAGTCGAACTGCATCCGGATGAACGTCTGGTTGTGCGTCGAGGCATCGATCGAGTAGACGCGGCGCTCGAAGCCCTGCGTCACACCGCTCTGGTCATTGTCCCGCTCGCCCGGCAACAGCGTTCCGGACCAGCCAGTGGCGAGGTTGGTGCTCACTTGGGCTCCGGCCGAGAGACGCGGGTCATTGGTCCGGACGATGGCTTTCATGGTCAGCGCGGAACCATCGACCATTTCCGGCAGCAGACCGTTGTCGCTGCCGGCCGACGTGCCGCCGATGCCGTATTCGATCAGCGCGGGAATACCGTCGAAGTCGATGTCGCTCGTGGCCGATTGACCCGGGAAGGTTTCCTCGAAGGACGGGACCGAGCTTTGGAAGACCACAACGGTCCGTGTGACATTGGTCGCTGCCTCGTAATTGTCGCTGCCTGTCTGGATGGCCGTGATGACTGCTTGGCCGGCCGAGTTGAAGTTGAGCAGGCTGCCATTGACCGAAGCCACGGCGGGAGCAGAAGAAGTGTAGCTGACCGCCAAGTCCGAGCTGGCCGTGGCCGCGAGCGTCACGGGCGGATTGCTGGTCGGGTAGGTATTGTTTTCCAAGTCGAAGGTGATCGTTTGGGTCGCCTTCTTGAAGGTGATGGTTGCATCGGCCGAGGCACCGGCCCGATCGGCGGTGGCGGCCACGGTGGCGCGCACGGTCACGGAACCCGTGCCCGAGTTGATGGTCAACTGGTTGCCGTCAAGCGTGACTTTGTTGGTATCGCCGCCAACCAGGGAGTAGGTGACCGGTGAATCCGGCGAGACCGTGGCGGACAGCGCCAAGGTTTCGCCGAAGGTCGCGAACTGCGGCGGGACGAAGCTGACTGTGGGCGACGAGGTGTCGACCAACTGCAAGTATTGCGCTTGGTAGCTGCCGGTGGCGGGCGCGGTGTTGGGCAGCCCGACATAAAGACCGTTGTCGAGGAGATCGGCGCCGGTGCGGGCGGTCGGCCAGACAAAGGCGTTCGGATTGTCGGCGAGCAGATCGCGCACATTGTAGCTGCGCCCGCGCTCGATTCCGAAGTAGTTCAACTCCGTGCCGGTTATCTTCGCGTTGAGATCATACTGGGCGGCAACATTCGCATTGACGCGGTGGTTGTTGTTCACGAAAGCGAAGACCACGCTCTGGCCGACCGCGCCGGCGGACTGGCCGGGGGTGATGACCTTGCCGACGGCGAAGATGTTGTCATCGTAGCCACCACCTTGCTGCAGCTTGCCGAGGAAGTAGACGTTCTGACTTTGCAAGGCAGGCGCGGCCAAGCGCGCTTTGTTCACGCGGCCGTAGAATGTCTGGAGTTTCCATTCGTCCTCCGTCCGGTTGTTCCAGATACTGGCCATGTTGTTGTAGACCTTGAAGTTCGGGATGTTCTTGCCGAAGTTCGCCTCGTATTTGCCGAAGTTGTTTACGGCATTGATCGTGCCGAAGTTCAACTCGCTGGCCCCGTAGGCGGTCTTGCTGTTCTGCGCGCCGGCTTCCTGGCCATACATGAGCATGGGAATTCCGTCCAAGGCGCCGACCTGCGCGTAGCCGTAGGCGATGCTCCAGACGTCATTGTGCGGGAAGACTTCGTCGTGGCTGGTCAGGTTGTTGAGCAGGGTGACATTGTCGAACGCCTGACGACGGTCGTCATAGGCTTTCCATGTGTCGAAGGTCTTCGGATTTTTCACTTCGCCCGCCCCGCCGTTGGCCGGGTAGCCGAAGAAGGTGTCGCGCCAGTAGAAGACGATGTTCTCGTTGAGCACGTCGAAGTGACGCGCCGAGCGGTAACCGACGCCATGACGTTTGCTGCCGGCCACTTCACGGGCGCCGTCGAGCGACTCGGCCATGAAGATGAAGTCCCACTTACGGGAGCGCGTTTTGTTGATGGCATACTCCCAGAACTGCGAGGGCAGACCCTGGGCGAAGTCACAGCGCAGACCGTCAATACCGATATGCGACTGGTTCTTCGGCGTGGATGCGGTGTGGCCGGATTTCTCCAGCCAATAGATGGGATAGTAAGCGAAGTAATTCCACACTTGCCGCGTGGTATCGGTGTGACCCTCGAATTCGTCGCGCTCGAGGAGGAAGGCAAGTTTGTAGGCGTTGTCGGGATAACTCTTGTCGGGGTTCTGGATCCCCTTCTCTTTGACCAAGGCGTCATAGTCGCCGAAGTAAAATTCGCGCACGTCGGTCCAGTTACCGAAGTCATTGCGGTCCGGGGCAATGGCGATTTCCGTCTTGTTGGCAGCCGGTTGGGCGGGGAAGCCCTCTTTGGCATACCAGCCGGGATTAAAGTCGGCGATTTGCTGCGACGCATTAGCGCTGATACCGAGGTCGACCGCGCCCTTGCCGAGAATGACATCGGGGGCGCTGTGGTTGAAGGTGCCATCCATCATCACGCCCACGCCCCACTGGTCGAGGCGCTGGACGAAGGTTTGGAATTCGGCATCAGCACTGGCCGTGCTGTTGGCGCGGCCAAGCATGGGCGCGACGCTCCAGTAGTCGCGGACGGCGTAGGGGCTGCCGGGATCGAAGGGTTGGCCGGTCTCGGGATTGGTATCGCGGCCTTCGACGCCGATCGGATGGATCGGTTGCAGCCAGAGCATGTTGACGCCGAGAGCGGCGTAGTGGTCTTTGTTCAACGCATCGGGACGACCGTCGAAGCCGACATCTTCCCCCTGAATGGCCGGATCATTGACCAAATCGAGGAACGTGCTGCGGCCTTCAAACGATACGTCTTTGGCCTCCACGATGAGCGGATTGACCTCATACATGTTCAGCTCGAGCGCCTTCTTGGGCGAGACGACGATGGCGCAATCGCGGCGGAGACCGTTGTCCGTGTAATAGATATAGTTGCCTCCGTTGACGCCGGGGACCTTGTAACGCACCTGCAGGCGGTAAGCACCGCAGAGTTCGACCGGCAAGGTCACCGTGTAATAGCCCTCGGCATTGGGGCCGGACATCGGATGCGCGAGGAAGTAGGTGTTCGAGGACGCAGTCACCGTCGAGGGATCCTCTTCGAGCACCGCGTGATCGCGACGGTTGAGGTTGGTGAAGACCTCGACGTTGGTCGGAGCTGTCGCCGTGTTGGGTTTAAACTTCACGGTCAGCGAGGAATTGTCACCGGCCACCTCGTCGAGGTAGAAGCGGCGCAGACCGTAATTGCCATCGGTTTCATTCCCATTGACGGAGACAATCATCTCCGGCGTGCCCACATCGAAAGCGCCATCGAGGTCCTCGTCGCGCAGCGACGCGGTGTTGAGCGGTTGGTATTCGGTGATCTCGATGTCGTTGTCCGAGTTGCCGTATTTGGCAGGTGCTTGGGACTGCAAAGTTCCGCCAAAGCCGCCCGAATAGGCGCCGACGGCGATGAAGATCGTTTTCGGCACGGAGCCGAAGGCTTCGACGAGGTCAAGTTCGGACTCGAGAGCAGCGCCGCTTTCACCCAGCCAGTTTTTGCCGGACGCCTTGAAGCCGTAAGTGGTGGCCGCCGTCGGCGTGCCAACGACCCAAGGCTTGGAATCGGCGGTGCCGTTGAAATTGCCGTAGATCCGGCCGCCTTTGGCTGTCGCGCCGCTGCGATAGAGGCGGAGATTGTTGAAGTAAGGCTGACGCTGATCGCCGTCCGCCAAGTTCGTAGCGTAGAATTCGATGCGGCTGGGGGCCGCGCTGGAAACCGTCACCTCGCGGGTGAAGACGCCTCCGTCGCGCCGCGTCGCGCGAACTTGCAACTTGTCGGCCGCCGAGCGGGTGATGCTCCACTCCATGACTTGCGTGCCGTAGCCCATGCCGGAATTTTGTCCGCCCACGAAGATGTCGGCGGTTCCCGCTTGTTCGACATTCAGGAGGAACGTTTCGCCGGCCCAGATGTTGAAACCTTTTTTGCCATTGGCTCCGTTGCCGCCGTCCCAATTGACACCCCACTGGAATGCGACGGAATCGCCGACGTTGAGTGCGGACGTGAACGGGCGGAAGGCCGCCACGGAGGAACCGCTCGTGGCATAAAGGCCGAAGGATTTGGCATTCATGCCTTGGATACCAGCCAACGAAGGGTTACCGAGGAACACGCCCGCAGTGGTGCCGGTGGGAGAAATGGTCCACGGCCCGAATCCGGTGCCTTCATTGGAATTGCTGGCCCACGTGGTGTAGTTCGACGCGGCATCCGATCCCGATGCCGCACCCAAGCCGAGCGGATTGCCGAATTCGTCGGTGATGAAGATGAAGTGATCGTTGCCCCCACCCTTCGGCGACCACGTCGCGGTGTAGAGCTTGTTGCCGCGGACCGCCGCGTAAATGCGCATGCCGCTGTCGGCCACGAGGAAATTCTGGCTGTCGAACTGGCCGTCCATGACGAAGGCTGCGGTCGTGGAGGCCGACCATGACGCCCCGCCGGTTGAGTCGGTCGTGCCGCCGTTGCTGAACGTGTAGGACACCGACGTCGCGCCCGCCGGCACCGTATAGGAATAGGTGTATTCGGTCGGACCACCGGTCATGGTGAAGCTCTGCGGGGAACCGCCACCGGTCGGCGTGAAATTGATCGTCACACCGGAGGCATTGGCCAGCGGGCCGTCGTTCGGGCGATAGGTGACGGTGATGATTTTGTTGCCGCCCGACAGGCTGAGCGCAGAGTTGGCGAACGAGCCGACGCTGGCCGGCGGAACGCTGTTGCGATCGTAAATGTTGTAGCGGAACGGATCGCCGGCGATCTGGTAACCCTTCTTGAGTTCTTCGACGTTTTTGACGCCGTCGCCGTCGGAGTCGATATCGCCGTCCCACGTGCCGTTGTAGAACGTCTCGGCGTTCATCGGGTTGAGACGCGACCACTGCTCACCGTAGTTCGGGATATTATCCAAGACGCCGTTTTGCCCCGAGGCGGCATCACCGGGCAGTGGTCGGTTCGGACCGGGATTGCGTCCGCTGAGGAAGTTGTTCAATTCGATATCGTCGGGCAGACCGTCGCCGTCCGAATCGTGCATGTTTTGTCCGTAAAGATTGAAGACCACGCGGCGGGCCACGCGACTTTCTTGCCCGTTTTTCGTGACCACGGCTTCGAAGAAATGCGGACCATTGACGAAGGCGCCGTAGAAAATTTTATCCACCCCGCCTTGGCGGTAACGGCCGGTGAAGGTGGATTCGAATTTGCCGCTGCCCGGAGGATTTTCCACGAGTGCCGGTTGTTCGTAGCCATCCCAGTAAAGTTTGATATCGCCGGAAGTGATGCCTTGGCCGGTGGGCACGGTGACCACCGTCTTGAAGAACGGCTCGGCGATCGTCGCGCCATTGGCGTGGTTGATCGCGATGGATTGCCCGCTGGTGTTGGCTGTGAAGCTGCGCGTGAGCGTGGAGGTATTGATGACCGAGCGGGTGGAACCGCGGTCCGATTCGGTGGCATTGAGCGTGATGGAGTTGGCGCCGTCAGCGAGCCCGTCGAGCGCGATGCGCCAACGACCTTGGATGACTTGGTCGGCCTGCTGCGGCGCACCGCCGTTGAGCGAGTAAGTCAAATTATGGAGCATGCGGTCGGCATTCTCCACGGTGATCACACGCGCACCCTCGACCGTTTCGCCTTCGTTGAGGTTGACGAAAGCCAGGTCGGGTCCGCGGCGATCGACGTAGACGGTGGTGGTGAAAGTTTGGAAGAGTGCCGGCTTGTTGTTCGTGCGGCTGTTGAAGACGCGGGCCTTGATGGTGTGGAGGCCTTCGGGGACATTGGTCAGGTCGGCCACCAACTGGTAATGGCCGTCGGTCACTTTGGTCATCTGCTCGAAGCCGCCAATGACCACGTCCTTTCCTCCGAAATCGGTAGCCGAGGCATTGGCATTGAGGTTGCGGCCTTGTCCCCATTTGAGGACGACATTGTCGACGATCTCGCCGCCTTGCGCGGGCTGGCGATAGAACACATTGATCGTGGCGCTGTTGCCCGTCAGACGCGTAATGGTGCGCGATTTGGACGCGGCATCGCGTCCGCCCGGAATGACCCAAGGCATGGTCGTGACACCTTGGCCTTCGAAAGTGATCGGGCTCCCGCTGGCCGGACCTTGCGCGTTGAACGGCGCGTAGCAGACGAATCCCTGCCCCCACCAGCCGGGCACGCGGACGTTGACCTTGCCGTCGCCGCCGACGGTGACCACGTCGGGATTGCGGCCCGTATAGTCTTTCAAAAGCGTGCCGGGCGCGAAGGATGTCTGGATGCCAAATTTGGTCTGGTCGGATCCGGAATCATTGAGCGCGACCAGCAGCAGGCCTTCGCCGGAATCCGGAGTGCCGTTGTTGTTCGTGTCTTGATAGCGTTCGAAAGCGAAGTAGTCGTTTTCGCTCCAACGTGTGTATTCCTTCCCGCGGGCGAATTGGTTGTGGATGTAGATGAGATTGGGGATCGTCCCCATGTTGTAATCGCCGAGCGCACCATCGTAGCCCTTGCGCATCCACGTGATGCCGTTCTCTTCTTTGTCCTCGTTGTCCGCGAGGTTGTTGCCGGTAAAATAGACCACCGGCGTGCCGACGCGGGTCAGAATGTAAGCGTAAGCGAGCTCCAATTTGCCCGGTGCGTCTTCATCGTGACTGTGGGCGAACATGACACCTTCCTCCGGGCTAAAACCGGCGAAACCGGCCAACGCGCCGAGGTTGCCGTTGTTGAAGGCGTCCCCGATCATCTGCGACTTGCGCGGGAAATCGAGATAGCGCGTCTTGATGCCTTGGTTCGGATTAGTCGGGCTGCGCCAGTAATCCACTTCACCCACCGACCCGATGAAAAATTCGGAATAAACCAGCGCATCGTCGCGGCGGATGTAGTTCGAATACATGTCGTCGAATGGATCCGTGTCCGTGAATCCACGGCGCTCATTGAAGTTTTTCTGGATGTTGTAAATCAGCGTCTTGTTGCGCGTCGCTTCGTCCTGAGCGGGGAGACCGAAATACTCTTTGCCCACGTGCTTCGGCGCATCGAGACGCACCCCGTCATAGTCCATGGCGTAGCCCAGCCAGTTGATCCAGCGCGTCACGAAATCGCGCGAGTTCTCGTTCGGATAGCCGGTCTGGTTGAAATACGGATATTTTTCCGAATCGCCCGGATGGCGGACAAATGGTGTCGGATCGGGCGCGTAGTTCGGCGAATTGCCGCCCTGAAAACGTCCGTCGAACTCGAGGACGATGTCCATCAGGCTGACCAACTCTTGGTGCAGCGTGCCACCGTAACCGCCCGCCGCATCCCAAATGAACATGCGCGGGGCGCGTTTGAAGCCGCCGGGCTGACCGGCGTCGTTCCAACCATGGAAGTCCTGCGGCACCATGCCTGGATAAGTGCGGTAGTCGGGGCCGTTGCCGGTGTGGTTGAAAACGATGTCCGGATAGATCTTCAGATCCATCTGGTGGGCGTTGTCGGAAAGATTGCGCAGCGAGGTGCGCGAACCGTAACGCGTCTCCCAGTGACCGCGCTGCGGATGGTCACCCAAATCGAAGCGATCGTAGGAATTGTAACCTACATTGCCGCCGTAAGCATGAGGATAAGGGCCGCCGATCGGCGATTTGCCCGGGGGCGGCGTCCAGATGGACTCATAACCGATCTCCGCGATTTCCGGCAGACGCTGATACATCTCGTCCCAGCGGGTCTCGAAATATTGGATAATTACCTCCGAGCGGGCGGTCAGGGAAGTGGCTGCGAGCGCGCAAAGCGCGAAGAATGAGATACGAAAATAGCTCATGGTCTGGGGTTTAAATGGAACAAGCGGTCGCAAACGGCCGACCGCGAACATCCAAAAGTATACATAAAATTCAGACAGCGCAAGCGGCCGGACGTTCAGTAAAGTGAACGTCCGTTTGAATTCCGGCTGCGGTTGACGCCATGCCGCACCGGCCCCAATGTGCCCTGCCATGAATCGCGCCGCTTCCCGCCTCGTTTTGCACGCCTTCGATGAACTGCGGGTGCGCGCTGCTGCGGAGGAAATGCGGGCCGAGCTTGGCGGCGCTCCGACACTCGCCCTCGCCTTTCTCTCCGCCGGTTACACGCCGCACTTGGCCGAGTTCCAGGAAATCGTCGCGGTGCACGGACACGCCGCCGTGCTTTGCGGCTGCACCGGATCCGGCCTCATCGGCACGGAGCGCGAAGCGGAACTGACCGAGGGTTTCTCGCTGCTTTTTCTGCGTCTGCCCGAGGCGCGTGTGCGCGCCTTGCCGCTCGCGCAGAGCGAAGTGGAAACTTCCAGCGGCGATGCGTTCTGGCAGGCCAAAGCCGGACCTCCCGCCGGCGCTTGGCTGACGCTGGCCAACCCCTTCCGCTTCGACGCCGACACCTGGCTGCGCGAATGGAACAGCGCCTTCCCCGGCGTCCCTGTGCTCGGCGGATTGGCCGGCGGACCGCGCGGTGAAGAGGACGTGACGGTTTTCGGGCCGACGATCGGCGACACCTCCGATGCGCTGGTCATTGCCCTCGACGGCGTGCGCCTCGAGACCGTGGTTAGCCAAGGATGCCGTCCGATTGGCGAACCGCTGCCCGTGACGCGCGCGGATGAACACCTGCTTTTCGAACTCGGCTCCCGCCCCGCCTACCAGGTGCTAGAGCAGGCCTTCAACACGCTCGGCGATGCCGACAAGCAACGCGCCCGCGGCAATC